>NZ_JBFBAS010000022.1:0-42155 GCF_040682335.1 Streptomyces sp. NPDC051219
GGGACCCTGTGGGAGAGTAGGACGCCGCCGAACAAATTTTGAAAAAGCCGCTGTCCCCCAGTCATTTGACTCGGGGACAGCGGCTTTTTTGCGTTTAGGGTCAGGGTATGAGCTACGACCTCGTGATCTTCGACAACGACGGCGTCCTGGTGGACAGCGAGCCGATCTCCAACTCCATCCTGGCCGGCTACCTCTCCGAGCTGGGACACCCCACCACCTACGAGGAGTCGCTCCGGGACTACATGGGATCTGCTGTCCACCGGGTGCACGATCTTGTTCTGGACCGTACGGGCCGGCGGCTGCCCGACGATTTCGACAACACGCTCCACGCCAGGGTGTTCGCCGCGTTCGAGCGGGAGCTCAAGCCGGTCACCGGCGTGAGTGATGTCCTCGGTTGGCTCGTCGCGGCCGGAGTGCCGTACTGCGTCGCCTCGTCCTCGACTCATGAGCGGATCGGCGTCGGACACCGGGCCACTGGGCTCGACGAGTGGTTCGAGGCCGAGTGGATCTTCAGTGCGCAGGACGTCGGCCGGGGCAAGCCGGCGCCGGATCTGTTCCTCCACGCGGCCGAGCGGATGGGTGTTCCGGCGGAGCGCTGCGTGGTGATCGAGGACAGTCCGCTGGGCGTGCAGGCCGCGAAGGCCGCCGGCATGGACGTGTACGGCTTCACTGCCATGATGTCCGCCGAGAAGCTCGTCGGTGCCGACGCCTTCTTCTCCGACATGGGGGAGCTGCCCGGAATGCTCGCGTGATCGACCTACCCACCGGTAGAGCGGAGCCGTACGCTGTCCGGCCATGACAAACGCGCGCCTGCGGTACGGCAGGGCCTCGTTGGCGTTGAGCTTCCTCGTCCAGGGCGTCACGTTCGCTCTGCTCGTGACCCGAATACCCGCGATCCAGGACCGGTACGGAATCTCAGACAGTCTGCTGCCGGCCTTCCTGGCGGCCGTGCCGGTTCTCGCGGGTGTGGCGAGTGTCGGCACGGAGCATCTGGTGAAGCGGGTTCCGCCCAGTGCGGTGCTCCGGTGGTCCCAGCCGGTGGTGCTGCTGTCGCTGCTCGGGGTCGGCGCGGGCAGCCGGCTGTGGCACGTCGCCGTCGCGCTCGGGATGTTCGGGCTGGCGGTCGGGGCGCTGGACGCGTCCATGAACATGCTGGGGGTCAGTCTCCAGCGGGCGTACGGGCGCAGCATCGTGCTGGGTTTCCATGCCGCGTACAGCCTGGGTGGAATCGTCGGGGCGTCGCTCGCCTGGGCGGGCGCGTGTGGGGAAATGTCACTCCTCGCTTCGTATCTGCCTGTCGTGGCTGTGCTGTTGCCCGCTGCGCTCCTCGGCAGTCGCCGGTACGCGGATACGCCGCCGACGGCATCCGAAGCCACCGCAGGCACTGAAGCGTTGCGGGGCCGGCCGGCGAACGGCGGCAGGCTGCTGCTGCCGCTCTGCCTGGTGATGGCCTGCGCTTACATCGGCGATTCGACGGTCTCGAACTGGAGCGCCAAGTATCTGCGGGACGTGCTGGGCAGTTCGGAGCAACTGGCCACCGTTCCGTACAACGTCTACATGGTCACCACGCTCCTCGGGCGGGCTGTCGGCGACTTCGGTGTGCGGCGGCTCGGGGCCGTCGCCGTGGTGCGCGGTGGGACTCTGCTGGCCGCCGGCGGTTTCGCGGTGGTGGCCGCCGCGCCCGGGGCGTGGGCGGGGATGCTGGGGTTCACCCTGCTCGGGCTCGGGCTCTCCGTGATCGTTCCGCAGACCTTCGCGGCCGCGGGGCGCATGTTTCCCGGGGCGTCCGACACCGCGATCGCCCGGTTGAACATCTTCAACTACGTCGGTTTCCTGATCGGGTCGCCGCTCGTCGGGGCGGTGGGCGATGCGTGGAGCTACCGGGGCGCCATGCTCGTCCCCATGGGCCTGGTGCTGGTGACCCTGCTGTACGCCCGCTCGTTCGGCGCGGACTCGGCCAGATACGGTGGCGGGCATGAGCGGCCGCGGGTTGTTGATGTGGGACGAGGCGGTAACGAAGTATGACTTCGGGCCCAGCCATCCGATGGACCCCGTGCGCCTCGCGCTGACCATGGGCCTGGTGCGGGCGTACGGGCTCGACGCGGCGATGGACGTGGCCGCGGCGAAGCCCGCCGGGGACTCGACACTGCGGCTGGTCCATCGGGAGGACTACGTGACCGCGGTACGGGAGGTCTCGGCGGATCCTGGCCGGGCCGACGGGTCGTACGGGCTGGGGACCATGGACGACCCCGCCTTCCAGGGGATGCACGAGGCGTCGGCTCTGATCGCGGGGCAGTCCGTGGCGGGGGCCGAGGCGGTCTGGCGGGGCGAGGCCGCACACGCGGTGAATTTCGCGGGCGGGCTGCACCACGCGATGCCGGGCGCCGCGGCCGGGTTCTGCGTGTACAACGATGCGGCGCTGGCCATCGCCCGGCTGCTGGAACTGGGTGCCGAGCGGATCGCGTACGTGGATGTGGACGTGCACCACGGGGACGGTGTGCAGGCGGCGTTCTGGGACGACCCGCGCGTCCTGACGATCTCGCTGCACGAGCATCCGCGGACTCTGTTTCCCCAGACCGGGTGGCCGCAGGAGACGGGTGGGGCGTCCGCCGAGGGCGGCGCGGTGAATGTGGCGCTGCCGGCCGGTACGGGGGACGCGGGGTGGCTGCGGGCCTTTCATGCGGTCGTGCCGGAGCTGCTGGCCGATTTCCGGCCGCAGCTGCTCGTGACGCAGCACGGCGCCGACACGCACTTCGAGGACCCGCTGGCGCATCTGGCGGTGTCCCTGGACGCTCAGCGGGCCGTGCAGGAGGCGTGCCACGACCTGGCGCACGCGCACGCCGACGGGCGGTGGCTGGCACTCGGCGGCGGCGGGTACGCGATCGTGGACGTTGTACCGCGGTCGTGGACGCACCTGGTGGGGATCGCGGCGCACCGGCCGGTCGAGCCGGGGTCAGTGATTCCGGCGTCGTGGCGGGACGAAGTCTTCGCCCGGACGCGGCAGTTGGCGCCGGGCCGGATGACGGACGGCCGGACGCCCGACTGGGCGGAATGGGAGGCGGGCTACGACCCGGCGGACCGGCTGGACCAGGCGGTGCTGGCGACTCGCCGGGCGGTGTTCCCGTTGCGCGGCCTGCTGCCATGATCCAGGCGGCCTCTGGGCGCCGGCGCTACGCGTATTACGCCAACCGCGCGGCGTATCCGGTGTTCTGACACTTCGCCAGGCCGCTTGGGGCAGCATCGGCAGGGTGTTGAGCACCGGCGCGCTGCGAGCGCATCTGCTGGCCGCCCGGTTGGCCGGGCCCGTGGCCACCTCGCGGGAGGAGAGCCTGCGCAGCTACCGGCTCTTCGCGGCGCGCGACCCGCGGGTGCTGCTAGGCCTGGACCCCGAATGGGGTTGGGGCGAGCGGGATGTGATGGCGCTGATGGCCGACAAGTGCGGGGTGTCGGCGGATCCCGCCCACGTCACCGGGCCCGACGTCATCGATCCGGAACGGACGCTGTCGGCGCTGGACGCGTTCGGCGGCCGGCTGCGGGACGTGGCGGCGCGGCGGGCTCCGGTGCTGTTCGGGACCGGTCATCCGCACCGGTTGCTGGGGTTCTACGCCGCGCTGGCAGACGCTCTCTCGGCAGCGGGATGTGCTGTCCTCACCCCGGCGCAGGGTTGCTCTGTCGACATAACGACCCGGTTCGGCGTACGCACGTACAACCTTGACTACGTACAGGGAGTCGCGTTGGTGCGCGAACCGGGAGCCAGGCGAGCCGGGAGTGAGACCGGCGCACACACCCATTCACCCCTCCCGGTCCGGGCCGCTCTGGCCGGTCTGGCGGAGGGCGGCGGCCCCCTTCCGGAGCTAGTGGTCGGCGACCACGGCTGGGTCTGCGGGGCAGGTCAGCTGGGTATCGAGGCCATCGGGCTGGCGGACACCGACGATCCGGCGCTGTTCGTCGGGGAGGCGGAGGGGCGGGTGTCCGTCGCAGTGCCGCTTGATGACGCTGTGCGGTCCGATTACTACCGGCCGCTTACTCGCTATGTACTCAATCGAGCGTGTCTGTCACAGTAGGCGGCCGATCGCTGCTCCTCTTCCCCACTCGTACCACCCGCCCCTAGTCTGGGGAGTGAGCGCACAGCGACGAGGAGTCACCGGAAGGGGAAGCCGGTGCCCGTCGTTTGCGGAAGGTTCAGGTGTGTCATGGCTGCTGGCGAGAGGCCTCTCAGCGAGGTTCAGTTCCTGACCGTGGCGGAAGTCGCCTCGGTGATGCGCGTGTCCAAGATGACCGTGTACCGCTTGGTGCACAACGGCCATCTGCCCGCGATCCGGGTGGGGAGGTCCTTCCGAGTCCCGGAGAACGCTGTCCACGAGTACCTCCGCGAGTCGTATGTGGGGGTGGAGTCCGCCTGACGGCGCCCCTCGGATTACGTCCCTCACTCGGTGACGGGTAGGCTAGGCCGACGTAGGTCGTGTGGGCCCAGACGCCCCGCACCGAGTGAAGAGAAGTGAGCGAGGGTAGTCGTGGGCTCTGTTATCAAGAAGCGGCGCAAGCGGATGGCTAAGAAGAAGCACCGCAAGCTGCTCAAGCGCACCCGCGTTCAGCGTCGCAACAAGAAGTAAGCGGCGCTGTACGTGTCTCCGCAGCCCCTCCACCGTTTCGGTGGAGGGGCTGCGGTGCTTGTGCCGCCGTTTGTGGGGGAGCTGTCACTTCAGGCATCGAGTGGTCATCACAGCGCAACATCAACCCGCTACGGTGACGACTACGGGATTCGGGTTGAGGGAAGGCGCTGATCTTGGGCAAGGTCGTGCTCGTGACCGGGGTGGCCCGGCAGCTCGGCGGCCGCTTCGTGCGGCGCATCCAGCGCGACCCCGAGGTGGAGCGGGTGATCGGTGTGGACGCTGTCGACCCCGCGCATCATCTCGGCGGTGCCGATTTCGTCCGGGCCGACATCCGGCAGCCGGCGATCGCGAGAGTTCTGGCCGAGCATGCCGTCGACACGGTCGTGCACATGGATGTGACGGGCACTCCGCTGGGCAGCGGCGGGCGCACCACGGTCAAGGAGACCAACGTCATCGGCACCATGCAGCTGCTCGGGGCCTGTCAGAAGTCCCCGTCGGTCAAGCGATTCGTGGTGAAGTCCAGTACGAGCGTGTACGGTTCCGCGCCGCGCGACCCGGCCGTCTTCACCGAGACCACCCCGCCCAAGTCGTTGCCCAGCGGTGGCTTCGCGAAGGACGCGGTCGAGGTCGAGGGGTACGTACGCGGCTTCGCGCGCCGCCGGCCCGATGTCGCCGTGTGCGTACTGCGCTTCGCAAACATCCTCGGGCCGTGCGCGGATTCGCCGCTCGCCGAGTACTTCTCGATGCCGGTCCTGCCGACCGTGTTCGGCTATGACCCGCGGCTGCAGTTCGTCCATGAGGACGACGTCATCGACGTCCTGCGGATCGCCTCGCACGAGCCCAGGCGCGGCACGCTGAACAGCGGCACGTTCAATGTGGCGGGAGACGGGGTACTGCTGCTGTCGCAGTGCTCGCGTCGGCTCGGGCGGCCGACCGTGCCGGTGTTGCTGCCGGCTGTCACGTGGGTCGGATCGGCGCTTCGCACCGTCGGTGTCACGGACTTCTCTCCGGAGCAGATCCGGTTGCTGACACACGGCAGGGTGGTCCGCACGACGCAGATGCGCGAGACACTGGGTTTCACCCCCAAGTACACGACCGCGGAGACCTTCGCGGACTTCGCGCGGAGCCGCGGGCCGGGTCTGCTGCCGCCGGACGCCCTGGCGAGGGCGGTCGACCGGATAGCGGCACTGCCCCTCGCGGGGGGCGGTCGCGGGTCCGGACAGCCGACGCAGAGCGCCGAAGAAGGAGCGCACCCATAATGGCGGACGCCAAGGTCATTCCGTTCGACGACGACCGCTCGCGCGGCAGTGCGGCCCGCCCGCCACGGCGCCGGCCGGCCGGACGCCGTGCACCGGAGCCCTCGGGTGTGCGCGAGGTGCCGGTGGGCGCCCTGCCGGCGCAGCAGGAGGCGGCACAGGGCACCGGGGCCGCGCCGACGGTCCTGCACGCGGATGCCGGCGGCGGGGGCGGCACCGCGACGGACGGGGGCGGCGGCTGGGACCGGCGTATCGCGGGCGGGTTGTCGTTTCTGCGTCGCCGTATCACCGGTGACTACGAGGTGGACGAGTTCGGTTACGACGAGGACCTCACCGACCAGGTCCTCATGTCGATGGTCCGGCCGATGTTCGAGAAGTACTTCCGGGTCGAGGTGAAGGGCATCGAGAACATCCCGTCCGAGGGCGGGGCGCTCATCGTCGCCAACCATTCCGGGACGCTGCCCCTGGACGGGCTGATGCTTCAGGTCGCGGTTCACGACCATCACCCGGCCGGCCGCCATCTGCGGCTGCTCGCCGCCGACCTGGTGTTCATGCTGCCGGTGATAAACGAACTCGCGCGGAAAGCCGGGCACACGCTGGCCTGCACGGAGGACGCCGAGCGGCTGCTCGAGCGGGGCGAGGTCGTCGGGGTGATGCCGGAGGGCTTCAAGGGCATCGGGAAGCCGTTCAGCGAGCGTTACAAGCTCCAGCGCTTCGGGCGCGGCGGCTTCGTCTCCACGGCGCTGCGGGCGGGGACGCCGATCGTGCCGTGCTCGATCGTGGGGGCGGAGGAGATCTACCCGATGATCGGCAACGCGAAGACTCTGGCGCGGCTGCTGGGCTTCCCGTACTTCCCGATCACGCCGACGTTCCCGTGGCTCGGGCCGCTGGGCGCGGTGCCGTTGCCGACGAAGTGGACGATCCAGTTCGGCGAGCCCATAGCGACGGACGGGTATCCGCCGGAGGCGGCGGAGGATCCGATGCTTATGTTCAACCTGACGGATCAGGTACGCGAACAGATCCAGCACACGCTGTACAAGCTGCTGGTGCAGCGGCGGTCGGTTTTCTTCTGAGCGCCGACTCAATCCCCTGCTCAATCCGCTGCTGGGCAAAGGTGCGGGGCGCTCCTGGCGGAGCGCCCCGCACCTTTTTGCTTACGCAAGAGCCTAGTTGGCGTCCTCGCTGTCGATACCCAGGCCGCCGATCAGGCCCGGGAGGATCGGCGGCAGCGTGATGTCCGGTTCCGGTGCCCTGGACCCGGACGGGCTGGGACTGGTTCCGCTGGACGGCGGGTCGAGCAGTCCGCTCGTACCGCCGCCGAGCAGGCCGTCCTCGCCGCTGCCGGAACTGGACGGCTCCGGCCTGCCCGTGTCACCCGTCCGGCCGTCGGCCGAAGCCGTCGAGGAGGGCGTCGGCCGGTCCTGGCTGGCCTGGCCAGGGCGGTCGGAGCCGGAGCCCGGCCGCTCGGACGTTCGGCTCTGCTCCGGGGGAGGGGGCAGCAGCGACTGCAGCGGAGCCACCTCGTGGTCTATGGCGTCGAAGACCGAGTTCACCTGGTCACCCACGTCGGTGAGCTGGGCCGGCAGCCGGTCGCGGAGCCGGCTCCACGCCTCGCGATGGGATCGCGAGAACGTGGACAGCGTCTGGATGGGGCCCAGCGAGCCGTCCCGCTCGTACGCCTCGTGCAGCAGGCGGTGGCCCTCGGCCGCGTCGTGCCGCATCCCGGACAGGACACGCCTGACCTCGCCCATTGATTCGTGGTCGAGTTCGCCCGCGCGGTCCCGCTCCATGAGGCGGCGCGCCTCGTGGAGCCGGGTCGAAGCCTGGTCGAGGTAAAGCTCGCCGCGATCGGACTCGCCCTCGGCCATACCGAGCTTGATGTCCTCCATGCCGCGCTTGAGCCCGTACAGCGAATCACCCGGTAGCGCGTCGGAACTGGCAGCGGCGACTCCGCTGAAGGCCCCCGCGGCCACACCTACGGTGAGCCCACCTGCCGCGATGCCCTTCGACCAGCGGGAGCGCGGCCGCAACTTCCGGAGCGGGGCCGCCCTGTGGGCGCCGCGGCCGGTCCGCTGTTCGGGCACCTGAGGGCCCGCGGACGCACCACCCTCGGCGACCATGGCCTCCATGGCGGCAACGAGCTGCGCCCGCTGTACCACTTTGACCTCGGGGTCCAACTCCGGTCGTGGCAGCTCACCCAGGCCGTTGGCCAGCGCCAGCAGGCTTACGTGCTCGGGCTGGCCGGATGGGTCGGGCTGGTCGGCCGCCGAGGCTGCGCTCTCCTCGAGGCTCTGATCCTCCAGGGCCCGGGCGAAGGCGTTCGCCCGCCGGTGCGCCGAAACTTGTCCGATCACTGGCGGCACCTCCTCTCGTCATGACGATCGACTCCCCAGGGGTTCCGGAAGGTTGCACACCTTGAACGCATCCACACGAAAGAGTGAGTGGCTGCGGGCATGGCGTGTCCACAGGGAGCCTGCATCCCGCACAACGAGCGGCGCGGCACTTGGGTTACGCACGAAGGATGATCGGACCACAGCGTCATCGAAGCGTCACCGGGTGTGTGTCGGGGGTCAGTGGGCGTGTCAGCGCGCGTCGTCCGGCAGGAGGCGGGCGAGGGTGCGGACCGCCCGGTACTGCAGGGTCTTGATCGCGCCTTCGTTCTTGCCCATCACCCGGGCTGTCTCGGCGACGGAAAGGCCCTGCAGGAAGCGCAGGGTCACGCACTCCTGCTGCTGCGGATTGAGTTTGCGTACGGCTTCCAGCAGGGCCGCGTTGGAGAGGGCTTCGAGGACGGAGTCCTCCGGACTGCGCTCGACCTCGTTCGCGTCGAGCATTTCGCCGGTGGTGACCTCGAGGCGGAAGCGGCTGGACTTGAAGTGGTCCGCCACGAGGTTGCGGGCGATGGTCACCAGCCAGGCGCCGAAGTCGCGCCCCTGCCACGTGAAGGTGGAGATCCGGCGCAGGGCGCGCAGGAAGGTCTCGCTGGTGAGATCCTCCGCCGTCGCCTTACCGCCGACGCGGTAGTAGATGTAGCGGTAGACGGTGTCGCTGTACTGGTCGTAGAGGCGGCCGAAGGCTTCGGCCTCGCCGGCCTGGGCGCGTTCGACCAGGTCCATCATGCGGGCGCTGTCACTGTCGGCGCTCGGGCGGCGGGCGGTGGATGTGCCGGTGCCGCCACGGCCGCGTCTGCCAACCGTCGCACCACCGTCGGCCAAGGCATAGCAAGGACCGGCAGGGCCGATAGCGGCAGGGGCTGGCGTGGCAAATGCGGGGACGGCGTACGCGGTGGGGACGAAGCCGCGCAAGTGGTCGAGGACCGTTGCGCGCAGCGTAGCCAGGCCCGAGGCGTCAACCCCGACGTGTGGGTACACGGGACTCCCAGAGGCAGAGCTTCCATCACGTGCAGTGCGGGACCGGTGACTCAGCCGCCATGGTGTGGCGATGAATTGGTACCCGTATGCGTCTGAGGAGAATAACGCTTCGTACAGGCAGTGCTACACCCAGTTGCTCAAATCACCGATTACGTCGCTTCTGTTACGGGTCGGGGGCGCATCGAGTCGCAGATCGTGACCGGTTGTTGATCGGTTTGGTTCGCGATCTGCTTGCTTGCGCGGTGTGTTGTGGCCGAGTGCAACCGGCGGGACTGGCGGGGGAGCGCCGCGGGTAAGGGGTGGGGAATATGGGGAGTGCCGGTGCCCCGGCCTCGCCGCGCCCGACGTGCCGACAGCGCCGACTCTGCGGCGCCGACGGCCGTGTCGCTAGCGGCGGCGGCGGTGCAGGGCCATCGCTGCGGCCGTGCCGCCCGCGAGGGCGCCCACGCCGGCGGCGGCCGGGATGCCGACCTTGGCCGCCTTGCGGCCGGTCCGGTAGTCGCGAAGCCGCCATTCGCGAGCGCGGGCGTGCTTGCGCAGCTTGGCGTCCGGATTGATCGCGTACGGGTGCCCGACGAGCGACAGCATCGGGATGTCGTTGTGCGAGTCGCTGTATGCCGCGCAGCGGGAGAGGTCCAGGCCTTCCGCGATGGCCAGCGCGCGGACCGCCTCGGCCTTGGCCGGGCCGTGCAGCGGCTCGCCCACCAGCTTGCCGGTGTAGACGCCGTCGACGGATTCGGCGACCGTGCCCAGGGCGCCGGTCAGACCGAGGCGGCGCGCGATGATCGTCGCGGTCTCCACCGGCGCGGCGGTGACCAGCCAGACCTTCTGGCCCGCGTCGAGGTGTGCCTGGGCGAGGGCGCGGGTGCCGGGCCAGATGCGCTCGGCCATGTACTCGTCGTAGATCTCCTCACCGATGGTCATCAGTTCGGAGACGCGGTGGCCCTTCACGATGGACAGGGCGCTCTCGCGCGCGTCCTGCATGTGCTCGGGGTCCTCGACGCCCGCGAGCCTGAACCATGCCTGCTGCCAGGCGAACCGGGCCAGTTCGCGGCGCTGGAAGAACTTCCGCTTGTACAGGCCGCGGCCGAAGTGGAAGATCGCGGCGCCCTGCATCACGGTGTTGTCGAGATCGAAGAAGGCGGCGGCGCGGTCGTCTCCGACGACGGGGAACACGGGTGCGCCGGCCTCGCCGGCCGGTGCTGTCGTGCTCGCGTCGATCTCTTGCGACGACTTGCGCGCTGCCTCGGCGGCGGCCTCGCCTGCTAGAACGCTCCGGGCTGTCGCGGAGCGCCTACGGGGGGTGAGCCATCCCAGTGCGGCCATGGCGTGAGCATAGCCAGTCTGTTCGGTACTTCCCGACTTCCAGGGGTGCGTTGGCGTGAACAGTACGAGGCAGACCTGTTAAACGGACCAAGCGGACAGGGTCGGACGGGGCGGGGCGGGTTGAGAATGGGGGGCATGAGTCCCCTGTTGCGCCGCCCGATCAAAAGCTCGGGCAAGAGCAAGAGCAAGAAGCCCGGTGAGCGTCTGGTCACACTCGTCGGCAAGCCGGGCTGTCATCTCTGCGACGACGCCCGTGAGGTGGTCGCCCGGGTGTGCGGAGAAGTGGGCGTGCCCTGGGAGGAGAAGGACATCAACCGGGACGAGGAACTCCACCGCTTGTACCGGGAGGAGATTCCGGTGGTCCTGGTGGACGGGGAGCAGCACACGTTCTGGCGGGTGGACCCGGTCCGGCTCCGTCGCGCGCTGGGGGCCTGACCCGGATCCGGTTACCATAATGGGCGATTTGTGAAGTCTCGGGGGCGTGGTCGTGAGGAGTGTGTGCGATTTTGTCCCGTTCGGGCTTTCAACGGGCGCGCCGGGCTCGTAGTTCCAAGATCTGCCGCCCGGCACGCGTGACCCCGGTCACTTTGCACGGACAAAACGGACACCATCTTTGTGCACGCGTTCACAAAGACATAGCCTGGCTTCGACGGGGCGGTCCTGGGACAAGCGGCCGCCTGCAGCCCCGCTCATCCCGCAGGAGCACCGTGGCAACTGGCCGAACACACCGACCGGCGACCCGCAGCCGAGGAATCCCCGAGGCCACTGTCGCCCGGCTTCCGCTGTATCTGCGCGCCCTGACCGCGCTCTCCGAGCGCTCGGTCCCCACGGTCTCCTCCGAGGAGCTCGCGGCCGCCGCGGGCGTCAACTCGGCGAAGCTGCGCAAGGACTTCTCGTACCTCGGCTCGTACGGGACCCGTGGCGTCGGCTACGACGTCGAGTACCTCGTCTACCAGATCTCCCGTGAACTCGGGCTGACCCAGGACTGGCCGGTCGTCATCGTCGGCATCGGTAACCTCGGTGCCGCGCTCGCCAACTACGGCGGATTCGCCTCGCGCGGCTTCCGCGTCGCCGCGCTGATCGACGCCGATCCCGCGATGGCCGGCAAGCCGGTCGCCGGGATGCCTGTGCAGCACACCGACGAGCTCGAGAAGATCATCGAGGACAACGGTGTCTCCATCGGGGTCATCGCGACCCCGGCCGGTGCTGCCCAGCAGGTCAGCGAGCGGCTCATCGCCGCGGGTGTCACCTCCATCCTGAACTTCGCGCCCACGGTGCTGTCCGTGCCGGACGGCGTGGACGTGCGCAAGGTCGACCTCTCCATCGAACTGCAGATCCTGGCCTTCCACGAACAGCGCAAGGCCGGCGAGGAGGCCGCCGCCGAAGCAGCGTCGGCGCCGGCGGTGCGGGGTACTTCGGCCGTGGGCCGGAAGGGACCCGACGGGGACGTCCCCGCCGTGATGCCGGCATGAGTCTTCTGGTCGTAGGACTCAGCCACCGCAGCGCACCGGTGAGCGTGCTGGAGCGGGCCTCGCTGGCCCCCGACACGCAGGCCAAGCTGCTCCAGGACACGCTGGCCGCCGAGCCGGCCACCGAGGCCGCCGTGCTCGCCACGTGCAACCGCATCGAGCTGTACGCCGACGTGGACAAGTTCCACGCGGGCGTCGCCGAGCTGTCCACGCTGCTCGCACAGCACAGCGGGGTCGGGCTCGAGGAGCTCACTCCTCATCTCTATGTGCACTACGAGGACCGGGCCGTCCACCACCTCTTCTCGGTGGCCTGCGGCCTGGACTCGATGGTCGTCGGCGAGGGCCAGATCCTCGGCCAGATCAAGGACGCCCTGGCCCTGGGGCAGGACCTGCACACCGCGGGCCGCCTGCTGAACGACCTGTTCCAGCAGGCGCTGCGGGTCGGCAAGCGGGCGCATTCCGAGACCGGTATCGACCGCGCGGGACAGTCGCTGGTCACCTTCGGGCTCGAGCAGCTCGCGGTGGGCACCGGCACCGAGGTCGCGGCCTGGGCCCAGGGCAAGCGCGCGCTGGTGATCGGCGCGGGCTCGATGTCCTCGCTGGCCGCGGTCACGCTGGCGCGGGCCGGGGTGGCCGAGGTCGTCGTCGCCAACCGGACGCTGGAACGGGCCGAGCGGCTCGCCACCGTACTGACCGAGCAGAGCGGCAATGGGGTGGCCGCTCGCGCGGTGACGATGGGCGCCGTCGCGGACGAGCTGACACGAGTCGATGTCGCCATCTCCTGCACGGGTGCCACGGGCCTCGTCCTGACGGCCGCCGCGGTGCGCAGCGCGCTCGGGGTCGAGGAGGAAGCGGCTCCGTTCCACCAGCCGGTGTCGGCTGCTTCTCAGCCGGCCGATGTCCTTCTGCTCGACGACGCACTCGTCGCACGGCTCGCGGCAGCCGCTGCACGGCACGGCCGCATCGCCGAAGCGACCGCGCCGGTCCGCCCGGCGAAGCAGGCCGCGGCTGCCACCGAAGCCGGGGACGGTTGTCCCGTCGGCCTGGACGACGTCAGCCTTCCCGGCGCCGACAGTGAGGCACTCGTGGGCGGGCTCGCCGAGCGTGCGGCGCTGATCGCCGACGCGCCGCGGGCCGGTACGGACCCCGACTCCATGGAGCTGCACGGCGCCTGGGCCGACCGGGGGGCGGCCGACCGGCGGACCGTGTCCGGTACGGCGGTACGCGGGAACGGCCACCGTGTTCCCGTACGGCTCGCGCTGCTCGACCTCGCCATGCCGCGCGACATCGACGGCGCCGTGCACCGTATCCCCGGTGTGCGACTGGTCGACATCGAGTCGCTGGCCGAAGCGTCCGCGGACGCTCCGATGGCCGCCGACGTGGACCAGGTGCGGACGATAGTGGCCGACGAGGTCGCCGCCTTCGGTGCCGCACAGCGTGCGGCGCACATCACCCCGACCGTGGTGGCCCTGCGCACCATGGCCGCCGATGTGGTCGCCAACGAGGTCGCCCGGCTCGAGGGACGGCTTCCCGGTCTCGACGACAAGGAGCGCGCGGAGATCACACAGACCGTGCGCCGCGTCGTCGACAAGCTCCTGCACGCGCCCACCGTGCGGGTCAAGCAGCTCGCGAGCGAGCCCGGCGGCGCCGGGTACGCGGAGGCGCTGCGTGAACTCTTCGACCTCGACCCGCACGCGGTTGCCGCCGTCAGCCGGGCCGACATGAACGACGTCGACGTCAAGAACCGAGGGCGGGCATCATGACCCAAGCCGCTTTGAAGCTGGGAACCAGGCGCAGCAAGCTCGCCATGGCCCAGTCCGGGCATGTCGCGGAGGCGGTCCGCAAGC
The DNA here is from genome assembly GCF_040682335.1 of Streptomyces sp. NPDC051219. Classification (NCBI taxonomy): domain Bacteria; kingdom Bacillati; phylum Actinomycetota; class Actinomycetes; order Kitasatosporales; family Streptomycetaceae; genus Streptomyces; species Streptomyces sp. NPDC051219. The sequence goes on from NZ_JBFBAS010000022.1 coordinate 13,883, forward strand.
TCACCGGGCGTCCCGTGGAGCTGGTGGAGATCACCACCTTCGGAGACACCTCCCGGGAGCCTCTCGCGCAGATCGGCGGCACCGGTGTGTTCGTCACCGCCCTGCGTGACGCGCTGGTCCGCGGCGATGTCGACTTCGCCGTGCACTCGCTGAAGGACCTGCCGACCACGCAGCCGGACGACCTGGTCGTGGCCGCGATCCCGCGGCGGGAAGATCCCCGCGATGTGCTGGTCGCCCGCGACGGACTGACCCTCGAGCAGCTGCCGGGGGGCGCGAAGGTCGGTACCGGCTCGCCCCGGCGGATGGCGCAGCTCAACGCGTACGCCCGCTCGCACGGTCTGCGGATCGAGACCGTGCCGATCCGCGGGAACATCGACACGCGCGTCGGATATGTAAGGAACGGGGAGCTGGACGCGGTGGTTCTCGCCGCCGCGGGTCTGGCCCGCATCGGCAGGACCGACGAGGTGACCGACTTCCTGTCGGTCGACGCCGTCCTGCCCGCCCCCGGCCAAGGAGCCCTGGCTGTCGAGTGTGCTGCCGACAACGCAGACCTCACCGCCATGCTCGGAGAGCTCGACGACCCGTACACCCGGGTCGCCGTGACCGCCGAGCGATCCCTGCTCGCCGCCCTGGAGGCCGGCTGCAGCGCACCTGTGGGTGCGTTCGCCGACCTGCTGGCCGACGGACAGGCTGTCACCGAGATGCGCCTGCGCGGCGTCGTCGGCACGACCGACGGCTCCACGCTGGTGCAGCTGTCCACCACCGGTCCCGTACCCACGTCGCACGGCGACGCCCTCGCGCTCGGTCGCGAACTCGCGTCCGAGATGCTCGCCAAGGGTGCGGCCGGTCTTATGGGGGAGCGAGCACGTTGAGCCCCACCAACTCGAACCTTGCCTTCCCGGCATCCGGGCACGTCACCTTCCTGGGTGCCGGACCCGGAGATCCGGGGCTGCTCACGCTGCGCGCCGTCGAGGCGCTCGCGAGTGCGGACGTACTGATCGCCGAGCCTCATGTGCTCGACGTGGTGCGTGCGCATGCGCGGGCGGGTGTCGACACGCCTCAGCTGACGGTCGCTGACGAGGCGTCAGTAGCCGCCGGGGTCCCGGTGATCCGGGACGCCGCCAATCTTGTCATGGAGGCTGCGCGCAGCGGCAGGCGGGTGGTCCGTGCGGTATCGGGCGACCCCGGTCTCGACGGCAACTCGGGTGACGAGATGCTCGCCTGCGTCGCCGAAGGGATCCCCTTCGAAGTAGTGCCCGGCGTCGCCGCCGCGGTGGGCGTACCCGCGTACGCCGGTGTACCGCTGCGCGACGCGCAGGGCGCGGACGTGCGGTTCGTCGATGCGCGTACGGCTTCCCAGCGCTGCTGGACCGAGGTCGGCGCGAGCGATGGGACGGCCGTGGTGTCGACGACCCTGGAGACCGTGGCCGCGGCCGCGGGTGAACTGGTCGCGGCCGGCCGTAAGCCGGACACCCCGATGACCGTCACCGTCGCCGGCACCACCACGCGTCAGCGGACGTGGAGCGCGACCCTGGGAACCGTGGCGCAGGTCCTGAAGCAGGCCAAGGTGCTGCCGTCCCCGGAGGGGCACCAGCCCGTCATAGCCGTGGTCGGCGAGCGCAGTGCCGCCGCCCGGCGCGACCAGCTGTCGTGGTTCGAGTCGAAGCCGCTCTTCGGGTGGCGAGTGCTCGTGCCGCGTACGAAGGAGCAGGCGGCCTCGCTCTCCGACCAGCTCAGGTCGTACGGCGCGGTGCCGCACGAGGTCCCGACGATCGCCGTCGAGCCGCCGCGTACCCCCCAGCAGATGGAGCGCGCGGTCAAGGGCCTGGTCACCGGCCGCTACGAGTGGATCGCCTTCACCTCGGTCAACGCCGTGAAGGCCGTCCGGGAGAAGTTCGAGGAGTACGGGCTCGACGCCCGCGCCTTCGCGGGCATCAAGGTCGCCGCGGTGGGCGAGCAGACCGCCAGGTCGCTGATCGAGTTCGGCGTGAAGCCGGACCTGGTGCCCAGCGGCGAGCAGTCCGCGGCCGGTCTGCTGGAGGACTGGCCGCCGTACGACCCGGTCTTCGACCCGATCGACCGCGTCTTCCTGCCGCGCGCCGACATCGCCACCGAGACCCTGGTGGCCGGGCTGATCGAGCTCGGCTGGGAGGTCGACGACGTCACGGCCTACCGGACGGTGCGCGCCTCGCCGCCGCCGGCCGACACCCGTGAGGCCATCAAGGGCGGCGGCTTCGACGCCGTGCTCTTCACCTCTTCGAGTACGGTCCGGAACCTCGTCGGCATCGCGGGCAAGCCGCACAACGTGACGGTCATCGCCTGTATCGGCCCCGCCACGGCCAAGACGGCCGAGGAGCACGGTTTGCGCGTGGACGTACTCTCGCCGGAACCTTCGGTGCACAAGCTGGCCGAGGCACTCGCCGAGTTCGGCGCCCAGCGCCGCGAGGCCGCGAAGGAGGCGGGCGAACCGGTCACCAGGCCGAGCGAACGCCGTCCGGGAGCACGCCGCCGGCGCACGACCTGACGCTGTCGGGGTGTGTGGCCCCGGGGCGGGTGGGGGTTCTTCCCCTGCCCGCCCTCCGGCGTCCCGGGGCTCTGCCCCTCCGACGCCCTGTCGGTAATTGCCCGGTCCGGACGGGCGTAGCGTTGCCATATGACTGTTCACGGATCCTTCCCCGGCACGCGGCCGCGGCGGCTGCGGACCACCCCGGCCATGCGGCGCATGGTCGCCGAGACCCGGCTGCATCCGGCCGATCTGATCCTTCCCGCGTTCGTACGTGAGGGGATCAGCGAGCCCGTTCCGATTTCCGCGATGCCCGGCGTCGTCCAGCACACGCGGGACACCCTGCGAAAGGCTGCCGTCGAGGCCCTTGAGGCCGGTGTCGCCGGGATCATGCTCTTCGGGGTGCCGGAGGATGCGAAGAAGGACGCCATCGGTACGGCAGGCACCGACCCGGACGGGATCCTCCAGGTCGCCATCCGCGATGTTCGTGCCGAGGTCGGCGACGATCTCGTGATCATGTCGGACCTGTGCCTGGACGAGTACACCGACCACGGCCATTGCGGTGTGCTCGACGAGCATGGCCGGGTCGACAACGACGCGACGCTGGAGCGGTACGCCGAGATGGCGCAGGTCCAGGCCGACGCCGGAGTCCACGTGGTGGGCCCGAGCGGGATGATGGACGGCCAGGTCGGTGTCGTCAGGGACGCGCTGGACCAGACGGGCCACGAGGACGTGTCGATCCTCGCGTACACGGCGAAGTACTCGTCCGCGTTCTACGGGCCGTTCCGCGAGGCCGTCGGCTCGTCGCTCCAGGGCGACCGCAAGACCTACCAGCAGGACCCCGCCAATCTGCGGGAGTCCCTGAGGGAGTTGGCGCTGGACCTCGAGGAGGGCGCCGACATGGTGATGGTGAAGCCCGCCGGCCCCTACCTCGACATCCTGGCCAAGGTCGCCGAGTCGGTCGACGTGCCGGTCGCGGCGTACCAGATCAGCGGTGAGTACGCGATGGTCGAAGCCGCGGCCGAGAAGGGCTGGATCGACCGGGACAGGGCGGTCCTGGAGACCCTGACCGGGATCAAGCGGGCCGGCGCGAGCATGATCCTTACCTACTGGGCGACGGAGGTCGGCCAGGGGCTCAACGCACGTCGCTGACGAAGGACGCCCAGGCGCCCGGGGCGAGTGTGAGCACCGGGCCGCCAGGGTTCTTGGAGTCGCGGACGTGGATCGCAGCGGGGTGCGCGGCGACCTCGACGCACTGCCCGCCCTCGCTGCCGCTGTGGGTGGACTTGCGCCAGGCGTAGGCCACTTCGAGGCACTCGCCGCCCTCGCTCCCGCTGTAGCTCGACTTGAACCACTTCAGTGCGGTGCTCATTGCTCTCCCAGCAGCCGGTTCAACAGGGCCCTCGAGTCCTCCGCGTTGAGGGCCTGAGTTCGCAGCATCGCATATTTCTGGGACAGGATGGACACCTCGTCCTGGTCGGATACCAGCTGGCTGCCACGCTGAGTCTCGCTGTAGCCGAGACGTTGGTGATCCGGGGTTTCCAGGAGCACGAAAGGCCCGTCCAGGGCCGCGTGGGACTCTCTGCCGAGCGGCATGATCTGGAGCGTGACGCCTGCAAGGCCTGAGCAGGCAAGCAGATGCCTCACCTGTTCCGCGTACGTGGTCACGCCGCCGAGGCGGTCTCTGAGAACAGCCTCCCAGATGATGAAGCTCAGGTTCGGCGGCTGTTCTCGGCGGAGAATCGAGTGACGTGCCAGACGAGCAGCCGCCTGGGCCTCGACCTCGTTCTCGCTGAAGGCGGGAACCCTGCTGCGAAACACCGCTGTTGCGTATGCCTCCGTCTGAAGCAGGCCAGGCAGCGTCTGGTTCGCGTAGAAGCAGAGCGTCAGGGCCTCACGCTCCAGGTCCATGTACTCCTCCGCCCACGCCGGGATCAGGTCCACCTCCGGCATGTGCTCCACCGCGACCGACAGCGCGCCCTTCGTGTCGAGGCGGTCGTCGAAGCGTTCGGCGAGGTCCGGTTTCAGCGGGCGGCGGCCCTGTTCGATCGAGGCGACGGTCTCCTCGGCAAGGTTGAACGTGTTCGCGAGTTCGCGTTGGGTGAGTCCCGCTGTCTCGCGGAAGCGGGCGAGCTGGCGGCCGACCAGCCGCATCGCCGAGGCGTTCTTCCGCTGACGTCTCCTGGAGTGCATGTCTGACCAACTCCCCGGACACGGCCGTACGTTACGCCTGCGCGACCCGTACAGATGAAACGTACGGGTCGCCAGGGTGCTGTCACCCTGTCACGGGACGCGACTCTCCTCCCGTGGACAAGACGATGCAACACGAGGACCTGCGGGAGCTGTTCTGCCGCCGCGAACGCCGATCGGTGTCCGCCGCACGCGAGTTCGTCCGCGAGGCCCTGGGTGCGTGGGGTTGGGACGCACGGGCCGACGACGTCGTGCTGTGCGTGAGCGAGCTCGCCACGAACGCGCTGGTGCACGGCGTACCGCCGGGGCGCGGGTACCTACTGCGGCTGTGGCTGTACGAGCAAGGGGTCGCGCTGCGGGTCGAGGTGCACGACAGCGGTGACGGGCGGCCCCGCGTGTGCGACCCGGACGGCGAGTCGGGGCGCGGACTGCGGCTGGTGGACGCGTTGGCCGACACCTGGGGTGTCGGCCAACGCGATCCGGGCAAGGTGGTGTGGTGCGCCTTTACCCTGCCGTGAGGCATGGTGCCTACGACGCGTCGAGCACCGTGCCGGTCAGGGCCGGGCCGTGCGGCTCGCCCTCGTCGTCGGTGGGCTGGATGCCCGCATACTCCGTCGGCTCGCTCACCTGGTCGCGGACCGTGGGTACGGTCACCTCCGCGCTGGTCTGCCCGGCCGGTACCGGGACCCACAGGTAGGCGTACTCCAGCTTGGACAGGGGGACTTCACCGTCGGGGACCTCCCCGGTCATGTCCAGCAGCCACTGCCGGTCGACGTCCGCCGTGGACAGCTCGGGGCGGCCCGGGATGGGCACGAGCTGCAGCGTCCTCGTGATCTCCACGTCAGCGGGCGCGGACAGGGACACCTGCCACTTCAGGGGCTGCCCCTCGGTCACGCTGTCGGCGACCGGCTTCACGCTGATCCCGGGCATCGGGTCGTCGTTCTCGGCGGTGACCCCGCCGGCGTGCGAGCCGACGACGGCACCTCGGACCGCCTTCACGAGCACGTCGTGGGAGACGTCCCAGGAGTACCGCGTGTTGCCCGCCACCTTCACCGTCACGTCGATGCCGCTGCCGCCGGGCCGCACCGTCACGAGCCGGTCCTTCGCCTTGCCCGTGACCGGGTCGAGAACGTACAGCCGTACCGTGCCGCTTCCCTCTCCGGACACGCGCACGGGTACCCGGTACGTGCGGACGCCCGCGTCGCCCTCCTTGACCTTCAAGCGGCCGATGTCGACACGGGTCAGCGGGGCATCCCGCACCGCGGGGGTGCCGGGGCTCCACGCCCAGGCGTCCATCAGCCACGCCTGTCCGGAGCGGGTGCGCGGGGTCACCTCCAGGGAGGCGACCCGGCGCAGGTCGAGGGCGGCGCGGGTGGCGGCGGTGAGCGGTACGCGCACTTCGCGCGCCCAGTAGGAGGAGGTGCGGTCGCTGCCCGGCAGCCCGTCCACCCGTACGCGGCCGAGGTCCGCCCGCTTGCCGGCTGCGTCGGTGACGGACACGTCCAGCTGCGTCCCGGTGGAGTTCGGCGGCACGAAGACGCGCAGCGCGAGGCTCTTGGCGCCCTTGACGGAGAGCGGCTTCTCGGGGCGCACCTTCACCGCCGAACCCGGCGCGGACCAGCGCATTGCCACCGCGCGGCGGCCCTGCTCACGTTCCGGACCCCAGTTCGCGAAGTGCGGCGAGGAGCCGCCCGTCTCCGTGCTCAGACAGGCCGCGCGCGGGTCGGGGTCGATCGCGGAGCACAGCCGTCCGCCGGTCACCTTCACGGACCCGTCCGGCAGGAATCCGGCGCCGCGGTTCGCGCCGACCGCATGGGTCAGCACCCGCGCGGGGTCGGCGGAGGGTGCCCGGCGGCCCGAGCCGTCGAGCAGCTCGCGCACCCGGTCGTCATCGGCGACGAACAGCCGTGCCGCTGCGGCGATGTAGGTGGCGCCGGCCCGGTGCTGCTGGTCGGCGGTCAGCCGGGTCGAAGTGCCCGGCGAGCACACCGGGTCCGGCTCCTCGGGGTCGTGCCAGAAGTCGTCGTCGGCGGGCGCCTGGGCCTGGCCCGGCGTCCACTCGCTGTTGAAGTAGTTGTGGTTGGCGCCGACCATGTAGACCGCGGCGTGCAGGGCCTTGCCCCGGCTGACACCGCGAGTGCCGTCGGCGTACACCTGGCCCTGGAGGTCGGAGACGTCGCCGTCGCAGCCCGGCAGGATCGTCAGCGACGGCACGTCGGGCACCGGGTTCTGGCCGAAGATCGTCGGCCCGATGAGCACGGTGCCACGGATGTGCCAGCGCACCTTTCCGCGGTAGCCGTCCTGGGCGGGCGGGGGCGGGTAGAGGCTGTCCATGGCGGCTCGGTTGACGCCTTCGCCGCCGCGCGAGTGGCCGACGAGCAGGACGCGGGACAGGTCTGCCTTCGGCGCCTTGCGTACGGCCGCCGGGGCCGTGGCCGGCTTCGCGGCCCAGTCGGCCCAGCGGGCCAGGTGCGTGCGCACCAGCGAGGAACGCGCCTGCGCGCCGCCGTCGTCGGCGTTCCCGTCCTGGCCGTTGATGCCGTTGGCGGAGATCGACACGGTCACATAGCCCTGGGAGGCCAGCAGCTCCTGGTCGCGCAGATAGCCCCGGTGGCTCGGGATGGGCTTGGCGCCTTTGCCGCAGGGCCAGTCGATGTTCGACTCCTCGCCGCCCGGGACATAGCAGGTGACATGGCGGCCGTGCAGGAACAGAGCGACCGGACGCTTGCCGGTGGCGCCCTTCGGCGCGACGACGACGCCGCGCATCTCGACGGGCGCCGGGAAGCCGGGCAGGCGGACCGGGTCGAGCGCGTACTCGCCGGTGACCGTGCGGTACGTGCCCGGCTTGCCCGGGTCGACGGAGCCCGCCGGGAGCTTGGCGGGCGGTTTCGCGGCGGGCGCGGAGGGCCGGTCGCGGGCGCCGGACGCGCCATCGGCCCGGTCCAGCCGCCGGCCCGCCGCCAGCACCTGAAGGGCCGCCAGATCCGCTGTGCGCGCGTCGTCGAGAGACAACCGGAAGGTCCGGCCGTCCTTCTCCGGCTGGGGCACGCCGACGAGCTTGCCGACGGCGTGGAACTCCACGCGCGCGTCGCCTGCCGGCACCGGCCGCGGGGAACGCCACTCCAGCGCGGGCTCCCCGTCGGTGTTCGTGATCCGCCAGCCGGGCGGCAGACCGCCCTTGTCGTCCGCCGCAGTAGCGGGCCGGACATCAGCCGGCCGCGGGTGGGCCTGCGCCACTGCCGGCGACACCCCCGCCACCGTGAGCACCGCTGTCGCGGTGGCCCATATCCTCCTGGCACGTAACAACTGTCCCCTCCTCAACCCCGTGGACGGGGCGCCCGGTTCGGCCGGGTGCCTCTCGACCTGGGAGGACGGGGAGAAGAACCAGTGGGTTGCCTGTGAGCCACTTGGTTGCATGCGGGCCGCATGGGCAGGGAGTGGCCGCGGCGCCCGGAGCGCCCCGTGCGGCGGACGTGGCTGACCGCGGGCCGGGGGACATCTCCCGGCCCGCGGTCGTGTGGGGGATTCCTCAGCAGTACAGGTTGCCGCCGGGGGCGACGCCGAGGATCTGGGTGAACTGCTGGTACTTGGTGACCCGGCTCTGGACCTGGCCGGGGTTGCCGCCGTTGCACTCCAGGCTGCCGTTGATGCTGCGGATCGTCTCACCGAACCCGCGGCTGTTGATCATGGCGTTGTGCGGGGTCATCGTTCCGGGGCCGTTCTGGGTGTTCCAGTACCAGAGGCCGGTCTTCCAGGCGATCGCCGCGTCGTTCTGCACCAGCCAGGGGTTGCCCAGCAGGTCGAGGCCGAGCGCGTCGCCCGCTGCCTTGTAGTTGAAGTTCCAGCTGAGCTGGATCGGTCCGCGACCGTAGTACGCGGCCTGGCCGGCCGGACAGCCGTACCACTGGCTCCAGTCGCAGTAGTGCGGGTAGTTGGCCGTGTTCTGCTCCACGATGTGGACCAGGCCGCCGGTCTCGTGGCTGACGTTGGCCAGGAAGGCCGCGGCCTCCTGCTTCCTGACGGTGTCGCTGCCCGTCTTGGCGAAGCCGGGGTACGCGCTGAGCGCGGCGGTCAGGCCGCTGTACGTGTAGAACGAGTTCCGGTTCGGGAACATCTGGTTGAACTGGGCCTCGCTCACGACGAAGCCGGAGGGGTTCGGCGTGGTTCCGCCGCCGCATGTGTACGGATCCCAGTACCAGGTGCTGATGGTGGGGTCGTAGCCCGGATTGTCGTGCTCGGCTATGTAGAACTTGCCGTCGGTGTACTTGACAACGTTGCCAGTGACGTAGGACCTGCCCTGTACCCAGTTGGGGGCGGTGTCGCAGACGCCCGCGGCGGCAGAGGCGGACGCGGCGGAGGCGGGCAGGAGGGCCGCCAGGCCGCTTCCGAAGAGGATGGCGACAAGCAGCGCCATGATGCGGTGTTTCAGCACTCGATGACTCCTTTGCGCGACAACGGCCGCACCCGGAGGCGGCGTTGCGTCGGGGCGGGCCGCGGTGGGGGTTCGCGCAATACTCAAGCGCTTTGGTATGTACCAGTCAAGGGTGTAGACCATTCGGTGTAGACCAACGGTCGGTGAGACCGGACCGCCTACCGCCGGTGGAGCAGGTCCGCGAGGCGGGAGAGGCCGTCCTCCGCGTACCCCCCGGCGACCGCCCGGTCGAGCAGCGCCCGGAACGGCTCGAAGAGCTCGCCGCTGATGCCCTGATCGCGGTACGTGGCAAGGAGGTTGGGGAAGGCTGCCCGATTGACGGCGAGGCTGGAGACGTCCGTGAGGTGACGGCCCGAGTCGATGGCGGATGCCCATTCCGGGGCGCCCGTGAGCATGGCGCCGATCCATGCGGTGAGCGGCTCGGCGAACTCCTCGGCCGGCATGTTCTCCGAACGGACCAGGGCGAATGCCTGCAGGACGCCGGCGATCATCCCGTACATGCCCGTGAGCAGGGCGACGTCGTTGAGGGCGGCGAGGCCCGCGTCCTGGCCGGCCCACCTGGTGCCGCCGAGGCGGGACAGCGTCTCCCGGTGGGCCTCATAGGCGGTCCGGGACCCGCTGTAGAAGACATAAGCGTGCGGGCCGGCGATCATTTGGGGGACGGCCATGATGCCGCCGTCCAGGTACTCGGCGCCCTGCTCGGCCGTCCAGTCGGCCGACTCGCGGGCCTGGGCCGGAGTTCCGTTGGTGAGGTTGACGACCACCTTGCCGCTCAGGCCGTCGGAGAGCGGGGTGAGGACTTCCGCTACGTCGGCGTACGTAGTCAGGCAGACGACGACGAGAGGGCTCGCCGCCACGGCCTCCGCGGCCGTCGCCGCGGGGACGGCGCCCTGGGCGACGAGCGGGCCGGTCCTGGCGGCCGAGCGGTTCCACACGGTGGTGGGGTGGCCGGCGGCGAGAAACGCGGCGGCGAGGGCGGAGCCCATCATGCCGAGGCCGAGGACGGATACCGGGGCGGTGCGGGCGGACATTGATGCGCTCCCTTTGCTTGCGGCTGCTGCCGGGGATGCTCGCGGCCTGCTTGCGGTGGCTGTTTCGGGTTCGCTTCCGATCCTTTCCGGGTGCGGAGATTGGGACAAGTACCGACTAATAAGTCGGGTACTCACCATTTGGTAAGTGAGGTGGTGATCAGCGCCCGGGCGGCGCACTCTGGAAGGGGAACCGCCGGAGGTGATCGGAAATGCAGACACTCGTCGGATGGCACATCGAGATGGAGTTCCGGGAAGAGGGCGACAAGACCAAAGCGGCCGCGATGGTCCGGCTCGGTGACGGTACGGAGTTCCGGGCCCACGGGACCGCCAGCCGCCACCCTGCGGATCCGGAACAACTGCGCGTGGGCGAGGAGATCGCCGGCGCTCGGGCGCTCATGGATCTCTCCTCGAAGCTGCTGAAGAAGGCGCACTCGGAGATCGACGAGGTCGCGGGAGCACGCGATCCACGTTGACGCGGCCCGGATGAAAGACGATGCCCTCCACCGGATCCGGTGGAGGGCATCGCCGTGGAGCGGGTGCGCCGTGGAGGCGGGTGATCAGAGGCGCTCGGGGGTCCGGATGCCGAGCAGGGCCATCCCCTGGTGCAGCGTGCGGGCCGTCAGGTCGCAGAGGAAGAGGCGGTTCTCCACCGTTTCCGGAGTCTCTGCCTTCAGGACCGGGCAGTCGGCGTAGAAGGACGTGTAGTGCGACGCCAGCTGGTACAGGTACGCGGCCAGCTTGTGCGGCTCGTGCGACGAGGCGACCTCGGACAGGACCTCGGCGAACTGGTCCAGGTGCAGACCCAGCGCGCGCTCCGCCGGGGCGAGTCCGAGCTCCGGGTGAGGGGCCGGCTCAGCGTCCCCGGCCTTGCGCAGGATCGACTGGATACGGGCGTACGCGTACTGCAGGTAGACGCTCGTGTCACCGTTGAGGGACACCATCTGGTCCAGGTCGAACTTGTAGTCGCGGGAGGCCGACGTCGACAGATCCGCGTACTTGATCGCGCCGATGCCCACCTGGGCGGCGCGCTCGGCGATCTCCTCCTCGGTCAGGTCCTGGGCCTTCTCCCGTACGACTGCCGCCGCCCGCTCGACCGCCTCGTCCAGCAAGTCCACCAGCCGGACCGTCTCGCCCTCACGCGTCTTGAATGGCTTGCCGTCCTTGCCCAGCACCGTGCCGAAGGCCAGCTGGACGGCCTTGACCTGGTCGTTGAGCCAGCCCGCCCGGCGCGCGGTCTCGAAGACCATCTTGAAGTGCAGGGCCTGGCGGGCGTCGACGACGTACACCAGCGTGTCCGCGCCGAGGTTCCGGACCCGGTCGCGGATCGCGGAGAGGTCGGTCGCGGCATAGCCGTAGCCGCCGTTCGACTTCTTCACGATCAGAGGGACCGGGTTGCCGTCCGGGCCCTTCACATCGTCGAAGAAGACGCACAGCGCGCCTTCGGAGCGGACCGCGACGCCCGACTCCTCCAGGATCCGGCAGGTCTCTTCGAGCATGTCGTTGTAGCCCGACTCGCCGACGACATCGGGGTCGCGGATCTCCATGTCGAGCTTGCTGAAGACCGAGTAGAAGTAGATCTTCGACTCGTCGACGAACCGCTGCCAGAGGGCGAGCGTCTCCTTGTCGCCGGCCTGGAGGTCGACGACCCGGCGCCGGGCGCGGTCCTTGAAGTCCTCGTCCGAGTCGAACAGGACCCGCGCGGCCTTGTAGATCCGGTTGAGGCTGGACATGGCTTCCTCGCCTGAGACCTCCTTGCCCCCCTCGTGGTCCAGCTCGTGCGGGTGCTCGATCAGGTACTGGATGAGCATGCCGAACTGGGTGCCCCAGTCGCCGATGTGGTGGCGGCGGACCACCTTCTCGCCGGCGAACTCCAGGATCTGCACCATCGCGTCGCCGATCACCGCGGAGCGGAGGTGGCCGACGTGCATCTCCTTGGCCACGTTCGGCTGGGCGTAGTCGATGACCGTGGTGCCCGGGTTCTCGGCGTACGGGACGCCGAGACGCTCGTCCGCGGCCCGCGCGGCGAGGGTCTCGGTGATCGCCCGGTCGGCAACGGTGATGTTGAGGAAGCCGGGGCCGGAGACCTCGATCTCCTTGATGACGTCGTTGGCGGGGAGACCGCCGACGACGTCGGCGGCCAGCTCGCGCGGGTTCGCCTTCGCCTTCTTGGCGAGAGCCAGGATTCCGTTGGCCTGGAAGTCGGCCCGGTCGCTTCGTCGCAGCAGCGGGTCGGCGGTGCCGGCCTCCGGCAGAGCTGCCGAGAGGGCGTCCGCGACGCGCTGGTGGACGGTTGAAGCGAGGGAAGGGACCGAGGCCATGAGGTGCCGTTCCTGTCGGTACGTACGTATGGATGAGCCTCGAGTATCCCATGGGGGCCCCACCCGTTTCGCTGGAAAAAGAGCAACCCCGGAGAGGGCCGTTCCGTCTGGGAGAATGGCGACCGGGCACCCCCAGCCAGCTTTCGAGAAAGAAGGACGTGCCGATCGTGGCTCAGAGCAGCACCGAGACCGACTGGGTCTCCCGTTTCGCGGACGAGGTCATCGCCGAGGCGGAGCGACGTGCGCCTGGCAAACCGGTCGTCGTCGCGTCCGGACTCTCGCCCTCCGGGCCGATCCACCTGGGCAACCTCCGCGAGGTCATGACCCCGCACCTGGTGGCCGACGAGATCCGGCGGCGCGGCATCGAGGTGCGGCACGTCCTCTCGTGGGACGACTACGACCGCTACCGCAAGGTGCCCGCCGGTATCGCCGGGGTCGACGACTCGTGGGCCGGACACATCGGCAAGCCGCTGACGTCGGTGCCCGCGCCCGCCGGTTCCGCGTACCCGAACTGGGCCGAGCACTTCAAGGCCGCCATGGTCGCGGCACTGGACGAGCTGGGTGTCGAGTACGACGGAATCAGCCAGACCGAGCAGTACACGGCCGGTGTCTACCGCGAGCAGATCCTGCACGCGATGAAGCACCGGGCCGACATCGACGCGGTCCTGGACCGCTACCGGACCAAGGACAAGTCCGCCAACGGCGGGAAGAAGCAGCAGCCGAAGCAGCAGAAGCCGGTCGACGAGGCCGAGCTGGAGGCCGCCGAGGGCTCCGGTGCGGCGAGCGAGGACGACGGCGGCGGCTCGGCGGGCTACTTCCCGTACAAGCCGTACTGCACCGTCTGCCAGAAGGACCTGACGACGGTCACGGCGTACGACGACGAGTCGACCGCCCTCTCGTACACCTGCACCGCCTGCGGGCACGCCGAGACCGTCCTGCTCAGCGAGTTCAACGGCGGCAAGCTGGTCTGGAAGGTCGACTGGCCGATGCGCTGGGCCTACGAGGGCGTCATCTTCGAGCCCTCCGGTGTCGACCACTCCTCGCCCGGTTCGTCGTTCGTCGTCGGCGGGCAGATCGTGCGCGAGGTCTTCGACGGGGTGCAGCCGATCGGCCCGATGTACGCCTTCGTCGGGATCTCCGGGATGGCCAAGATGTCGTCGTCCAAGGGCGGCGTGCCGACCCCGGCCGATGCGCTGGAGATCATGGAAGCGCCGCTGCTGCGCTGGCTGTACGCCAGGCGCCGGCCCAACCAGGCGTTCAAGATCGCCTTCGACCAGGAGATCCAGCGGCTCTACGACGAGTGGGACTCGCTGGAGCGCAAGGTCGCGGACGGCTCGGTGCTGCCGGCCGACGCGGCGGCGTACTCCCGGGCGACCCGCACGGCCGCCGGCGAGCTGCCGCGCACGCCGCGCCCGCTGCCGTACCGCACGCTCGCCTCGGTCGTCGACGTCACGGCAGGCCATGACGAGCAGACCCTGCGGATCCTGAGCGACCTGGACCCGGCGAATCCCCTCTCCTCGCTCGACGAGGCCCGGCCGCGGCTCGACCGCGCGGAGAACTGGATCACCACCCAGGTCCCGGCCGAGCAGCGCACGCTCGTACGCGAGGAGCCGGACAAGGAGCTCCTCGGCTCCCTGGACGAACGGTCGCGGGAGTCGCTGCGGCTGCTGCTGGAGGGCCTGGACACGCACTGGTCGCTGGACGGGCTGACCACGCTCGTCTACGGCGTGCCGAAGGTGATGGCGGGCCTGGCGCCGGATGCCAAGCCGACGCCCGAGCTGAAGACCGCGCAGCGGTCCTTCTTCGCGCTGCTGTACCACCTGCTGGTCGGCAAGGACACCGGGCCGCGGCTGCCCACGCTGCTGCTGGCCGTCGGCGCGGACCGGGTCCGCAAGCTGCTGGCCGCCTAGGCCCGGACAGGGCCTGGCTGCCTGCGGCTCGCGTTGACGTGCGGAGGGCCGCCACCCGCTGGTGCGGGGGGCGGCCCTCCGTCGCAGACGGGCGGCCCTCCGTCGCGGACGGGCCGTGGGCGCGCGCTAGGCGATGTGCTCGGCGTCCAGCTCCTGCTGGTACCGGACCTCGAAGCGCTTGGCGTAGCGGCTGAGCTCGCTGTCGAGGAGGGTGTGGTTGTACCCGAGGTCCTGGAGATACGCGCCCAGCGTGCGGGGGCTGGGGATGGTCCCGTTCTCCCCTATGAACTTGCGGAACGCGAGGAAGTACTCCTCCTCGGGAGGCAGCGCGTCCGGATCGCGCTCGGGCTCGGGCTGCGGCTCGGCCCGCTGGTACTCGGCTTGCTCGTACTCGGACTGCTCGTACGGGGACTGCGCGTAGTCGGGCTGCTCGTACTGCGGCTGCTCGTACTGCTGGGGCTGCGCTTCGTACCCGCCGAGCGGCCTGGTACGCCCGGGGCCGGCCGGGACCATGACCGGCGTGGGCTCCAGCCCCTCGACGTACTGCGGGTTGTAGCCGTTGTCGTATGCCGCCTGGGCAGCCGAGGGCGCCGCGAACCAGGGGCTCTCGTGGCCGGCCGCCCCGTCGTCGGCGGGCACCTCCGGCGCCGCTTCCGTGCCCCGGGGCCGCTCGTCGCCGGGGGCGGACGGCAGCGCCGGGGTGGTGGCGACGGGCTCGGGCAGGGCGGGCTGGGCCTGGGGGACAGGGCGAGTCTGGGCCTCGGCAGGACTGGCCTGGGCGGGACTGGCCTGGGCGGGAACGGGGGGCAGCAGGGCCGGCTCGATGCCGGCGGCGGCGAGTCCGGCCGGGCCGGTGTCGGCGAGCGGAACGCCGAAGCGGGCGAGACGCAGCGGCATCAGGGACTCGATGGGAGCCTTGCGCCGCCAGTTGCGGCCGAAGCGTGCCTGGAGACGTGCCTGGTAGATGAGCCGGTCCTGTTCGAGCTTGATGACCTGCTCGTACGACCGCAGTTCCCACAGCTTCATCCGGCGCCACAGCTTGAACGTGGGGATCGGGGAGAGCAGCCAGCGGGTGAGGCGGACGCCTTCCATGTGCTTGTCGGCGGTGATGTCCGCGATGCGGCCCACGGCGTGGCGGGCGGCTTCGACGGACACGACGAACAGCACGGGGATCACGGCGTGCATGCCGACGCCCAGCGGGTCGGGCCAGGCGGCGGCGCCGTTGAAGGCGATGGTCGCCATGGTGAGCAGCCAGGCGGTCTGGCGCAGTAGCGGGAAAGGGATCCGGATCCACGTCAGCAGCAGGTCCAGGGCCAGCAGGACGCAGATGCCCGCGTCGATACCGATCGGGAAGACGAGGGAGAACTTGCCGAAGCCCTTCTGCTCGGCGAGTTCGCGCACGGCGGCGTACGACCCGGCGAAACCGATCGCGGCGATGATCACCGCGCCGGCGACGACGACGCCGATGAGTATTCGGTGCGTGCGTGTCAGCTGCATCGCGGCCACCCGCGATCCCCTCCCACTGTGGACATCTGGCGGGCACAGCCTGGCACATGGTCACCGAAGGCGTTGCGCGGGGACGGCCGCAGCCCGGTCCCCGCGGGGGACCGGGCTGCGCAAAACGGCGCAGAAGCCTTGCCGGGGTACCTGCCGCCTGCCAGGTGCCCGCCGGGGTGATGGCGGTCCCTGGCAGGTTCTGGGCGGGTTGTGAGCAGGATGCGCGGATGCGTTGGCCGGTTACTGCTTGTTGGCCGCGGCGATGGCCGCCACGACCTCCTTCGCCGCCTTCTGCGCGTCCTTCAGCATTTCGGCGGTGTCCGGGACCTTCCCGCCCTCGTAGGAGGTGCCGTTGTAGTCGAGCGTGAAGACGACGTTCTGCGTGCGCGCCACGATCGTCTGGTGCCGGAAGTCCACGGTCTTGCGCAGCGTGTAGGTGACGGTCGTCGCCTGGTCGCCGATGCCGGACACGGTCGCGGTCTTGAGGGCCTTGCCACCCTGCGCCGCGCCGGCCGCCGCGACCTGCTTGGCGTACTGCTCCTCGGCGCGCTTGTTGCCGCTGCCGAGCGCCTGGTCGGATTCGTAACGGGTGAGGGAGACCGACAGCCAGCGGTACTGGGAACCCTTCAGGCCGTTGTCTTCGAGACCGTTCCAGGAGCAGCTGCCGCGGCTGGAGATGTCGTTCGACTTCGACCTGGTACCGGACTTGTCCTTCGCCTCCGGCACAAGGGCCTCGACGGTCTTCGCGCCGACCGCCTTGCAGGGGTCGGGAAGCTTGTCGAACGCCGCCTTTTCGACGGTCGGGGACGGCTTGACGCTCGGCGACTTCGCCGCGGACGAGGCGTCCGAGCCCTTCTTGCTGTCGGAGCCGGAGCCGGAGTCGGAGGAGCAGCCGGCGACGACGAGCATCACCGGAACGGCTGCGCAGGCGAGTATGCGGGTGAGTCGCTGGGCTGATCGGTGCATGGTTCCTTCACTCATGGGTCTGCGGGACGGTCGCCACGGTACGCGGAACGCCGTCCGCGGTGCCTGCTCGTCCATCTGCTCGTCCATCTACTCGTCGATCTGCTCGGAGAGCTTGCGGGCCAGCGCCCGCGCGTTGTCCTGCATGTTCCTGCTGTCGGGCACGGCGGCCGCCAGGGCGGGCTGTTCGGCGTACTCCACGGTCACGATGACGTTCGAGGTGCGGAAGACGACGGTCACCGTGCGGGACTGCGAGGTCGAGCCGGCCGCGGCGAGGCGGTCGTCCAGGTAGGCGCTGTCGCCCAGGCCCTCCAGCAGGCGAGGCTCGAGGCCGTCCTCGGGGATCTGTGTCTGGGGGCCGCTCTGCGGCGGAGTCCCGCCCGGGGTCCCGCCCGGAGTCCCGCCCGGGGTCCGGGCAGGGCTTCCGGCGGGGTTCTCGGCCGGAGTGCCGGTCGGAGGCTTGGCGGGGGTGGCCGTGCCGGAGGGGGACTTCGTGCTGTTCGTCCCGAGTTCGTCACGCGGGTCGACGGTCTTCTCGATGTTCGCGGCGGCCACCTTCTTCGCGTACACCTCCTGCGCCCGGTCGTCGTCGCTCACCGCCCGGTCGTACGAGACGACACGTTCGAAGCCGACGAAGAGGTGGCGCGTGGCGTCCGCGGACTCGACCTTCCAATGGCAGCCGACCCGGCGGTCGCCGTTGTAGGTCGCGTCCGCCCTGCCCTGGTACGTCTGGTCCTGCTGCTCCGGAGTCAGCTCCTCGGCGCCGGGCAGCATGTCCTTCAGTCGGCCACGCCCGACGGAGCCGCACGGCTCGGGGAGCGTGCGGTACTTGCCGGGGGGCGCGGCGACGGTGGTCTCGCCGGGCTTGGAATCGTCCGGGGTGTCGGTGGTCCCGGAGCCTCCCGTGCAGCCCGCGACCAGCGCTGCGAGGAGCGCGATGCCCGGTACGTACGCCTTTCGCTGCACGGTCCCTGGCTCCCTTCCACAAGAAAAACGGTTGCCGCACGATGGCGGCCGGTGGACACAATGTCTATCGCACGCACTGCTGTGGACGCCGGTCCGATGTCTCTTTTAAGGGCTGAAGCGAGGCTTTTGCGTTTTACTACTTTTCGGGGGATTGAGGCTGTTATGTCGTATGTAGAGGTGCCGGGCGCGAAGGTTCCGATCCGGATGTGGACCGATCCCGCGTCGGTCGAGGACGTCGCCATGCAGCAGCTGCGGAACGTCGCCACGCTGCCGTGGATCAAGGGGCTCGCCGTCATGCCGGACGTCCACTACGGCAAGGGTGCGACGGTCGGCTCGGTGATCGCGATGCAGGGGGCGGTCTGCCCGGCCGCGGTCGGCGTCGACATCGGCTGCGGGATGTCGGCGGTGAAGACGTCACTCACGGCCAACGACCTTCCCGGGGATCTGTCGCGGCTGCGGTTGAAGATCGAGCAGGCGATCCCGGTCGGCCGGGGGATGCACGACGACGCCGTGGAGCCGGGACGGCTGCACGGCTTCCCGACGGGCGGCTGGGCCGACTTCTGGAAGCGGTTCGACGGGATCGCGGAAGCGGTTAAATTCCGTCAGGAGCGGGCGACAAAGCAGATGGGTTCGCTTGGATCCGGTAATCACTTCATCGAATTCTGTCTGGACGAGTCGGGTTCGGTCTGGCTGATGCTGCACTCGGGTTCCCGGAACATCGGCAAGGAGCTTGCCGAGTACCACATCGGCCAGGCCCAGAAGCTGCCGCACAACCAGGGTCTGATCGACCGGGACCTGGCGGTGTTCGTCGCGGACACCCCGCAGATGGCGGCGTACCGGAACGACCTGTTCTGGGCGCAGGAGTACGCGAAGTACAACCGCGCGATCATGATGAACCTCTTCCAGGACGTGGTCCGGAAGGAGTTCAAGAAGGCGCGCGTGACCTTCGAGCCGGTCATCTCCTGCCAGCAGGAAGATGCCGAAGGTCAGATGAGGACCGTCGAGTACCGCCCCGGTGTGATCAGCTGCCATCACAACTATGTCAGTGAAGAGCGGTACGAGGGGATGGATCTGCTGGTCACCCGTAAGGGAGCGATCAGTGCGGGCTCGGGGGAGTGGGGGATCATCCCTGGTTCCATGGGTACGGAGTCCTACATCGTCCGTGGCCTGGGCAACCCGAAGTCGTTCAACTCTGCCTCGCACGGTGCCGGTCGGAGGATGAGCCGGACCGCTGCGAAGCGGAAGTTCTCGACGAAGGATCTGGAGGACCAGACGCGGGGTGTGGAGTGCCGTAAGGACTCCGGTGTCGTGGACGAGATCCCGGCCGCGTACAAGCCGATCAGCCAGGTGATCGACCAGCAGAAGGACCTGGTGCAGGTCGTCGCCAAGCTCAAGCAGGTCATCTGCGTCAAGGGCTGACTGGCCAGCAGTCCATTTGAACCGGCAGGCCCCGGACTCTGCAGTCCGGGGCCCCTTGCTGGGGGCTTGGGGTGTCAGACCGGGGTGCTAAGTGGCGGGGTACGGGTCCGGGAGGTTCCGGAGCTCGATCGAGTAAGCGCGTGCCCTGGCTGCGGTGCTACCTCCGCTCAAGAGACGATGCCTGCCAGCGCTCCGCCGCCGGTGGTGACGCCGCCGCTCGGCTTGGGTGTGGAGAAGGGTGGCGTGTCCGGTCGGCACGCTGTTCCAGCCGGAGGGAGCGTGCCGTCGATGAAATAGCGGCTCTCGTACTCGTTGACGCAGCTGCTGGGGTTGAGCAGTGCGGAATGCCCGTACCCGTTGTTGGTGAGCAGGTGGGCGTTGGCCAGCTCCTCGGCCACGGCCTGCGCGTCCCGGTAGGGAGTGGCGGGGTCGTAGGTGGTGCCGACCACCAGGACGGGGTGCGCCGTCGCTTTGTTCCACGGGCCGCGATAGCCGTTGGCCGCAACGGCCGGCCAGGTGGCACACGGCTCTGCCGCCCAGGTCCAGAAGCGTCCGGCGTCGCCTGCACGGATGGCGGCGGCCTCCTCCAGCGCGTGGTAGACCCCGGCGTCACGCGGATTGGGGCTGTCGGAGCAGAGCACCGCAGCGCCCTGTTCATCACCCGTGTACGGATTCGGGACCGGTGGTGCGGGTAGGGGTGAGGGCTGCCCTGGGACGCGGCCCTGCCACAGGTCCTGCAGCCTCCCGGCGAGCTCCGTCCATCCGGGGTTGACGATGTTGAGGCCGCTCACCACGTCCCCGACCGTCCTGCCGTAGGTCCACGCGCCCACCGGACGTTCCCGGAGGCGCTGCATCAGCTCGTCCCACTTGTCCCGGGTCGCTTTCGAGCTCCCGGCGGAGAAGGCGCAGCGGGCGGTGGTGGTGGAGCCGCACAGGGCGAGGAACTGGTCCAGTATCCCGGCCGCGCCGAGGTCCGAGCCCATGCGCAGGAATGTAGAGAGCCGGGGTTCCTCGTTGGAGGCGTGGTCCGTCCAGGCCTGCGGGTCGATGTTGCTGTCGAGGGCCATGGCGCGGATCTTGGCGGGGAAGAGGTTGGCGTAGGTGGCGCCCAGGAACGTGCCGTAGGAGATCCCGAGGTAGGTGAGTTGTGGGTCGCCCACCGCCTGGCGGAGCTGGTCGAGGTCGCGAGCGGTGTCGGCGGTCGACACATGGCGCAGGAGCTCGGGGTCACGCTGCTGACAGCGCCGGGCCAGATTCTTGTACGCGGCGATCCAGGCCGTCCGCTGCTGTTCGCCCACCGGGAGGCCGGCCGGTTTGCTCGCAATCCACGCGTCGGCTTCCTCGGGACTCGCGAAGCAGTTCACCGCGGTGCTGTTGCCGACTCCGCGTGGATCCCAGCTGACGATGTCGAACCGCTCCCGCACCTCGCGCGGGAAGAACTCGTAATTCTGTGGCATCTGCACCGTTCCGGGCCCGCCGGGTCCGCCCGGGTTGAAGAACAGGGTGCCGATGCGCCGTCCGGGGCCGGTTGCCTTGCGTTTCACGACCGCGAGTTCGATGGTGCGCCCGCGGAGGTTGCGGTAGTCCAGCGGCACCTTGGCGGTCGCGCAGTCGAACCGACTGCCCTGGACGCAGGGTCTCCAGTCCAGCTTCGGGGCGGGCACCGAAGGTGTCGGCGTACCGTCGGCCGCGGCGAGGTCCGGTCCGGTCAGTGCCGTCGAGCAGGTCACCACCGTGGCGATGAGCGCGGCATAACGCCGACGGCCGGCTACGGGCCCAGATATGTGCATGCCTTGTCCCTTCACGGCTGAGCGCCCGATGCCACCCATGCGATGGACGTCGGCACGCATCCGTGTCAACAACACCGCGGTCCGGCAACGCGCGCGAGCCACCTGCGGCCGAATGGCCGAGCTACTGCCGCCGGAATCGCCGGCGACAGCGTCAGGCCGCAGACAAACCAGGACAGGCTCGCGGCGGGGTGATCACGTACTTCCTCGGCTGCGCGGAGTGCGGGGGCTGTGGCAGCGTCTGCAACGTCCCGCCTCGAGCATTTCGACGCGAACTCGGCTGCTGGGCGGGTCAGTTGCAGTCAGCAGGAAGATGCCGAAGGACGGATGAGAACCGTCGAGTACCGCCCTGTCGTGATCAGCAGCACACCACGTGCTCGACAGGCCCCGGACTGAGCGCAGTCCGGGGCTTTGTACTGGAACATTGATCGACGGTGAAGACGACTGCGCGGCCGGCTCTGGCCGCGGCTCGTTACGCCATCGGCGCCCCCGGTTTCGGAGGAGACAGCACTGAGCGGAGCTGTCTGCGGGAGCTGACTCCGAGCTTGCTGAACACGTTGCCGAGATGCCACTCCACCGTGCGTGGGCTGATGAACAGCTGGGCGGCGATCTCGGAGTTGGTGTGCCCGTCTCTGGCCAGCCTGGCGATCTGGGACTCCTGGCCGGTGAGTTCTGAGACGGCGCCGGACATCCGTTTGCGTACGGTTTCTCCGGTCGCCAGAAGCTCCCTGCGGGCGCGCTCGGCAAAGCCGTCGGCTCCGATGCGGCTGAACGTTTCGTAGGCGGAGCGTAGTTGGGCGCGGCTTTCCTGGCGGCGGTTCTGGCGGCGCAGCCACTCGCCGTACAGCAGGCGGGCGCGGGCCAGGTGGACGGTGATCCGGCAGCGTCCGAGATGTTCGATCGCCTCCTGGTAGAGCGCGTCGGCATCCTGGTCGTCGCTCAGTAGCGCGCGCGAGCACGCCTCCACGCCCAGGGCCCAGTCGGTGCCGCTCGCGCGCGTGCGTTCGGTGAGCTTGTCCAGCGCCGCCGTGGCGGCCTCCGGCTGCCCACTGCGGGCGGCCGCCTCGATGAGTTCGACCAGCGCCCACCCGAAGAATGCCAGATCCTCGTACTCGCATACGCGCGTCGCGGCCGCCAGCGCGGCATCGTAGCGGCCGAGGCCGTTGTACAGCAGCGCGGTTGCGTACTCGGCGAGGCTGAGAGAGCGTCCCTCGCCCCGGGAGACCACCTCCTCGGTGGTGGACTCGATGAGGTCCAGCGCCTGGGACTCCTGTGCTCGCCAGGCGGCGAGCACCAGTGACGTGTACATCATGGGTGCGCCGCCCGTCGCCTCCGAGATCGCCGTCGCCTCGTCGATCAGAGCCGCCGCGGTGTCGAATTCGCCGGTGTGCACGTGGAAGCACGCCTGGTAGGTCAGCGCCATGGGGAGGACGGCGAGCGCCCCCGCTTCGCGGGCGGTGCTGACGGCGCCGGTCGCCAGTTCGTGCCATGCGTCGTCGTCCCACAGCTCCGGTGCGAGAGGCTCGGGTGTCACACGGGACGCCAGCCACAGCCATTGCCTGTCCGCATTCGCCGCGCTGGCTTTCTGCTCCTGCCGCACGACGTGCAGGGCACGCCTGAGAGCGTCGGCGCCGGCGGCGGAGCCATCGATCATCAGGCTTGTGATGCTGTCCAGAAGGACGTCGACCGTCCGCGGCGGCGTCGACGGCGACGGTCCGGCGCGGGCTGCCTCGGCCACCTCCCGCTGCCCGGGTCCCTCGCTCAGACGGCCGGCGAAGATCGCCGCGCCGACCGCTTCCAGCAGGGTGTCACGGGCAAGGGCGGCGTCGAGAGGCGCCAGCCGGTGTGCGGCGTCGAGAAGCAGCCGGGGCGCGTCGCTGCCGCGCAGCTGGGAGAAGGCCAGCCGGGCTCGCAGTCGCTCGAGCCGGGCGCGCTGCAGGTCGTCGAGCGGGCCGACCTCCGCGGCCGCCAGCAGGTTGTGGGCCTGGTCGGCCCCGCCGGCGTCGATTGCGGCCTGAGCGGCGGCCAGTGCGCGGGTGACACGGCGTGCGGGATCGGGCGTCAGCTCCGCCGCCCGCCGCAGGAACGAGGCTGCCGCAGCGGCTCCTCCCCTGCCTTGAGCGCGGCAGGCTGAGCGCTCCAGGTCGACGGCGACGCTCTCGTCTGGCCCGGTGGCAGCGTGAGCGCGATGCCAC
The DNA here is from genome assembly GCF_040682335.1 of Streptomyces sp. NPDC051219. Classification (NCBI taxonomy): domain Bacteria; kingdom Bacillati; phylum Actinomycetota; class Actinomycetes; order Kitasatosporales; family Streptomycetaceae; genus Streptomyces; species Streptomyces sp. NPDC051219. The sequence goes on from NZ_JBFBAS010000022.1 coordinate 37,094, forward strand.
GCCCTGCGATCAGGATCGCGGTGGGGATCGGTGGCTTCCGCCAGTGATCGGTGCGCCACCCGGCGGTCCGGCGCGGACGTCCTCCGGTAGATGGCCGAGCGCACCAAGGGGTGGTGGAACCGCACCCTGGCGCCGAACTCGACCAGTCCCGCGGCCTCGGCCGGCGCTGCGGCCTCCACCGGAATCTCCTGCAGACCGGCCGCGCGCCACAACACGTCCACGTCTCCGGCCGGCTCGGCCGCGGCGGTCAGCAGAAGCCGCCGGCTGTCCTGCGGAAGTGATCGAAACCGCTGATGGAAGGCGTTCTCGATGCAGCTCGCCACAGGGCGTCCGCCGGGGAGCCCGAAGCCGCCCGCCAGATCGGCAGGCTCGAGCGCGCGCGGCACCTGCAGAAGGGCCATCGGGTTGCCGTGCGCCTCGGCCACGATCCGGTCCCGTACGAGCGGATCGAGCGGCACGCGGACGGCCGAAGCCAGCAGGGCACGCGCGTCGGGCTCGCTGAGGCCCTCGACGATCAGCTCCGGCAGACCTGCCAGCTCACGATCGTCATCAGACTCCCGCAGAGCGAAGACCAAAGCCATCGGTTCGGCCATCAGCCGCCTGGCGACGAACGCCAGCACCTGCATGGACCCGTCATCGAGCCACTGCGCGTCATCGATGAGGCAGGCCAGCGGCTGATCCTCGGCTGCGCAGGCAAGCAGACTGAGCACAGCCAGGCCCAGCAGGAACCGGTTGGGCGCCTCGCCTTCCCGTAGTCCGAACGCGACGGACAGTGCATCGCGCTGCGGTCCGGGCAGTTGATGAAGCCGATCCAGCACGGGGGCGCAGAGCTGATGAAGGGCGGCGGAGGGAAGTTGCATCTCCGACTCGATGCCTGCGACGCGGATGGTGCGGAATCCGACGGCCCGGCGGGCTGCGTAGTCCAGCAACGCGGTCTTGCCGATCCCTGCCTCACCGCGAAGGACCAGGACCGCGCTGCTGCCCGCCCGCGCCGTGGCCAGCACCCGCTCCAGCGCGGCCAGCTCTTGGCCCCGGCCCCGCAGTGTGACCTGCGAAGAGATGGCGGGCACGCCCATGAGTCGCTCTTCCTGGTGTGGCGCGTGGTGCGTTAGCGTGATCTTATTCCTCTTTGAGTGACTTTGGGTAGTTTTGCGGGCTCAGACCCGCCCCCGGGTCCCGCCACGGGACCAATCCCCGGGGTTTCCCCTGGGCCGACGCGCGCCGGCCCAGTCCACTGTGGACGAGCCAGCGGCACGGAGTCGCTGGCCACAGCAAGTCGCTGAAGCAAGGAGACCCCCCCACATGTCTGTCACTTCCGAGACGCCGGCGATCCGGCCGTTCACCTTCGAGTTCCCCGAGGCGGAGCTTCAGGAACTGCGTCGGCGCATCGAGGCCACGCGCTGGCCCGAGAAGGAGGCTGTCGGGGATCAGTCGCAGGGCACGCAGCTCGCCACGATCCAGGAGCTCGCGCGCTACTGGGCGTCGAAGTACGACTGGCGCAAGGTCGAGGCGAAGCTCAAGGCTCTGCCGCACTTCATCACCGAGATCGACGGGCTGGACATCCACTTCATCCACGTCCGCTCGAAGCACGAGAACGCTCTGCCGCTGATCGTCACCCACGGCTGGCCCGGCTCGATCATCGAGCAGATGAAGATCATCGACCCGCTCACGAACCCGACGGCCCACGGCGGCGAGGCGTCGGACGCCTTCCACCTGGTGATCCCGTCGATGCCCGGCTTCGGGTTCTCGGGCAAGCCGACCACGACCGGCTGGGGACCCGACCGCATCGCGCGCGCCTGGGCCGAGCTGATGAAGCGCCTCGGCTACACGAAGTACGCGGCGCAGGGCGGCGACTGGGGCGCGATCATCACGGAACTCATGGGCGTGCAGGCGCCCGAGGGCCTCGTCGGCATCCACACCAACATGGCCGGTGTGTTCCCGCCCGCCATCGAGCAGGCGATCGCGGCCGGCAACCCGCTGCCGTCCGACGTCGCTCCCTCCAACGACGAGGAGAAGCGCGCCGTCGAGCAGCTGAGCTTCTTCTACAAGCACGTCTACTACGCACTCCTGATGGGCGACCGCCCGCAGACGCTGACCGGGTTCGCCGACTCCCCCGTCGGCCTGGCGGCCTTCATGCTCGACCACGACGCGGCCAGCCTGCAGATGATCACCCGGTCCTTCAACGGAGTGACCGAGGGCCTGTCCCGGGATGACGTCCTGGACAACATCACGCTCTTCTGGCTGACGAACACGGCGGTTTCCGCGGCGCGTCTGTACTGGGAGGGCGCTGCGGCCGGTATCCCGTTCTTCAGCGCCAAGGGCGTCAAGCTCCCGGTCGCCGTCAGCGTCTTCCCCGACGAGCTCTACCAGGCCCCCAAGAGCTGGGCCGAGAAGGCGTACCCCAACCTCGTCCACTACAACAAGCTCCCCAAGGGCGGCCACTTCGCCGCGTGGGAGCAGCCGGAGCTCTTCGTCGAGGAGGTTCGTACGGGCCTGCGGTCGGTTCGCTAGACGACCGTGACCGACCGCCTGCACAGGCGCTGGCTCGGCGGGGCGGCCGAGTGAACTCGACTCCGAGTCACTCGGCCGCCCCGAGCTGTGCGGCAACGTCCTCCCCACACCGCAACTACGTGACGGAGGAGCGGTACGAAGGCATGGACCTGCTGGTGACGCGGAAGGGGGCGATCCGGGCGGGCAGTGGCGATTACGGGATCATCCCGGGCTCGATGGGTACGGGCTCGTACATCGTCCGCGGCCTGGGGAACACGAAGTCGTTCAACTCCGCGTCGCACGGGGCCGGTCGGAAGATGAGCCGGAACGCCGAGGCGGCGGTTCTCGACGCGGGACCCGGAAGATCAGACGCGGGGCGTGGAGTGCCGTAAGGACTCCGGCGTCGTGGACGAGATCCCCGGCGCGTACAAGCCGATCGAGAAGGTCATCGACCAGCAGCGGGATCTGGTCTGCTGCAGTCCGGGCGAGCCGCTTTGTTGTACCCGGACCATGGGCTTTCCGGCGTCAGAGTTCGCGGTGGACCTTCGCGTTGGAGGCCTGGGCGCGGGGGCGGACCACCAGGAGGTCGATGTTGACGTGGCTCGGGCGGGTGACCGCCCACGTGATCGTGTCCGCCACATCGTCCGCGGTGAGGGGCTCGGCCACGCCGGCGTAGACCTTGGCCGCCTTCTCGGTGTCGCCGCGGAAGCGGGTCGTGGCGAACTCGTCCGTCTTGACCATGCCGGGGGCGATCTCGATGACGCGGACCGGCCGGCCGAGGATCTCCAGGCGCAGGGTCTCGGCCAGCACGCGGGCGCCGTTCTTCGCGGCGACATAGCCGGCGCCGCCCTCGTAGGTGGCGTGGCCCGCGGTGGAGGAGAGGATCACGACCGTGCCGTCGCCGCTCTCGATGAGTGCGGGGAGCAGTGCCTGCGTGGTGTTGAGCGTGCCGATGACGTTGACCTCGTACATCGTGCGCCAGTCGGCCGGGTCACCGGTCGCGACGGGGTCCGCGCCCAGCGCGCCGCCTGCGTTGTTGACCAGCACGTCGCAGCGGTCGAGGGAGGCGGCGAACGCGTCGACCGCCGGGCGGTCGGTGACGTCGAGGGCGTATGCCGTGGCGCTTTGGCCCGCGTCCGTGAGCTCTGCGGCGAGTGCTTCCACCCGGTCCTTGCGGCGGGCGGTGAGGACGACGTGGTAGCCGGCGGCGGCCAGTTGCCGGGCGGTGGCGGCACCGATACCGCTGCTCGCGCCGGTGACGACTGCGGTACGTGCGGCGGCGGCGGTCATGGGCAACTCCTCGTTCGTACGATCGGTACGCGGCCAGGATAGGCAGCCGGATCAGTGCCTGCGTGGGGCATACATGATCACCGCCATGCCGGCGAGGCAGATCAGGGCGCCCGTCACGTCCCAGCGGTCCGGGCGGTAGCCGTCGGCGACCATGCCCCAGGCGAGCGAGCCGGCCACGAAGACTCCGCCGTACGCGGCGAGGATGCGGCCGAATTCGCTGTGGGGCTGGAGCGTGGCGACGAAGCCGTACGCGCCGAGGGCGATGACGCCGGCGCCGATCCAGAGCCAGCCTCGTCCGCCTTCGCTGTCACTGCCGCGAACGCCCTGCCAGACGAGCCAGGCGCCGCCGATCTCGAACAGTGCGGCGAGTACGAACAGGGCGGCGGAACGGACTACGAACATGACACCACCCTGGCATGCCGGTCACTGGGTGGCAGGAGGGGCCTGCCCACGCCGCGTTCCGGCCGCTGATCGGTGAAGGTGAACAGGGTCAGGAAGGGCCATGCGAGCACCTCCTTCGGAGCGGTAGTTCTGCGGAAGCTCGCAATGCCTTGGCGATTTCCGGCGACGGATGCGGGCGCGGCCAGGGTGTCAAGATTTCGCGCGGAATTCGCGGAGACGCGACAGGGGATCGGAAGGGCAGCGGTGGTGGACCGGCAACGGGGCGCCGCCGAGGCGGACGGCGTCCCTACCGGGGTGCCCGGAGGAGCAGCGTTCAGGGGGCGACGAGATAACGGGCCTGGCCAACCCGGCGGAATCCCCGGTGGGTGCGTCGACAGTGACGTGGATGCCGAAAAACGGCAAATGGTACTCCCGGCGTCAAGTCTGTCAAGCCCCGACTTTCCGTTGCTTTGCTGGCTTTCCCGCAGCAGGCAAACATTGTCTTAGGCAAAGCGCCCGGCCATCGGATCGGAGATGGTCCGACTGGTAAGTCGAAATCTCGGCTCGCCGAATTCTGATAAGCGAATTCAATTCACTCAAGAGGAGATCATCATGGCTGCAAACATCCGCACCCGCATCCCCCACATCGTCGGCGTCTCCTGCTGCGCTGCGATACTCGCCGGCGCGATGGGAGTAACGAGCGCTCAAGCGGCTCCGCTGACGCCGAAGGCTGTGGCGATAGTGGCGGAGGATGACGGCGGAAAGGTCAACCAGGCGAATGTGAACCAGGGTGGTGGCAAGGCCAACCAGGCGAATGTGAACCAGGGTGGCGGCAAGACCAACCAGGCGAATGTGAACCAGGGCGGCGGCAAGACCAACCAGGCGAATGTGAACCAGGGCG
>NZ_JBFBAS010000022.1:42251-119601 GCF_040682335.1 Streptomyces sp. NPDC051219
GGGCGGCGGCAAGGTCAACCAGGCGAATGTGAACCAGGGTGGCGGCAAGACCAACCAGGCGAATGTGAACCAGGGCGGCGGCAAGACCAACCAGGCCAACGTCAACCAGGGTGACGGCGACGTCAACCAGGCCAACGTCAACCAGGGCGACGGCGACGCCAACCAGGCCAACGTCAACCAGGGCGACGGTGACGCCAACCAGGCCAACGTCAACCAGGGCGACGGTGACGCCAACCAGGCCAACGTCAACCAGGGCGACGGCGACGCCAACCAGGCCAACGTCAACCAGGAGTAGTAAGCAGTAGCGACACCGGTCGCGGGCTGAACACGCCAGACGTGCCGACCAGCCTCGACGACGCGAACCCGCCACGGTCCCGTGGCGGGTTCGCGTCGCTCAGGGCTCTCCTGGGCCGCGCGACTCGCTTTATAGCCGGATGGAGCCTCGGCTCACTGCCCGCCCGTCCACCGGGCCAGCGCCTTACGCAGCGCGTCGTCGTCCCGCTGGTCGCCCGCCCAGGCGATGTATCCGTCGGGGCGGATGAGCACAGGCGGGCACAACGAGGCGTCCCGCGGGGTGATCAGGACGAACAAACCGGCCCGCAGCAGTTCGTAGAGGCGGCCCTCGGAGAGCTGGAGGTCGGGGGCCCGCTTGCCGGCGAGGGGGTGCGCTCCCCGCCCCGCGGCGTACGCGATGCCGATCCCGGAGATCATGCCCATCGCCCTGTCGGCGGCGGGGCGCACGGTGTTCAGAATCTGGGCGGGCAGGGAGCGGGCGGCCCGTTGCACGCCGCCCGCGAACGCTTCGCGGCCGACGGATACGGGCGTGCCACCATCCGCGCCATCGCCCGTGACGCCGGAATCGACCCGTCGATGGTGATGCGCTACTACGGCAACAAGGAGGGGCTCTTCGCCGCCGCGTCCGAGATCGATCTGCGGCTTCCGGAGCTGGGCGGGCTCCCGGGCAAGCACATCGGAGCCGTGCTCGTCGGTCACTTCCTCGACCGCTGGGAGCAGGACGACGTCCTGACCGCGCTGCTGCGCGTCGGCGTCACCAATGCGGCGGGGGCGGAGCGCATGCAGGCCGTCTTCAAGCAACAGCTCGGCCCTCTCGCCGCCGGCGTCTGCCCCGACCCCGCCGAGGCCCCGGCCCGCGCCGCCCTCGCCGCCTCCCAGATCCTCGGCATGGCGATCGCCCGGTACGTCCTGCGCTTCCCGCCCGCCGTGGCGATGAGCCGGGATGAGGTGATCGCCTGGATCGCGCCTACCGTGCAGCGGTACCTGACGGCGGAAAATCCCTAGTCACGCCGCCGCGTCGCCGAATTCGCGCAGCGCGTCATCGACGATCGCCTCCAGCCGCGCGTGGTGGGCGCCCCGCCAGTACACCCGCTGGCAGTCCGCGCACTGCGCGAAGACGTCGTACGTGCGCTGGGTGCCGTGCTCCAGGCGCGCCCCGACCGACTGCTTGTCGGCGTCGCGGAGCGGGCCGTTGCAAGCGGTGCACCGGGTCCACGGGGCGAGCTCCGGTGCGAACCGGCCCAGCACGTCGCGGAGCTGCTCGTCCGGACGGTCGCTGTAGACGTACGCCCCGGCCCAGATCTCGCGCCGCCGCAGCAGCCCTCGGTCCCGGGACAGCAGCACCCGTCGTTCCGCCGCGGAGCGGGTGGCGAGCCCTGGATCGCCGATGTCCTCGCTCTCGTAGGCAGCGTCGACGCCGAGAAGCCGCAGCCGTCGCGCGAGTGTCCCGAGGTGTACGTCGAGCAGGAAGCGCAGCGGTGCGCCCGGTACTCGTTGCGGCCGCACCACCCCGCACACCTCCACCGTCTCGCCTGCCCGCGGCACGTGTGAGACCGGCATCTCGCGCCCGTCGACGAGCAGCCGGCCGACCTCGGTCAGCGGCACGCCCATCGACTCGACGACATGGCCGAGGCTGGACGACCCGTCGGTGACGGCCTTGGTCGGCCCCTGGCGGCGTTCGGGCGCGGCGAATAGCCGCAGCTCAGGGGCGAAGGTGAGATGGATCTCCGGACCGTTCACGCCGCCAGCATGCCACCGGCCGGAGCGCCGGGCCCACAGATTTCCGGCCGGAGCCGCGGCCCCAGCGGCCGGGGCCGCCCCGGGGTGCGGCCCCGACGACACAGTGCCGCCGCTCAGCGGGAAGTGAGGTCCGTACGCCAGTCGTTGGAATCCATGAAGTGCCCCTTGGGGTATTCGAACGTGCAGACTCCGACGAGCTCGAAGCCGGCCTTCCTGCAGACCGCGTTCGAGGCGGCATGGCCCACGGACGGGAAGGCATGGAGCTGCCAGTGCCGGCCCGCCGATCCGGCGTGCCCCACCACGGCCTTTGCCGCCGCGACGGCGATGCCCCGGCCCTGGAACTCGGGCAGCACACCCCACCCGGTCTCGTACACCGTCTCGCCCTGCCAGACCCGCTCCCAGTACCCGATGGCCCCGGCCGCTTCACCGGTGTCCGCCAGCACGATCCGGAACATCCGGCCCGTACCGGCCTCCTCGATGTTCAGATAGCGCTGATGCCGCGCCACGAGCTGTTCCTCGGACTCGGGTCCCCCCAGGTGGGCGGTCATCTCGGATGCGTTGTTCCGCCGGAGCAGGCCGAAATCGCCCTCCGACCACGACTCAAGCCGTACGTCCGTCTCCATGACCGCAATCTACGACGAGGCTCTGACGACGGGCTGCCCCTGCCCGTATGCCGTCGGCGGCACCCCCACCCGGGCGGTGAAGTCGCGGACCAGGTGTGCCTGGTCGCTGTACCCGAGTTCGGCTGCGAGTCCGGCCCAGTCCACCGAGCCATCGGTTCCGGCACGTTCCAGGGCTTCGTGGATGCGGTAGCGCAGGATGACCCACTTCGGGCTGACGCCCACGTACGCGGCGAACAGCCGCTGGAGTGAGCGCACCGATACGCCCGCCGCGTCGGCGACTTCGTCGACGCGGCGGATCGACCGGTCCCTGCGGATACGGTCCGCCAGGGCCATGGCCCGGTCAGCCTGCGGATCGGGTGCCGGGCCGAGTGCGAGGAGGAAGTCGTCGAGCGCGGCGACACGGGCGTCCTCCGCCTCCGGCCCGAGAACCACGGGAGCTGTGGCCGAGAAGCCGGCGAACACCTCGGGGAGCGGAACCCGCCGGCCGGTCAGCTCCGACACCGGACGGCCCGGCAGGAACGGCCGGAAGCCGCCCGGCCGGAACTGGATCCCGCACACCCGGCCGCGCCCTTCCAGCTTCTGGGCGAAGAGTTCCAGCCCGATACCGGCGACCTCACCGAAGTCGCCGGTCCGCCCGTACCGCTGAAAGACGATGTTCACGGACGGGTGCGGGACGACATGCGACGCGAACGGCTCCGGCAGATCCCAGTCGATCAGCCAGTAGTGCTCCAGATACGGCCGCAGCGGACCGGCCGGCTCCCGGCGGCGGAAGCGTACGCGCGCGAAGAGTTCCCCGGGGTCGACGATGCCCCGGGTGTCGCTCCGTGGACCTGCCATGGCGCTGATCCTATGTCGCGTTTTTTCAAGCCGCCCCGGGCTGGGCGCTCTTACCGTCGGACGCATGACCGACAGGATCAGTGACCTGCTCGAAGCGGCTGCCGCGCATGCGGAGCCCGTGGTGCGGGGCGTGGAGGACAAGCAGCTGGGGAAGCGCACACCCTGCGCCGACTACGACGTACGCGACCTGCTCAACCACCTGTTCCATGTGGTGGTCGGCTTCCAGGCGCTCGCGGCCAGGAAGGAGGCGGACTTCTCGCATACACCGGACTATCTGGAGGGTGACTGGCGCGGCCGGTTCGCCGCGGAGACCGGGCTGCTAGCAGAGGCGTGGGCGGTGCCCGGCGCCGAGGAGGGGACAACGGGAACCATGAACCTCCCGGCCCGCACGGTCGGCTCGATGGTGCTGCTCGACCTGACCGTGCACGTCTGGGATCTCGCCCGTGCGACCGGCCAGGACTTCACGCCGGACGAGGAGGGTGTCCGTGCGCTCGGCGCGTTGGTGGCGGAGATGGGTCCGACGGCCCGGCGGATGAAGGTGTTCGGGGAGCCGTGCCCGATGCCGGACGGGGCGACGCCGTTCGAGGAACTGCTGGCGTCGACCGGCCGGGATCCGCACTGGGCACCGAACCCGAACCCCTGACCGCAACCGCGTCAGGCCCGTCGGCCGCGTCCGCTCCCGGGGCCGTGCCCGGCATGAGGTACAGGCCCCCGATCGCCGCGTACGAGTCGGCGACGACGGCCTCCGCGGCGGCCAGCAGCTCGTGCTCGGCGGATCTCGCGGTGTGCTGGGTGTACGGGGCCGGGGGCGCTGGATGCCGCCGGCGCCACAGGCACTCACAGCCGGCGTAGATCCCGCTCGAGCACACCATGAGCGGGATGCACAGAGCCAGCAGAATGTCGCCCACGGCGGGTCTCCCTCGATGTCGGTGCCGACGCTCTGTGCATCGGCACGCGGGGAGTGGAGGCAAGAGGGCTTCCCCGGCCAAATATGGCCTGAATCACACCTTCGGCGTCCGCCGCCGGGCGTCCTGGCCGCCGTCCACGACCAGGGTCTGCCCGGTGACGTGCGTGAGGTCCAGGGCCAGCGCGGCGAAGGCACGGGCCACATCGTCCGGAGTGGCCGGTTTCCCGAGGGGGATGGAGCGCCGAAGCTCGGCGACGACGGCCGGGTCCTCCTCCCGTCCGAGCGTTCCGTCGGGAGCGACGACGCTGCCCGGGGCCACGGCGTTGACCCGGATGCCCTCGGGAGCGGTCGCGACGGCGAGCGTGCGGGCGAGGGCGATCAGCCCCGCCTTCGCGGCCGAGTAGGCGGGCCGCCCCCAGGCGCCGAGGGCGTTGACTGAGGAGCAGAAAGTCACCGAGCGGTCTCCGGGGACGTGCCGCATCACACCGTGGGCGGCATGGAAGACGTGATACGGCATCAGCAGGTTGGCGCCGACGCCGGCGTGGAAGACCGTCGGGTCCGGCAGTTCGAATCCGCTGCGTCCTCCGTCGTGCGGGTCGGCGCCGCCGGCGACGGCCATGACGTGCCGGACCTCGAAAAGGTCGGCGAGGTCTCTGAACAGCTCTTCGGTGGCCGCGACGTCCGTCAGGTCGACGGCACGGTGGTGTACGCGCATCCGCAGGCCGTCCGGGACGTGGGGGTGCGGCCTGCGGTCCACGGAGACGAGCCGCCATCGCTCCGGCAGTCGGTCCGCGAGGACCTCCAGGGTCGCTCCGCCGATCCGGCCGCCCGCGCCGGTCACCACGGCACAGGGGGGCAGGGCGCTGTCACCGCTGTCCGTGGCGGTCTGCTGCTGTTGCTGCCGCACGGTTGGTCACCTTAGACCGGCGGGCGCGAAGCGGCGAGATGCTCCAGGGCGGGGCGGGGCGGGAGAGCGGGGCTCAGGGCCAGACCAGGCAGTACGGCTGGTGCCCCGCCTCGTGCAGGCGGTGGGAGAAATCCTGCCATTCATGGAGCAGCTGGTACACGTTGAACGCGTCGCGCGGGCCGCCCCGGTCCGGGACCGTCGACCAGATGAAGGCCGCCGCGCCGACCGACTCCTCGCCGATGCCGCGCAGGGGGTCGACCACCGTCATCGGAAGCTTGACGACCGCGTAGTCGGGGTGGAGTACGACGAGCTCGAGCGGGGGCACCTTGTGCAGGGGTATTCCCTCGATGCCGGTGAGGACCATCGCGGCCATCGTCTCCGGCTTGATCTTGGTGAACATTCCGCCCATGCCGAGTTCGTCACCGCCGAGTTCCTCGGGGCGCATCGAAATGGGCACGCGGGCTGCCGTGGCCCCGTCGGGGGCACCGAAGTATTTGTACGTCACCCCCACCCGGCCACCACTCCTGCTTCCCGTTTCAGCGGCCTCCGCGTCGCGCCCGCGCCGGTGCCGTCCGCTCCGCCGGGCACGCTCGGGACCCAGGTCGTCGGTCCCCTCGCCCACTCCGCCACCGCGATGCATAACTTTCACCCGAATGCTTTGTAGATGGCACAGCACCCGCCGCGCAACCCGATCATCGTGTCAGTGACCTCCCCCACGGCCGGGCAGTGAAACACCTGTCCGCAAGACCGTCCGGGCCTCTGACACCATGGCTTGTGTGAGCTATCCGTACGAAGCCCCAGTTTCGCAGACGCTTTTCGACCGCGCGTCCCTCGTGACCCCCGGCGGCGTGAACTCTCCCGTGCGCGCGTTCCGTGCGGTGGGTGGTACGCCCCGGTTCATGGTGTCCGGTACCGGTCCGTACCTCACCGATGCCGATGGCCGAGAGTACGTCGACCTCGTCTGCTCGTGGGGGCCGATGATCCTCGGCCACTCCCACCCCACCGTCATCGAGGCCGTTCAGGCCGCCGTCGCCCGTGGCACCTCCTTCGGTACGCCCGGTGAGGGCGAGGTCGCCCTGGCCGAGGAGATCGTCGCCCGGATCGGTCCCGTGGAGCAGGTACGTCTGGTGTCGTCCGGCACCGAGGCGACCATGTCGGCGATCCGCCTGGCCCGCGGTTTCACCGGCCGCGCCAAGGTCGTCAAGTTCGCCGGCTGCTACCACGGCCATGTGGACGCCCTGCTGGCCGCGGCCGGTTCGGGCGTCGCGACCTTCGGGCTGCCGGACACCCCCGGTGTCACGGGTGCCCAGGCCGGCGACACGATCGTCCTGCCGTACAACGATCTCGAAGCGGTGCGCGCCGCGTTCGCCGCGCAGCCCGGTGAGATCGCCTGTGTGATCACAGAGGCCTCGCCCGGCAACATGGGCGTGGTACCGCCGCAGGACGGCTTCAACCGGGGCCTCAAGGACCTGTGCGCGCAGAACGGCGCGCTGTACATCTCCGACGAGGTCATGACCGGCTTCCGTACGTCCAAGGCCGGCTGGTACGGCATCGACGGCGTCGAGCCCGATCTGATGACCTTCGGCAAGGTCATGGGCGGCGGCTTCCCGGCCGCGGCCTTCGGTGGCCGTGCCGATGTGATGGCCCACCTCGCCCCGGCCGGCCCCGTCTACCAGGCGGGCACGCTCTCCGGGAACCCGGTCGCCACGGCCGCGGGTCTCGCGCAGCTGCGGCTGCTGGACGACGCGGCGTACGAGAAGGTCGACGCGGTGTCGCGCGAGATCCGGTCCCTGGTGACGGACGCGCTCAGCAAGGAGGGCGTGGCCCACCGGCTGCAGACGGCGAGCAACATGTTCTCGGTCTTCTTCACGGACGAGGAGGTGCGCGACTACGAGGACGCGAAGAAGCAGGAGGCCTTCCGCTTCACCGGTTTCTTCCACTCGATGCTCGCGCAGGGCGTCTATCTGCCGCCGTCCGCCTTCGAGTCCTGGTTCGTCTCGACGGCCCACGACGAGCGGGCGGTCGAACGCATCGCTGCCGCCCTCCCCGCAGCGGCCCGCGCGGCCGCAGAGGCCACGGAGGCGGCGGCATGAGCGCGAGCGACGAGATCACCGTCGTCCACCTCGTGCGGCACGGCGAGGTCGAGAACCCGGACGGAGTGCTCTACGGGCGCCGCTCCGGCTACCACCTTTCCGAACTCGGCCGGCAGATGGCCGACAGGGTCGCCGAGCATCTGGAGAGCCGCGACATCGCACATGTCGTGTCCTCGCCGCTGGAGCGCGCGCAGGAGACCGCCGCCCCGATCGCCAAGATCCACGGCCTCGACCTGGTCACCGACGAGCGGCTGATCGAGGCGGGGAACGTCTTCGAGGGCAAAACCTTCGGAGTCGGCGACGGCGCGCTGCGCAAGCCCGGAAACTGGCGGCACCTGACCAATCCGTTCCGGCCGTCCTGGGGTGAGCCGTACGTCGATCAGGTCGTACGGATGATGGGCGCCCTGGACGCGGCGCGCGCGGGGGCCCGCGGCCACGAGGCGGTGTGTGTCAGCCATCAGCTGCCGATCTGGATCGTGCGGAGCTTCGCCGAACGGCGCCGGCTGTGGCACGACCCGCGCAGGCGGCAGTGCACGCTGGCCTCGCTGACCTCCTTCACGTACCGGGGAGACGCGATCGTGTCCGTCGGGTACAGCGAGCCCGCCCGGGACCTTGTTCCGGCGCATCTGCTGGCGGGTGCCAAGCCGGTGAAGGGGAAGTCGAAGGCGTTCGGCGCCTAGGCGCTGTCCGGGCCCAGGGAGTGTCTTCCGGATCATGCCTGCCCGGCATGATCCGGAAAACACCGTCTGGATCATCTGCGGTTTTACCAAAAGATGTGGGAGTGGCGCGGAACCCGATTGCCCGTCACCGGCCTCTCATTGATTGTCCGTTTATATGGACGTGACTTGAGTGGGCGAGTTGAGGGCGGGGGACGGTCACATGCGCGACTTCAGTCGGAGGGGCCTGCTCGGACTGGGACTCGGGGCGGCAGCGGCGGTCGGAATGGCCGGCTGTGGCTCCGGCGGGACGTCCGGTCTGGGCTCATCCGGATCCGGAAAGGGCGGCGGCAAAGGGACGGGCGGCCCCACGGAGGAGGACGTCAAGCTGATCGGTGACGGCTCCACCGCCGACACCGGACCGCAGCCGAACCAGCCCGAGAAGCCGGTCCCGCTCGAACCGGGCCAGACCCCGCCCCAGTTCGTCATCTTCTCCTGGGACGGGGCGGGCGAGGTGGGGAACGGCCTCTTCCCGCGCTTCCTCAAACTCGCGAAGGACCACGGCGCGGCGTACACCTTCTTCCTCTCTGGGCTGTACCTCCTGCCCGAGTCGAAGAAAAGCCTGTACAAGCCGCCGAACAATCCGGTGGGCGCTTCCGACATCGGCTATCTGACCGATGACCACGTCAAGGAGACGATCAAGAACCTCCGGCAGGCATGGCTCGACGGGCACGAGATCGGGACCCACTTCAACGGCCACTTCTGCGGCGGTTCCGGTTCGGTGGGCAATTGGTCGTCCGCGGACTGGCAGAACGAAATCGACCAGGCTGTGTCCTTCGTCACCAACTGGCGCACGAACACCGGATTCACCGACCTCGAACCGCTTCCCTTCGACTACACGAAGGAACTCGCCGGCGCCCGGACTCCTTGTCTGCTCGGCCAGGACAAACTGCTCCCGACCGCCAAGAAGCTGGGCTGGCGCTACGACGCCAGTTCGTCCGGCGGCCTGCAGATGTGGCCGGACAAGAAGCAGGGCATCTGGGACCTCCCGTTGCAGGCCGTGCCGTTCCCCGGGCATTCCTTCGAGGTGCTCTCGATGGACTACAACATGCTCGCCAACCAGTCGAAGAATTCGACGAACGGCGTGCCCTCGAACTATCCGTTCTGGAAGAAGCAGGCGACCGGGGCCTACCTCAGCGGCTTCCGGCGGGCCTACGACTCCAACCGCGCGCCCTTCTTCATAGGCAACCACTTCGAGCAGTGGAACGGCGGTATCTATATGGATGCTGTAGAAGAGGCATTGAAGGGCATGGCGGACAAAAAGGACGTACGGCTCGTCTCCTTCCGGCAGTTCACCGACTGGATCGACGTACAGGACCCGCAGATCCTCGCCAGACTCCGCACGCTGGCGCCCGGCCAGCAGCCCGCAGGCGGCTGGAAGTCGTTCCTCACCGCAACCGCCTGAACGTTTCGCCGGGGGGTGCGCAAGATCCCCGAAAGGCACATGCGAAACTTTTCACATGAGCCGTAACCGCGCCCCCCGCCGTCGCTCGTACCGCCGTCGTGCCGCTCTGCTGACCGCCGTGGCCGCGGCCGGTGCGCTGACGACCACGGCGTGCAGCGGGTCCGGCAGCAGTAGCAGCGGATCCGGCAACACCAACTATGTGACGGGCAGCACAGGCATCTCCGCGGTCGCCAAGGCGGACCGGCAGCCCGCCCCGAAGCTCGACGGGGAGACCCTCGAAGGCAAGCCGCTGAACGTCGACGACTTCAAGGGCAAGGTCGTCGTCCTCAACGTCTGGGGCTCGTGGTGCACCCCCTGCCGGGCCGAGGCGAAGCACCTGGCGAAGGCCGCCCGGGACACCAAACCCAAGGGCGTCGAGTTCGTCGGGATCAACACCCGCGACAACAGCAAGCAGTCGGCGATCGAGTTCGAGAAGAAATTCGGTGTCACGTACCCGAGCCTGTACGACCCGATCGGCAAGCTCATGCTGCGCTTCCCCAAAGGCACCCTGAACCCCCAGGCAATTCCGTCCACGATCGTCCTCGACAAGGATGGAAAGATCGCGGCGCGCACCCTGGCGGCGGTCAGCGAGGAACAGCTGCGCAAGATGATCGATCCGCTGATCGCGGAGAAGTGATCACGTGATTGCGGTTGCCGCGTCCGCCGGCATGAACGAGACGGTTCTCGGCGGAGCTCTTCTCCTCGCCCTGCCCATCGCGGTGCTCGGAGGCCTGGTCTCCTTCTTCTCGCCCTGCGTTCTCCCGCTGGTCCCCGGCTACCTGTCGTACGTCACCGGCGTCAGCGGCGCCGATCTGGCCGAGGCCAGACGCGGCAGGATGGTCGCCGGCGCGAGTCTCTTCGTCCTCGGCTTCACCGCCGTCTTCGTCTCCGGCGGGGCGCTCTTCGGCTACTTCGGCTCCACCCTCCAGGAGAACCGCGGAGTCATCTCCAAGGTGCTCGGGGCGCTGGTCATCCTGCTGGGTCTCTTCTTCATGGGCATGATGCCCTGGCTGACCCAGCGCGAATTCCGCTTCCATCAGCGGCCGGTGGCCGGCCTGGTGGGGGCGCCCATGCTGGGCGTGCTGTTCGGCATCGGCTGGACGCCGTGCATCGGCCCGACTCTCGCCGCCGTGCAGACCCTGGCCATCGACCAGGCCAGTGCGGGCCGCGGGGCCATACTGACGGTCGCGTACTGCCTCGGTCTCGGGCTCCCGTTCGTCGCCGCCGCGGTGGCGTTCCGCAAGGCGCTCGGCGCCTTCGGCTGGGTCAAGAAGCACTACGTGTGGGTGATGCGCATCGGCGGCGCCATGATGATCGCGACCGGTCTGCTGCTCGTCACCGGCGTGTGGGACAGCATGGTGAGCGAGATGCAGGCGTGGTCCAACGGCTTCACGGTGGGGATCTGAGTCCATGAGCAAGGCAGAAACGACGGACGAGCGGGACCTCGGCGCGGCCGGCTCCCAGCTGTCCACCGCCCCCGTGGAAGAGCTCGGGAACCTCCCCGCCCTCGGTGTCGTCGGCTGGGCGCGCTGGTTCTGGCGGCAACTGACCTCGATGCGGGTCGCCCTGATCCTGCTCTTCCTGCTCTCGCTCGGAGCGATCCCCGGCTCGCTGATTCCGCAGACCAGCGTGGACGAGCTCAAGGTGGCCGACTGGAAGGCCGGGCACGAGACCCTCGGCCCGCTCTACGAGAAGCTCGGCCTGTTCGACGTCTACAGCTCGGTGTGGTTCTCGGCGATCTACATCCTGCTGTTCGTCTCGCTCATCGGCTGCATCGTGCCCCGCACCTGGCAGTTCGCCGGCCAGCTCCGCGGCCGCCCGCCGGGCGCGCCGAAGCGGCTGACCCGGCTGCCCGCGTATACGACCTGGCGCACCGCCGGCGAGCCCGAGCAGGTGCTCTCGGCCGCTCAGAACCTGCTGAACAAGCGCCGTTTCCGGGCCCACACGGTCGGCGACGCGGTCGCCGCCGAGAAGGGCTATCTGCGCGAAGCGGGCAATCTGCTCTTCCATCTCGCGCTGATCGTGATGCTGGTGGCCTTCGCAGCCGGACAGCTCTTCAAGTCCGAGGGCGGCAAGCTCGTCCTCAAGGGCGGCGGCTTCTCCAACACGCTCACGCAGTACGACAACTTCAAGTCCGGCAGTCTCTTCAGCACGGACGACCTCCCCCCGTTCAGCTTCACGCTCGACTCCTTCGACGCGACGTTCGAACGAAGCGGCCCCCAGAAGGGCACGCCCCGCACCTTCACCGCGCACGTCACCTACGCCGAGGGCGCGGACGGCAAGCCGCGGAAGGCCGACATCGAGGTCAACAAGCCGCTGGAGATCGACGGCGCCAAGGTCTACCTCCTCGGGCACGGTTACGCGCCGATCGTCTCGGTCACCGATGCCCGCGGCAAGGTCGTCTACAAGGACGCCGTACCGCTGCTGCCCATCGATTCCAACATCACCTCCACCGGCGCGGTCAAGGTGAGCGACGGGTACCGCGACAAGAGCGGCAAGGAGGAAGGGCTGGGTTTCAACGCCTTCTTCGTGCCGACCTTCGCGGGCGAGGGCAAGGGGCAGATGTACTCGCAGTTCCCCGCGCTGGACTTCCCCGTACTCGCCCTGTCCGCCTACCACGGGGACCTGCGGATGGACTCGGGCCTGCCGCAGAACGTCTACCAGCTCAACACCAGCAAGATGAAGGAGTTCAAGGACTCCCGGGGCCAGCTGTTCAAGCAGCGGCTGCTGCCCGGCGAGACCATGACGCTGCCGAACGGCGCCGGCACGGTGAAGTTCGAGGGTGTGGAGCGCTGGGCCACCTTCCAGATCTCGCAGCAGCCCGGCAGCGGCCTCGCCCTCGCCGGAGCAGTGGCGGCCATCACCGGACTCGTCGGATCGCTGTTCATCCAGCGGCGCCGGGTATGGGTGCGGGCCGTACGGGGTGCGGACGGCGTCACCGTCGTCGAGATGGCCGGCCTCGGCCGCAGCGAGTCCGCCAAGCTCCCGGAGGAGCTGGCCGATCTGGCCGTAGCACTGCATGCGGAGGCGCCCACCGCGCCTGCCACAGATTCCGCAGATTCTGAGAATCCTGTCGAAGGAGCGCGCGCGTGACTCTCGCTGCCGCAGCCAACGAGAACCTGGCCAACATCAGCAACGTTCTGATCTATTCGTCGATGGCGGTCTACACGCTCGCCTTCCTCGCGCACATCGCCGAGTGGGCCCTCGGCAGCCGCAGCAAGGTCGGCCGTACGGCCGCCGCGCTGACCGGCGAGTCCGCCAAGGCTGCCACCGTCAAGGTCCAGGTCGCCACGCAGGGCGGAGGCACCGCCGTCCTGGACAAGCCCAAGGTCGTCACGCGGTCCGCCGCCGGAACGCGAGACGTCCCGGACGGACCCGGCGCGGCCGGCGGGGATGTACAAGGCGACCTGTACGGACGTATCGCCGTCTCGCTGACCGCCCTCGCGTTCCTCGTCGAGGCGGGCGGCGTGGTGGCGCGCGCCCTGTCGGTGCAGCGCGCGCCCTGGGGCAACATGTACGAGTTCTCCATCACCTTCTCCACGGTGGCGGTGGGCACGTACCTCGGTTTCCTGGCCGCCAGGAAGAACGTCCGCTGGCTCGGACTCGCCCTGGTCACCACCGTCCTGCTGGACCTGGGCATCGCCACCAAGTGGCTCTACACCGACAGCGACCAGCTGGTCCCGGCGCTCGACTCGTACTGGCTGTGGATCCACGTCTCCACCGCGATCTTCTGCGGCGCCGTCTTCTACCTGGGTGCCGTCGGCACACTGCTCTACCTCTTCCGGGACGGCTACGAGAGCAAGCTGGCCCGCGGCGGCAAGCCGGGCTCCTTCGCCACGTCCGTACTGGAGCGGATGCCGTCGGCCGCCTCGCTGGACAAGTTCGCGTACCGGGTCAACGCCGCGGTCTTCCCGCTGTGGACCTTCACGATCATCGCGGGCGCGATCTGGGCGGGCGACGCCTGGGGCCGCTACTGGGGCTGGGACCCCAAGGAGGTCTGGTCCTTCATCACCTGGGTCGCGTACGCCTGCTACCTGCACGCCCGTGCCACGGCCGGCTGGAAGGGCCGCAAGGCGGCCTACCTGGCGCTGGTGGCCTTCGGCTGCTGGCTGTTCAACTACTACGGCGTGAACATCTTCGTCACCGGCAAGCACTCGTACGCCGGCGTCTGACGCACCCGCACCCCACGCACGTCCACCGGCGCCGCAAGGCGCGGCACCTGCGTCGCGCGGGGTGCGGATCGCATCCCGTCGGGTCAGGCTGGTGGCATGGCCGAAACCGTCCCGTACGGTACCTCCGAGACACGGGAGGGGGATGTCCACGTCCTGCGGTTCGAGCTGCATCTGCCGCATTCCGCGGACCGGATCTGGGCCGCCGTGACCACGCCGGAAGGACTGCGGGAGTGGCTCGCCGCCGCCGACGAGCTGGAGCACCACATCGGCGGCGCGGTCGCCCTGCGATGGCTCAACACCGATGCGGAGGGCCGCTCAACGGTGGCCACCGGCACGGTCACCGCCTGGGACCCCGAGCGTGTCGCCGAGTACACCGTGAGCGTCCACGGGCGGATCCGGTTCCACCTGCAGGCGGTGGGAACGGACTCGACGGTGGTTCGTTTCACCAACGAGAGGCGGGGCACGGACGCCGAGCGGCTGGACTGCCTCGCCGGGTGGCACAGCCGTCTCGAGTACCTCACGGACGCGCTCGACGGGCGTCCGCACGACTCGTCGGCCTGGTCCGACTGGACGGCCGACCGGTGGTCGCGGCTGCGGGCGGAGTACGCGGACCGGGAGTGACAGCGGGGCGGTGACGTCGGACGGGCGTGACGGGGGCGAAGACTCAGCCTTCGCCGATGTCCTCGTTCCAGAGGGCCGGATGCTCCCTGATGAATTCACGCATCAGGGCCGTGCACTCCGCGTCGTCCAGCAGCACGATCTCCACCCCGTGCGACGCCAGCCAGTCGTGCCCGCCCCGGAACGTCTCGGCCTCGCCGACCACGACTCGCGAGAACCCGAACTGCCGCACCAGTCCGCTGCAGTACCAGCAGGGCGAGAGGGTGGTGACCATCGTCGTACCGCGGTACGAGCGCTGGCGCCCGGCCGCCCGGAACGCGGCCGTCTCCGCGTGAAGAGACGGGTCGCCGTCCTGGACGCGGCGGTTGTGGCCGCGGCCGAGCAGAGTCCCGTCGGCGCCGTACAGGGCCGCGCCGACCGGGATGCCACCCTCGGCGAGACCGGCCCGCGCCTCGGCGACGGCGGTCGCGAGCCAGTCCAGGGCCAGTGACCGTGTCAGCGTCCCTGCCGGTGGCTCTGCCGGTGTCCGTGCCGGCGTCCCGTCCATGTCCCTCATGGTGCGGGCGGAGGTGTGTCCTCACCATTCGCGCGGCCGTTCTCGTCGCGCTTCTTGAGCTCCTCCTCGCGGCGGCGCAGGTCCGCCTCCCAGTCCTTCAGCAGCGACTCGTCCTTCTTGTTCTCGTCCTTGAGATGCTTCAGGAAGTCGGGATTGTCGTCCGGGGCGACCCACTCACTGCGGTGATTGCGGTGCCATTCCGAAGGCGTACGGCCCCCGGCAGGGGCGTGGCGCAGCTTCCCGGCCGCGAACCAGACGATCGGCCCGACGATGGAGAAGAGGAGGATGATGATGACCCAGACGACCTTGGGAAGGTGCCTGACCTCGTCCTCGGGGGTGTTCAGGCAGTCGATGAAGGCGTAGATCGTCAGCGCCAGGATCAGGATGAACGGCAGATATCTGATCATGGTGGTGCAGGTCCCCCCAGGGAGCGGTGACGGGCCTTTCCGGCCCCGGTGACGGGGCCAGGGTAGCGGGTGGCCGATACTGGACGGCATGGCTTACGACGATCTTCGCTCGCTGCTCCGGGCGCTGGAGCGCGAGGGTGACCTCAAGCGCATCAAGGCCGAAGTCGACCCTTACCTGGAGGTTGGGGAGATCGTCGACCGGGTGAACAAGGCCGGCGGCCCTGCGCTTCTCTTCGAGAACGTCAAGGGCTCCGCGATGCCCCTGGCGATGAATGTCTTCGGGACCGACCGGCGACTGCTCAAGGCGCTCGGCCTCAAGTCCTACGGGGAGATCAGCGACAAGATCGGCGGGCTCCTCAAGCCGGAGCTGCCGCAGGGCTTCATCGGGGTACGCGAGGCCTTCGGGAAGCTCGGCGCGATGACGCACGTACCGCCGAAGAAGGTGAAGTCCGATAACGCTCCGGTGCAGGAGGTCGTCCTCACCGGCGACGACGTGGACCTGAACCTGCTGCCGGCGCTCTTCACCTGGCCGCAGGACGGCGGCTCCTTCTTCAACCTCGGCCTGACGCACACCAAGCACCCGGAGACGGGGGTCCGCAATCTCGGGCTGTACCGGCTCCAGCGCCACGACCGGCGCACCATCGGCATGCACTGGCAGATCCACAAGGACAGCCGTAACCACTACCAGGTGGCCGCCAAGCGCGGGGAGCGGCTGCCGGTCGCGATCGCCTTCGGCTGCCCGCCCGCCGTGACGTACGCGTCCACCGCGCCGCTGCCGGGGGACATCGACGAGTACCTGTTCGCCGGTTTCGTGCAGGGCAAGCGGATCGAGATGGTCGACTGCAAGACCGTGCCGCTCCAGGTGCCCGCGCAGGCCGAGGTGGTCATCGAGGGGTGGCTGGAGCCCGGCAAGATGTTGCCGGAGGGGCCGTTCGGGGACCACACCGGCTTCTACACGCCGCAGGAGCCGTTCCCCGCGTTGACGATCGACTGCATCACGATGCGCAAGCGTCCGCTGCTGCAGTCGATCGTCGTGGGCCGGCCGCCGACGGAGGACGGGCCGCTGGGCCGCGCCACCGAGCGCTTCTTCCTCCCGCTGCTCAAGATCATCGTGCCCGACATCGTGGACTACCACCTGCCGGAGTCGGGTGGCTTCCACAACTGCGCGATCGTCTCGATCGACAAGAAGTACCCCAAGCACGCCCAGAAGGTCATGCACGCGATCTGGGGCGCGCACATGATGTCCCTGACCAAGCTGATCGTGGTCGTGGACTCCGACTGCGACGTCCACGACCTGCACGAGGTGTCGTGGCGGGCGCTCGGCAACACCGACTACGCCCGCGACCTCACGGTGGTCGAGGGCCCGGTCGACCACCTCGACCACGCCTCCTACCAGCAGTTCTGGGGTGGCAAGGCAGGCATCGACGCGACGAAGAAGCTGCCCGAGGAGGGCTACACCCGGGACGGCGGCTGGCCCGACATGGTCGAGTCCGACCCGGAGACGTCGGCGAAGGTCGACCGCCGGTGGAACGAGTACGGGTTCTGACGATGAGTGCTGATTCCGCGACCTCGGACCTCTTCGGACCCCAACCCGCGCCGCCCGGCAGGGTGAGGGCGTTCCTGCGGCTGGTGATGATCGAGCACTCGGTCTTCGCGCTGCCCTTCGCCTACATCGCGTCGCTCACCGCGATGTTCCAGCTGGACCGGAACATCCACTGGGTCACCCTCCTGCTGGTCACGGTCGCGATGGTGGGCCTGCGGACCTTCGCCATGGCCTGCAACCGGATCATCGACCGCGAGATCGACGCCCGTAATCCGCGCACCGCCGGACGTGAGCTGGTGACCGGAGCGGTTTCGGTGCGGTCCGCCTGGACCGGCGCGGGTGTCGCCGTCGTCGTCTTCCTCGGGGCCGCCGCGCTGCTGAACCCGCTCTGTCTGGCGCTCGCTCCCGTCGCCGTGATCCCGATGGTCGTCTACCCGTACGGGAAACGATTCACCAATTACCCGCACGCGATCCTGGGCCTGGCCCAGGCCATCGGCCCAGTCGGCGCCTGGATTGCCGTCACGGGGGAGTGGTCCTGGGACGCGGTGATCCTCGGGCTGGCCGTGGGTGTCTGGATCGGTGGCTTCGACCTGATCTTCGCCTGCCAGGACGTCCAGGCGGACCGCGCCGAGGGAGTCATGTCGGTACCGGCCCGCTTCGGTGTGCCCGGTGCGCTGTACGGGGCGCGGGCATGCCACCTCCTGACCACGGTGCTGCTCGTCTGGTACGCCCTGGCGACCGGGGCCGGCGCGTTCTTCTGGTTCGGCCTGACCGTCGTCGCGGCGGCTTTCGTGTACGAGCACACGATCGTCAAGCCGCACGACCTGTCCCGTCTGAACCGGGCGTTCTTCACGGTGAACGGCTTCATCGGGATAGCGCTGTTCGTCTGCGCCCTGCTCGACCTGGTGGTACGGGGACTGAGTCTGTAGGTGGCTCGACGGGGTCGAGCCACTCAGGGGTCCGGCCCCTCCGCCACCGGCGATTGATCAAAGGACCGGTCGGGGGGAACGGCCCAGCCGGATCAGCCCCCGGCCGCGGTGCCCACTGCCGCCCGGCGGCGGAACAGGAACGCCGCCGCCACGCCGCCGATCAGCCCGAACAGGTGCCCCTGCCAGCTCACCGCGGCGTTGCCCGGCAGCACACCCCACAGCATCGACGAGCCGTACACGGCGGCGACCAGCACGCCGATGACGATGTCCACCGCCCGGCGATCCACGAAACCGCGCACGAGCAGATAACCGAAGAGGCCGAAGACCACGCCCGATGCGCCCGCGGAGATGCTGTTGACCGGCGCCGTCAGCCACTCTCCCAGACCGCTGGCCAGGATGATCACGGCCACCACGGCCGCGAAACGGCGTATGCCCGAGAGTGCGGCGAGGAAGCCGAGGATCAGCAGCGGGACGGTGTTCGACGCCACGTGGTCATAGCCGAAGTGCAGGAAGGCCGAGGGCACGACGTCCCGCAGCTCCCCGATGTCACGGGGTGATACGCCGTACTGGTCGAGAGCGTGGCCGCTCGCGGTGTCGACCGCTTCCAGCACCCAGAGCAGCGCCACCCAGCCGGCCATCAGTACGGCCGCTGTCCTGATCCTGGCGGTCCGTGCCGCCGCTACGGTCGGTCGCCCCGCAGGCCGCGCCGCCACCGGTTCGTATGGTCCGTACGCCATCCCGTGCCCCTTCCCCTCGCCGTGCTCAACGCACGGGACGGGCGGCCGGGTTCCGGTCCTGCGCGGCCGGATAGGCTCGGACGCGTGAAGCCCGGAACGTACGGAGATGAACACACCCAGCAGCGACGTCCGTGGGTCGTCGGTGTCTCCGGCGCGTCCGGGACTCCTTACGCCGCCGCCGTACTGCGCGGGCTGCTCGCCGCGGGCGAGAGCGTGGATCTGGTGGTCAGCCGGGCCTCGCGGCTGACGCTGCTCGACGAGACGGGCATCGCGTTCCGGGACGCGCACTGGCGTGAGGACCTGGCGGCGTGGCTGGCGCGGGGCGCGGACGGCAAGCCTGGGACCTTCGTGGCCGATGTGGACGACGTACGGTACTGGGCCGCCGGGGACCTGGCGGCAGGGCCGTCCTCGGGTTCGTACCCGGTCAAGGGCATGCTGATCGTCCCGGCCAGCACGGCGTGCGTGGCCGGAGTGGCGCTGGGACTGTCGAAGGACCTGCTGCAGCGGGCGGCGAGCGTGACGCTCAAGGAGCGGCGCCGGCTGGTGGTCGCCGTACGGGAGACTCCGCTGAACGGACAGACGCTGAAGCAGCTGGTGGCGCTGGACGAGGCGGGCGCCGTGGTGCTGCCAGCGTCCCCGGCGTTCTACGCGGGTGCGACGCACATCCAGGACCTGGTGGACTTCGTGGCGGGCCGGGTGCTCGACGCGGCCGGTGTACCGCATGAGCTGTACCGCCGCTGGGAGGGTGAGCTCGGTGGCTCTCGAGCCGACTAGCAGCGGACCAGCAGTTTCGATCATTCGGTAAGATTCGCAGGGTTTTCGCCCTGCACGCCTTAGATTCTCCTTATAGACTTGCTGGATCGCTGAACAATGGAAGGCTCCAGGTATATGGACGCGGTGGACAGGCAGCTCATCCAGGCCCTCCGGGAAAACGGCAGGGCCTCGTACGCCGAGCTCGGACGGCTCGTGGGGCTCTCCGGGCCCAGCGTGACCGACCGGATCAACCGTCTCGAGACGGCGGGAGTCATCACCGGCTACCGGGCGACCGTCAACGCGGCCTCGCTGGGCCTCGGCGTCACCGCGCTGATCGGCATCTCGCTCTCCGACGCCGCCGACCACGAGGACGTGGCGCGCCGGATGAAGGACCTCGCGGAGATCGAGGACTGCTGGTTCATCGCGGGCGACGACTCGTTCATGCTCAAGGTGCGGGCGAACGACGTGGACGGCCTGGAGAAGACGATCCGCCGGCTGTCCGGCACCAAGGGCGTCTCCCGGACCCGTACCACCATCGTGCTCTCGACCAAGTGGGAGAACCGGGTCGGCGAGCTGCCCGAGGAGGGCTGACGCGAAGTGCCATGGGGGTTCCCCGGCCGCGGAGGGCGGGGGAGTACGGTGGTGGAGCTCGATCGACAGACGTAATGGGAGGCGCCGGATGGACGCTGGGCTCAAGCGCGAGCTGGAGGAGAAGGTCCGTTCCGGTGAGCGGCTGACCCGGGAGGACGGGATCGCCCTCTACGAGTCGGACGACCTGGCCTGGCTGGGCGGCCTCGCCCACGAGGTCCGTACGCGCAAGAACGGCGACGTCGTCCACTTCAACGTCAACCGGCACCTCAACATGACGAACGTGTGCACCGCGTCGTGCGCGTACTGCTCGTTCCAGCGCAAGCCGGGCGAGAAGGACGCGTACACCATGCGCATCGAGGAGGCCGTCCGCCTCGCCAAGGCGATGGAGAACGACAAGCTCACCGAGCTGCACATCGTCAACGGACTCCACCCCAACCTGCCCTGGCGGTACTACCCGCGGTCGCTGAGCGAGCTGAAGAAGGCGCTGCCCAACGTCTCCCTCAAGGCGTTCACGGCAACCGAGATCCACCACTTCGAGACGATCTCCGGGCTGTCCGCGTCGGAGATCCTCGACGAGCTGATCGAGGCCGGGCTCGAATCCCTCACCGGCGGCGGCGCGGAGATCTTCGACTGGGAGGTCCGACAGCACATCGTCGACCACCGCACCCACTGGGAAGACTGGTCGCGCATTCACCGCCTCGCGCACGAGAAGGGTCTGAAGACCCCGTGCACGATGCTGTACGGGCACATCGAGGAGCCGCGGCACCGGGTGGACCACGTACTGCGGCTGCGTGAGCTGCAGGACGAGACCGGCGGCTTCCAGGTCTTCATCCCGCTGCGCTATCAGCACGACTTCGTGGACATGCAGGACGGCAAGGTCCGCAACCGCCTCCAGGCGCGTACGACCATGGCGACCGGCGCCGAAGCGCTCAAGACCTTCGCGGTCTCGCGCCTGCTCTTCGACAACGTCCAGCACGTCAAGGTGTTCTGGGTCATGCACGGTGTGCAGACGGCTCAGCTGGCGCTGCAGCACGGGGCGGACGACATGGACGGCTCGGTGGTCGAGTACAAGATCACGCATGACGCCGACAACTACGGCACGCCGAACAAGCTGGGCCGCGAGGACCTGCTCGAGCTGATCCGGGACGCGGGCTTCCGCCCGGTCGAGCGGAACACCCGCTACGAGATCATCCGCGAGTACCCGGGCCCGGACGAGTCGCGCCGGGAGTCCCCGCAGCCGATGAGGGTCTGAGCCGGCAGTCCGGCACACCCGTCCGATACGGAAAGCCTGACGCGGCGGTGTGACGCAGCCGTCCCGATCACGTGCGAAGCCCCGGCCCCGTGCTGGGGCTTCTCGCGTGGTGGACGCCGCTTGAGCCCGATTGTGCGTAATGGCTAACATCCCCGCATGAGCCTTACCTTCCGGCTGGATCCGAAGATCGAACCCGCCCTGCGGGACGGCGTCCTCACCCTCTGGGCCGATGTCTCGAACGCGGGCGGCGCCGTCGGCTTCGTGCCGCCCGTCACCCCCGACATCGTCCGGCCGGAACTGGTCAAGCACCTCGCCGCCATGGCCGAGCGCCGCACCCGGCTGCTCGTCGGGTACGACCAGGACGGCGCGGTCGCCGCGACCGCCTTCCTCACCCTCAACACCCACCAGCTCATGAAGCACTGGCTCTGGCTCTACACGGTCATGGTCCACCCCCGCCACCAGGGCAAGGGGTACGGCCGCGACCTGATGGCCGCCGCCGCGGACTCCGCCCGCACTCTCGCAGGCATCGAGGCGATCCGCCTCACCTGCCGCGGAGGCACCGGCGCCGACCGTTTCTACGCCGCGTGCGGCTACAAGGAGGTCGGCCGGGTTCCCGGTGCGATCCGTGTCGCGGAGGGCGACGACCGCGACGACATCGTGATGCTGCTCCCGCTGAATTGATCACAAAAGGCACGTGCTTCACTGGTCGGGCAGAAATCGTCGAACGCGAATGACAGAGAGAAGGCTCGCCGTGCCCCCCAAGCCGAGCGCCACGTTCCGCTACACCGCGATGCGTCTTGCCGTCTTCGTGGGCTGCTTCTTCGCCGTCTGGGGCCTCGTCCGACTCGGCGTCGTGCCGGCCGGGCTGGGCGACTCGAACCTCATGTGGGTCCTGCTGCTCTCGCTCGTCGTCTCCGCGCCGCTCAGCTTCGTGCTGCTGCGCAAGCAGCGCGACGCGATGTCCGAGCAGATCGTCGACCGCGTCGGCAATGTGAAGGCCCGGCTGAACGAGAACCGCAGCCAGGAGGACGCCGCCGACGACGCGGCGCGGACCGCGTAAGCGCTCTGTCAGGTCGCCCGTAAGGTTCGTCACACATGCGCCGAGTGCGCGACGCCCCAGGCCCTTGAGCCCTGGGGCGTCGGCCTTTTCCGGGCCGGAGGGCCGGCCGGAGCCCCAAAGCAGGGCTTTGAGGTTCTCAAAGTTCAGGTGTTAACCTGTTCGGCATGAAGACTGCAGCTCTGTACCGCGCTCACCCGGGCACTCCGCTCGTGGCGCGTCTGCATGTCGATCTCTGCCGCTGCACGTCCGCGGCCTGTTGCCGCTGAGCGACGAAACAGCAGCGGCGCCGCACATCCACGGTCAGCCGCACCCCTTCCCCCGCGCTTCCCGAACGGCAGCGTGTGCGTCAACCCCGGAGTGTGTCCGTGTCCCGGATAACCAAGGTCCCCTTCTGGGCCCAGATCGTCGCCGGCCTGGTGCTCGGCGTCCTGCTCGGCTGGCTCGCCCGCAGCCAGGACGTCAGCTGGCTCAAGACCACCCTGGACCAGATCGGCGGAATCTTCGTCCAGCTGCTGAAGCTGGCCGTGGCCCCTCTGGTCTTCTTCGCCATCGTCGTGTCGATCACCAACCTGCGCAAGGTCAACAACGCTGCCAGACTGGCCTCCCGTACGCTCCTCTGGTTCATGATCACGTCGCTGATCGCGGTGGGCATCGGCCTCGCGATCGGCCTGCTCACGGACCCGGGCGCGGGCACCGGCCTCACCCCCAAGGACGGCCAGAAGCCCGAGAACTCCGGCTCCTGGATCGATTTCCTGACCGGCATCGTGCCGACAGACGTCATCACGCCCTTCACCGAGCTGAACGTCTTGCAGATCGTCTTCATGGCCGCCGTCGCCGGCATTGCCGCGCTGAAGCTCGGCGACCGCGCCAAGCCGATCCTCACCCTCAGCGAAGCCGTACTGGAGCTGCTGCAGAAGGCCCTGTGGTGGGTCATCCGCCTCGCCCCGCTCGGCACCGTCGGCCTCATCGGCTACGCCATCGCCGACTACGGCTGGGACCTCATCGGCAAGTACGCGACCTTCACCGCCGACGTCTACATCGGCTGCGCCCTGGTGATGTTCGGCGTCTACCCGCTGCTCCTCGCCACGGTGGCCAAGGTCAACCCGCTCCAGTTCTTCAAGGGAGCCTGGCCCGCGATCCAGCTCGCCTTCGTATCCCGCTCCTCGGTCGGCACCATGCCGGTCACCCAGAAGGTCACCGAGCGGCTCGGCGTGCCGAAGGAGTACACGTCCTTCGCCGTCCCGTTCGGCGCGACGACCAAGATGGACGGCTGCGCCGCGATCTACCCGGCACTTGCCGCGATCTTCATCGCGCAGATCTTCGACGTCCAGCTCGGCATCGGCGACTACCTGCTGATCGCCTTCGTCTCGGTGATCGGCTCGGCCGCCACGGCCGGCCTGACCGGCGCTACGGTCATGCTGACGCTGACCCTCTCCACGCTGGGCCTCCCGCTGGAGGGCGTGGGCCTGCTGATGGCCATCGACCCGATCCTGGACATGATTCGCACGGCGACGAACGTCGCAGGTCAGGCGCTTGTCCCGGTCATCGTCGCCGCCAGGGAGAAGATCCTGGACCACGACGCCTACAACTCGGCCACGTCCTCGCCTATCCACGGCCACGAGGCGGGCGGCGCCGAGAAGAAGGTTCCGGTGCCGGTCGCCGCCTGACCCTTGTCGCTCTGATCAGTTCGTATCGGTTCGGCTCCGCCCGGCCGACCTGATCACCGAACGTCCTGATCGGATCGGTCGCAACCCTCCGCCCCGTACGCTTACTTACGAGTAGGCGTGCGGGGCGGAGGGATTTCTGTGGCAGGTGCGGTGAAGGGCAAACGGATGCCGCGCGCGGTGAGGGAGCAGCAGATGCTCGACGCCGCGGTGGCGACGTTCGGGCAGCGGGGGTACCGGGCCGCGTCGATGGATGAGATCGCGGAGCTCGCCGGAGTCTCGAAGCCGCTCGTCTATCTGTACCTGAACTCCAAGGAGGAGCTTTTCACCGCGTGCATCCGCCGGGAGGCTGCGGCGTTGGTATCGGCGGTACAGGGCGGAGTCACCCCCGGTGTACCGGCCGACCGGCAGTTGTGGAACGGGCTGCTCGCGTTCTTCGCGCACGCGGCGGAGAACCCCGACGGGTGGGCGGTGCTGAGTAATCAGGCCCGTACGCACGGGGAGCCCTTCGCGGCGGAGGTCGCCGCGATGCGCGAGGAGATCGTCACGCTGGTGACGCTGCTGATCGCGGCGGCCGCGGCGGAGGCGGGCTGCACCGTGTCCCCCGGGGGAAGTTCGTCCGGAACGTCCGAGGAACTGGCCGACCGCGAGGTGGCCGGCCTCGCCCATGCGCTGGTGGGGGCCGCGGAGTCGCTGGCCGGGTGGGCCAACGTGACGCCGGGTGCCTCGGCCAAGGACACCGCGGCGACCCTGATGAACTTCGCGTGGGCGGGCCTGGAGAACCTCATGAGCGGGAAGCGGTGGACTCCGTCCTCGTCGTCCCCGTAGCCGTACGGCAGGTGAGGTGGACGCGGCCGCCGCTGTGGAGCTGGAGGTCCCCGCCCCGGCCGCGTAGGTGACGGTGGCGGGGAGCAGGACCGGTGCCTTGAACTCGGCGTGTGCGTGGGTGATGCGGCCGTCGGGGTCCGCCTCCGCGAGGCACCGGGCGACGGTCCACATGCCGTGTGCGATGGCCCGGGGGAAGCCGAAGACCTTCGCGGTGAGCGGGTGCAGATGGATGTGGTTGCGGTCGCCGGAGACCGCGCCGTAGCGGCGCCCGAGGCTGCTCGGAAGAAACGATTCGGCACGGGCGGGCGCGGCAAGAACGTGGCGCCCGCACCGCTGGAGGACTGGCTGCGCGCACATCCGTTGGTGGGCCAGTGCATGGTGATCGGCGACAACCGCTCGTACATCACGGCGCTGCTCACGCTGGAGCCGGACGGGCTGCTGCACTGGCGGCAGATGAAGAAGAAGCAGGACGTGCCGCTGAGTGTGCTGGTACAGGACGAGGAACTGAGGGCCGCGCTGCAACGGGCGGTGGACGACGCGAACCGCCTGGTGTCGAGGGCGGAGTCGATCCGCCGGTTCGCGGTGCTGCCGGTGGACTTCACGGAGGAGAGCGGCCACCTGACGCCCTCCCTCAAGCTCAAGCGGGAGGCGATTGCACGGGACTTCGCGAAGGAGATCGAGGAGCTGTACGGAAGGGGGTGACGGCGGTCGAGGGTCGGTCGTTCCGGGAGGCCGGGGTTGGCCGGCCGTCGTATTCCGCTGCTCCGGCCAGCCGCCCACCCCGCCCCGCCGCCTCCACCCCTACACTCCCGCGCATGCCCCTCGATCGGGAGTGCGACCGTTGCGGAGCCGAACGGCAGACGCTCGTCAGTGTTCATGGGCGTGGTGTTCCGCACGAAGAGGCCGGCCACCAGGTCGTGTACGACCACGTGAAGGTCCTGGGCTGCCCCGGGTGCGGGCACGGCGCCTACTGGACGTTCTCGCACGACTGCTGGAACGACCCGTGGGAGGAGCCCTGGGACATGGACTGGACCCGGGGGCTGACTCCCGACGACCTGGCCCGCCTCCGGCAAGGGCTGGCTGACTGCCCCGCCCCGCAGGCCGGCCGCTGCGGCTGCGCGGCCCATGTCGCCCTGCGCGGCAGCACGGACGCCGTCGCGGGCCGCACGCCCGGCGTGGATCTGACCGACGCCGGACTGCCGTACTTCCGGCCCGCGCCGCAAGTGGGCTGACCGGGTGTCGGACGGGGGAGACGCTGAAGCACCTTTCGTGAACAGGAGGTAGACAAAAGGGATTCAGTCCGGGCTTTCGGTAAAGGATGTGGGGGCTGGTGCAGACGGGGGCGGCGCGACCTGATAGACACAGAGGTCGTTCACGGCCCGATCGGCCAGCGCACGCCCAGGGGGACCACCGCACTGTGAAGCCTCTTCGCCGTCATCTCATCAACGTAACCCGTCAAGTGCTGTGCGCCGCCGCGCTCGCGGCCACCCTGACCACTGCCGCCGTCGTCAGCTCGCCGACGACCGCCGGAGCGGGGGAGTCGGAGCCCACGCCCGACAGCCCGCAGGCGCAGGACCGTGGCAACGCGCGACTGGAGTTGCCCGACCTGGTGGTCAACCCACCTGCTCCGCCGGGCAGCCCGGAGGGGGCCGCCGGCATACCCGGAACCGCCCTCGACGCGTACAAGCGGGCGGCGACCTCGGTGGCTGCCGCCCTGCCCGGTTGCCACCTGCCCTGGGAGCTGATCGCTGGCATCGGCCGGGTGGAGTCCGTACACGCCTCCGGCTACGGCCTGAAGGCGGACGGGTCCACCGAGAAGCCGATCCGCGGACCGCGTCTGGACGGCAAGCAGTTCGCGCTGATCAAGGACACGGACGACGGGCGCTGGGACGGCGACACCGAGTTCGACCGGGCGATCGGCCCGACCCAGTTCATCCCGTCGACGTGGGCGGACTGGGAGATGGACGGCAACGGCGACGGCAAGCGCGATCCGAACAACATCTACGACGCCGCGCTCGGCACGGGCATGTACCTGTGCGCCGGTGACCGTGACCTGGCCAAGGCCGAGGACCTGGACAAGGCGGTACTCAGCTACAACCGCTCCCGGGAGTACGTGAACACGGTTCTCTCCTGGATGCGTACGTACCAGCAGGACGGCGCCGCCGAGGTACCCAACCCGCCGGCCGTGGTCAATCCGGTACCGGAGACGCCGGTCACTCCGGTCGTCCCGACTCCGCCGAAGACGCCCTCCACCCCGCCGACGACGCCGCCCACGAAGCCCACTCCGCCGGGCAAGCCGGCGAACCCGGGCAAGCCCACGCCTCCGGCCCCCACGGTGAACAAGCTGGAGCGGGTCGGCAGTTCCTCTCTGACCGCAGTAGCGGGTGCCGACTTCGCGACCCGCCCTCAGGTCAGGGCAGGCAAGAGCGACGGCAAGCCGGCCGCCGGGGAAGGCGTGCTGTTCGAGATCGTCGGCGACACCGATGCCCGCTTCCCCTCGGGCCGGAAGACCGCCGTGGTCAACACCGCCGCCGACGGGCGTGCCACCGCCCCCGTGATCTCGGCCGGCGAGCGGCCGGGCACCTTCGCCGTACGGGCCACGGTCCCGGCCCGCGGTCTGCCCGCCATCGGCTTCAGCGCCACCGTCAGGCCCGCGCCCGCCCCTGTGGCAGACGCGCTGGCCCGGACGAGTGATCAGCCGCTGGAGACCGTCGCGGGTGACAGCTTCGCCGAACCGGTCGGCATCCTGGCGACCGCCAAGGGCAAGGCGGTCGCGGGCACGGTGCTCACCGCGAGCATGGTCACCAAGGACGAGAAGGGCGAGTGGGTCCCGGCCGAGGCGGGCCCGTTCTTCAAGGACAAGGACGGCAAGCCGGTCCGCACGCTCACGCTCCCGGCGACCGGCGCGGACGGCAGGGCCGTGCTTCCGGAGATCTTCACGGACGAGAAGCCGGGCACCTACACGCTCCGCCTGACCACGCCCGAGGGCGTCACCCTGGACGTCACCCTGACGGTCAAGGAAAAGCCGGCGGACCCCGCCCCGTCGCCCCAGCCGTAGCGGCGAGGCGGGCCGGCCGAGACGGGCAAAGGCAGGAGCCCTGCTCCCCACCGAGGTGGGGAGCAGGGCTCCTTGGGTACTGCTAACTCCGACCGCGATCCGGTCGGCCCGGGCAACTAGGCCGGGGTGACGTTCTCAGCCTGCGGGCCCTTCGGACCCTGCGTGACGTCGAAGTTCACGGTCTGGTTCTCCTCGAGGGAGCGGAAGCCAGACGCGTTGATCGCGGAGTAGTGGACGAAGACATCCGGGCCGCCGCCGTCCTGGGCGATGAAGCCGAAGCCCTTTTCAGCGTTGAACCACTTCACGGTTCCGGTAGCCATAAGCCCTCCTTGGGCCAAAGGGTTGCCCTGCTCCAGAACCTGCTAAGAAGTCTGAAAACTACAAAAGCCTGCGGGTCACATGCTCCGCAGGCTCTGTACTGCAAGGGAAACCAAACTGCAACTTGCGATGAGCCTAGCACGCAGAGTCGGCTGAGGGGTAGAGGGAAAGGATCACTTCACCCGGACGTTTGGCACCCCTCTGACGTGCTGACGGAGATGCCGGGGCTAGCCTCGCGATGTGGACACCGAAGCAGACACAGCAACCGACGGCCACCGTCGCGGCCGGCCGCGTGTCGGTCACATCCAGTTCCTGAATTGCCTGCCCCTCTACTGGGGGCTCGCCAGGACCGGGACACTCCTCGATCTCGAGCTGACGAAGGACACCCCCGAGAAGCTCAGCGAGCGCCTGGTGGCGGGCGACCTGGACATCTCGCCCATCACCCTGGTCGAGTTCCTGCGGCACGCCGACCAGCTCGTCGCCTTCCCCGACCTCGCGGTCGGCTGCGACGGACCCGTCATGTCCTGCGTGATCGTCTCCCAGGTGCCGCTGAGCCGGCTCGACGGGGCGCGGGTCGCGCTCGGTTCGACGTCACGTACGTCGGTACGGCTCGCGCAGCTGCTCCTCGCCGAGCAGTACGGGGTCGAGCCCGACTACTACACCTGCCCCCCCGACCTCGGGGTGATGATGCAGGAGGCCGAAGCGGCCGTGCTGATCGGGGACGCGGCACTGCGCGCCTCCCTGCACGACGCGCCCCGGCTGGGCCTGGAGGTGCACGATCTGGGGCTGATGTGGAAGGAGTGGACCGGGCTGCCCTTCGTGTTCGCCGTCTGGGCGGCGCGCAAGGACTACCTGGCCCGCGAGCCCCTCGTCGTGGAGAAGGTGCACGAGGCGTTCCTGGCCTCCCGCGACCTGTCCCTCGAGGAGGTCGCCAAGGTCGCCGAACAGGCGGCACGCTGGGAGGCCTTCGACGCGGATCTGCTGAAGCGCTACTTCACGACGCTGGACTTCCGGTTCGGGCCGGACCAGTTGGCGGGCGTACGCGAATTCGCCCGCCGGACCGGGCCCACGACCGGCTTCCCGGCCAATGTGAACGTCGAGCTGCTCGGCGGCTGAGGCCAGGGACCGGCCCCTTCCCGGACCGGATCATCCGGACCGGACGGTCACTCGGAGCGGATCGGCGCCTGCATGTGGTCGCTGATCCACCTGATCGATCCGTCCCCCATGCCCGTCACGTACGTCTTGGCATTGTGCGAGCCGTTCTGGATGAGCTGGAGGCGGGTCTTCACCGGGCCCTTGCCGTAGTTCCTGATGAAATTCTTCAGTCCGGCCACGCCGGACTCCCTGGTGCCGGCCTGGAACGCCAGATACACGTCCGGGGCTCCAGGCTTCGCCGCCAGCGCCTGAGCGAGCTTCTCCGGGTTGTTGGCCTGCCGCTCCTCCTCGTGGCCGCTCCACAGCGGTGAGTCCGGCACGATGTCCGGGCCCGAGGCGATCACGGCCTTGAACTGCTCAGGCTTCTTCAACACGGACTTCAGGCCGACGAAGCCACCGGACGAGGAGCCCATGAACGCCCAGCCGTCCCGGGACTTGAAGGTGCGGAAGTTCGCCTTGACGAAGTCGGGCACGTCCTCCGTCATCCAGGTGCCCATCTTCGGCTGCCCGGGTATGTCGCTGCCGTCGTAGTAGTGGTCGGCGTCCGGGTTGAGCACGGGCATCACCACGATGAAGGGGAGGCTCCCGCCCTCCCGCGACCACTTGCTGATGCTGCTCTGCAGCTTGAGGTCGGTCCCCATCCAGTAGTTGTTCGGGTAGCCGTTGCCGCCGGGCAGGGCGATCAGTACCGGGAAGCCGCTCTGCGCGTACTTCGGGTCGAAGTACTGCTTGGGGGCCCACACCCACACCTTGCCCGTGAAGCCCGACTTCCTGCCGTGCAGAGTGGTCACACCGATCTCTGTGCCGTCGTCGACGGAGTTCTGCCTGGTGAAGTCCGCCTTGGGGCCGGTGGGCATCAGCGTCTTCCGTTCGGCCTCCGAGAGCTGGTTCTTCCCGTTCTCCCCGGAGGGCGTGGCGGCAGGGGGCGGCGCGCTCGGGCCGTCGAAGCTGACCGGTGCGCCCTCGTCGGAGCAGCCCGTGATCAGGGCGACCGGGGCGAGGGCGGCGACGGCTGTGAAGGCGGCGGGCAGGCGTTTCATGGCATGGCTCCGGAGGCGCTGGGTCGCGGACGAGCGGGGTGAATTTCGACCGGAGAGAGGGGCGATGGGGCGTTTTGGTTCGCTCGGAGCCGCCCCCGATCCGGGTGATCCCCGACACCCGGGGGCATAGGCTGATCGGAAATCTCAGGGGGCCGCGGGGACCGCGGGGCACCTCGGGGTCCGAGGGGGAGGTCGACGCCATGCAGCCGCTCGAAGCCGGCGAACCGCAGACCATCGGCGCCTACCGGCTGCTCGGCCGGCTCGGCGCGGGTGGCATGGGCCGGGTCTATCTGGGGCGCAGCGCCGGCGGCCGAACCGTCGCCGTCAAGGTCGTGCACCCGCACTTCGCCTCGGACGAAGAGTTCCGGGCCCGCTTCCGCCGCGAGGTCGAGGCCGCCCGGCAGGTCGGCGGGGACTGGACAGCTCCCGTCCTCGACGCAGACCCGGACGCGTCCGTGCCGTGGGTGGCCACCGGCTATGTGGCGGGCCCGGCGCTGGGGCAGGCGATCGGGGAGTACGGTCCGCTGCCCGAGCATTCGGTACGGACGCTGGGCGCCGGGCTCGCGGAGGCGCTGGCAGCCGTGCACGAGCTGGGACTCGTACACCGCGACGTGAAGCCGTCGAATGTGCTGCTCACCCTCGACGGGCCCCGGCTCATCGACTTCGGCATCGCGCGGGCCACGGACGGCACCGCATCGCTGACCTCCACCGGCGTCTCGATCGGCTCGCCCGGCTACATGTCTCCCGAGCAGATCCTCGGCAAGGGGGTCACCGGCGCAGCCGACGTCTTCTCACTCGGGGCCGTGCTCGCGTACGCGGCGTCCGGCACTCCGCCCTTCCCCGGCGACAACTCCGCGACCCTCCTCTACAAGGTCGTCCACGAAAATCCGGAGCTCGGCGACGGCCTGCGCGGCGAGCTGCGCGGGCTGGTCGCCGACTGCCTGGCCAAGGCGCCGGGCACCCGGCCCGGCCCGCGCGAGATCGCCGAGCGCCTCGCGCCGGGTGGCGGCGCGGCCGCGCTGGTCGCGGGGGGCTGGCTGCCGGGCCCGATGGTCGAGCAGGTGAGCCGGGCCGCGGTGCGGCTGCTCGACCTGGAGCCGCAGACCTCGGCGCCGGGCGCGTCCGGACCGGTG
The DNA here is from genome assembly GCF_040682335.1 of Streptomyces sp. NPDC051219. NCBI lineage: Bacteria > Bacillati > Actinomycetota > Actinomycetes > Kitasatosporales > Streptomycetaceae > Streptomyces > Streptomyces sp. NPDC051219. The sequence goes on from NZ_JBFBAS010000022.1 coordinate 73,627, forward strand.
CCGTTCAGCAGCCCGTCCTTCAACACCCCGTCCTCCAGCAGCCCGTCGGTCGGCGGCCCCCCGGTCGTCCCGCCGTCGGTCGGTGCCTTCGGGCCGCCCGACCCGTCGTACGGCGCGGGCCTGCCTCGGCCGCGCGACCCGCAGGACGCCTCGCCCGGCCGGCTCGCCGTCTCGGTCACCGCGAACTCGGTGCCGGTCGGCGACGGGGAGCGGCGCGGCCGGAAGGTGAGCTGCACGGTGGCCCTGGCGGTGGCGGCGGCGCTGGCGGCTGTGACGGTGGGCGGGGTGTTCGTGCTGGACCTGCTTCCTGGGCGCGGCGAGGACGGCAAGGACACGGCGGGGAAGCAGCCACCCGCGGCCTCGTCCCCGCCGCCCGCGGACGCGGAGAGTCCGCCGGCGGGGTCCCGGAGCACGGTCCCGGGCGCGCTGGTCGGTACCTGGAAGGGCTCCGTCACCCTGAACGCCGGGGTGGGCACGCCGTTCGAGATCACCATCAGGAAGGGCAAGGTCGGCGAAGTGGTCGGCCGGGACAGGTCGGTCATCGACCTGCTGGGTACGAAGACCGACTGCAGCGGCGATTGGAAGCTGGTGTCGGCCACCGACCGGTCCCTCGTCCTCGACACCAGCGGTGGCACCAATCCGGCGCCCGGCATCTGCTCCAACGGCTCGGCGAACGAGCGGTTCACGCTCAACGCGGGCGGCAGCCTGCACTACAAGTCGGGGGACAAGCTGGCGGGCAATCCGGAGGGAGACCTTAACCGGGTGCCGTGAGAGCGACCGGCCCGCAGGCAGACCGGCCCGCAGAGCCTGCGATGTGCTGGCGTACGCTGGATCGGTCCGCAGAAACACTGATCCACCGCCGAAAGGTGACGCCCCGGTGACCGAGAAGGCCGACCTGCAGTCTGTCCTCGACCGTGCTGCCGAGGGTGGCCGGATCACCCCGGAAGAGGCGCTCGACCTCTACCGCTCGGCCCCGCTGCACGCGCTCGGCGCCGCCGCCGACGCGGTGCGCCGTCGTCGGTACGCGGGCACCGAGCACATCGCGACGTACATCATCGAGCGGAACATCAACTACACCAACGTGTGTGTGACCGCCTGCAAGTTCTGCGCGTTCTACGCCCCGCCGAAGGACACGGAGAAGGGCTGGACCCGCGACCTCGACGACATCCTGCGCCGCTGCGCGGAGACCGTCGAGCTGGGCGGAACCCAGATCATGTTCCAGGGCGGCCACCACCCGGACTACGGCGTCGAGTACTACGAGAAGCACTTCTCGGCCATCAAGAAGGCCTACCCCCAGCTGGTCATCCACTCCCTCGGCGCGTCCGAGGTCGAGCACATGGCCCGGATCTCGTCGGTGTCGGTGGAGGAAGCCATCTCCCGCATCCACGCGGCCGGCCTCGACTCCTTCGCGGGCGCCGGCGCCGAGCTGCTGCCGGCCCGGCCGCGCAAGGCGATCGCCCCGCTCAAGGAGTCCGGTGAGCGCTGGCTGGAGATCATGGAGATCGCGCACCGGATGGGGGTCGAGTCCACCTCGACCATGCTCATGGGTACGGGTGAGACGAACGCCGAGCGCATCGAGCACCTGCGCATGATCCGCGACGTACAGGACCGGACGGGCGGCTTCCGGGCCTTCATCCCGTACACCTACCAGCCGGAGAACAACCACTTGAAGGGCCGCACGCAGGCCACGCTCTTCGAGTACCTGCGCATCATCGCGGTCGCGCGCCTCTTCCTCGACAACGTCGCCCACATCCAGGGTTCCTGGCTGACCACGGGCAAGGAGGTCGGCCAGCTGTCGCTGCACTACGGCGCGGACGACCTCGGCTCGATCATGCTCGAGGAGAACGTGGTGTCGTCGGCGGGCGCGAAGCACCGGTCGAACCGGCTGGAAATCATCGACCTGATCCGCAAGGCGGGCAGGGTCCCGGCCCAGCGCGCGACGACGTACGAGCACCTGCTCGTGCACGACGACCCGGCGAACGACCCGGTCGACGAGCGCGTCGCCTCGCACATCTCGTCCACGGCGATCGACGGCGGCACGGCCCATCCCGAGCTGAAGCTCATCGCCTCGAACTGAGGCCACCTTGCTGACGATGCATGCCGCGCCGCTGGTACTGCCGGTCGGCGCGGCGCCGGTGCCGGTCGGCGCGGTCGTCGTCGACGGCGACCGGATCGCGGCCATCGGCCCGTACGAGGAGCTGGCGGCGGCGTATCCGCAGGCCCGTGTCCGGCGCTGGCCCGGCGTGCTCACGCCCGGACTCCGCCAGTGGCACGGCACCTGGCTGCTGAAGCGCTGCTACCACCCCGACCCGCGGGAGGCCGACGAGCTCGGCGAACTGCCGCTGTCCGGGGAGGCGTTGGAGCGGCTGGAGCTGGACGACGCCCGCTGGGCCGGCAGTGTGCGGCGCGGACTGCAGCGGATGCTGCGGCACGGCACCACGGCGCTGGCCGTCAAGCGGGACGACCCCCTCCTGCGGACCGCGGTAGCCCGCTCCGGGCTGACCGTCGTCCCGCAGCTCGGTGGGCCCGGCATCCTCCTCGACGGCCCGAACCTCGACCCTTTCGTCGAGGGGTATGACCTGGCGGGCTCCGTACACACCCCGCTCGCCGTGGGCGGTCGCGCCGACCTCGCCGCGTTCGACGTGCCGGACGAGGCCGCGCTGCAGGCCGCCGGTGCCACGAGTTGCGTCGCCACCGTCCTCGGCGGCCGGCTCGTCCACCGTTCACGCTGATGTCGCCGCCCCGGTGCCACCCCGGCGGCCGGCCGTGGCGCCGACACGACCCTGAGAACCGTGTCCGGCGGTCCGCAGGACACAATGGCGGCGTGACCCGCGCATCCCTGAACAAGCAGCCGCACGAAGTCGCCTCGATGTTCGACGACGTGGCGGCGAACTACGACCTCACCAACGACGTGCTCTCGCTCGGCCAGGACCGGCTGTGGCGCAGGGAGGTCGCCAAGGCGGTGGACGCCCGGCCGGGGCAGAACGTCCTCGACCTCGCGGCCGGCACGGCAACCTCCTCGCTGCCGTTCGCCGCCACCGGTGCGTACGTCGTTCCGTGCGACTTCTCGCTCGGCATGTTGCGGGAGGGCAAGAAGCGCCATCCGCATCTGCCGCTCACCGCCGGCGACGCGACGAGACTCCCCTTCCGCGACGGCGTGTTCGACAAGGTGACGATCTCGTTCGGCCTGCGCAACGTGCAGGACACCGGCGCGGGGCTGCGCGAGCTGTACCGGGTCACCAAGCCCGGCGGCCAGGTGGTGATCTGCGAGTTTTCGCACCCGACGTGGGCGCCGTTCCGCACGGTCTACACGGAATACCTGATGCGGGCCCTGCCGCCGGTCGCGAGGGCCGTCTCCAGCAACCCCGACGCATACGTCTACCTCGCCGAGTCCATCCGCGCCTGGCCCGACCAGCCCGCGCTGGGGGCCCTGCTCAGGCAGGCCGGCTGGACCAAGGTGGCGTGGCGCAACCTGAGCGGCGGAATCGTCGCTCTGCACCGCGGCACCAAGCCCGTGGACTGAGTCCTGACGTGGACTACCAGGCCGTCCTGGAGCGGGTCGCCGAGGATGTCGCGCCGCGGATCGGCGGCGGCCGCCCCGCTGAGTACATTCCGGCTCTCGCCTCCGTGGATCCGCACCGCTTCGGCATGGCTCTCGCCGATGTGGACGGCACGGTGTACGGAGTGGGGGACTGGCAGCGCCCCTTCTCCGCCCAGTCCATCACCAAGGTCTTCACACTGGCGCTCGCACTGGCGCAGGGCGGCGACAGCCTCTGGCGGCAGGTCGGCCGGGAGCCGTCCGGCAACCCCTTCAACTCCCTGGTGCAACTGGAGTACGAGAACGGGATCCCCCGCAACCCGTTCATCAACGCGGGCGCGCTCGTCGTCACGGACCGCCTGCAGACGCTGACCGGCGACGCGAGCAGCGAACTCCTGGAGTTCCTGCGCGAGGAGAGCGGGAACCCGGAACTCGCCTTCGATCCGGAGGTCGCCGAGTCGGAGGCCGCGCACGGCGACCGCAATGCCGCCCTGGCCCACTTCATGGCCTCGTACGGCAACATCACCAACCCGGTCCCCACCCTTCTCGACCACTACTTCTGGCAGTGCTCGATCGAGATGAGCTGCGCCGATCTCGCGCTTGCGGCCCGCTTCCTGGCCCGCCACGGACTCCGCGCCGACGGCAGCCGGCTGCTGACCCGCAGCGAGGCCAAGCAGATCAACGCGGTGATGCTCACCTGCGGTACGTATGACGCGGCCGGGGAGTTCGCCCACCGCGTCGGGCTGCCGGGCAAGAGCGGGGTCGGCGGCGGGATCGTGGCGGTCGTGCCGGGGCGCTGCACGCTGTGCGTGTGGAGCCCCGGCCTGGACGCGAGGGGGAACTCGGTGGCCGGTGTGGCGGCCCTGGACAGTTTCACCACGCTCACCGGGCTTTCGGTGTTCTGACGGGCGCCTGCGGTTCCGTACGGGCGCCTGCGGTTCCGTACGGACGCTGAAGCCCCGCCCGGAAGCTAAAGCTCCGCCCGGAAGCGGTAGCACTTCTTCTTGGACACCGGCGTGTACAGCGTCTCGGCCAACTCCATACCGAGCCGCCGGGTGACCGCGATGGAGCGCTCGTTGGCGGCATCGACCATCGCCACCACCTCCTTCAGCCCGGCCGCCCGTACCCGCTCCAGCGTGGCTTCCGCGGCGGCGGTCGCGTACCCCTGCCCCCAGTAGGCGCGGCCCAGCCGCCAGCCGATCTCGATCTCGCCCGCCGGGCCCCACGCGTGCGGCCAGGGCTGGGCGCCGGTGAAGCCCATGACCGAGCCGCCCTCGTCGAGCATGGTCCACAGGCAGAAGCCGTGTGCGGCGTCGTGCATCCGCTGGCGGGCGGTCAGCTCCTCGTACACCGAGAGTTCGGCGGATTTGCCGCCGTGGAACTCCATCACCTCCGGGTCGTCGAAGACCCGGTGCCACGCGAACGCGTCTTCCTCGGTGGGCACGCGGAGCTGGACGACGGGGAGCGGCTTGGTCATGGAGGCAGCCCTTCAGGAGACCGGTGAGTGCTGCTGCATAGACTGCACATGTCCTGTGCCGTTCGGCACGCAATATCGAGTCTTCGGGAGATCCCGCCGTGACCGAGCCCCTCTCCGAACACACCGCAGATGTGATCGTCGTCGGGGCTGGGCCCGCCGGCTCCACGACCGCGTACTACCTGGCCAAGGCCGGGCTCGACGTCCTCCTGCTGGAGAAGACCGCCTTCCCGCGCGAGAAGGTGTGCGGTGACGGCCTCACGCCGCGCGCCACCAAGCAGCTCGTCGCCATGGGCATCGACATCTCGGAAGAGGCCGGCTGGCTGCGCAACAAGGGCCTGCGGATCATCGGCGGCGGTGTCCGGCTGCAACTGGACTGGCCGGACCTCGCCAGCTACCCGGACTACGGACTGGTGCGCAAGCGCGACGACTTCGACGAGCAGCTGGCCCGCCAGGCGCAGAAGGCGGGCGCACGGCTGTACGAGCGCTGCAACGTGGGCGCGCCGGTCGTCGACGACCGGACGGGCCGGATCACGGGCGTCCACGCCAAGATGGGCGAGGAGAAGATCCCGGTCACCTTCCACGCACCGCTGGTGGTCGCCGCCGACGGCAACTCCACCCGGCTGTCGCTTGCCATGGGCCTGCACCGCCGTGAGGACCGCCCGATGGGCGTGGCCGTACGGACGTACTTCACCAGCCCCCGCCACGACGACGACTACCTGGAGTCGTGGCTCGAGCTGTGGGACCGGCGCGGACCGGGCGAGGACCGGCTGCTGCCGGGCTACGGCTGGATCTTCGGCATGGGCGACGGCACGTCCAACGTCGGCCTGGGTGTCCTGAACACCTCCGGCTCCTTCAAGGAGCTGGACTGGCGCGAGGTGCTCAAGGCGTGGTGCGCCTCGATGCCGGAGGACTGGGGCTACACCCCGGACAACATGACGATGCCGATCCGCGGCGCCGCGCTCCCGATGGCCTTCAACCGCCAGCCGCACTACACCAAGGGGCTGCTGCTGGTCGGGGACGCGGGCGGCCTGGTCAACCCGTTCAACGGCGAGGGCATCGCGTACGCCATGGAGTCCGGTCAGATCGCGGCGGACGTCATCGTGCAGGCGCACGCCCGGCAGACCCCGGCACAGCGCGAACTGGCGCTGCACGCCTACCCGAAGATCCTCAAGGACACCTACGGCGGCTACTACACGCTGGGCCGTGCCTTCGTGAAGCTCATCGGCAACCCGAAGGTCATGAAGATCGCGACCCAGCGCGGCCTGACCCACCCCCTGCTGATGAAGTTCACGCTGAAGATGCTGGCGAACCTCACCGACCCGACGGGCGGCGACGCGATGGACCGCATCATCAACGGGCTGAGCAAGGTGGCCCCGAAAGCCTGAGGCCGCTTGGCGGCCTCAGGGGCCCCCGACGGCCGGGCACGACGAAAGGGCCGCAGCTCCACCCCCGAGCGGGGGAGCTGCGGCCCTTTCGTCGTCGCGTGGCCTGCGTGGGCGGTCTGACGTGTCAGAGAACGCGGACCGCGCCGGTCGCCGGGTAGCCCGACAGGTCCTGGATCACTACGCCCTTGCCTGGGTTAGCGGCGTCGAGGTACTTGCCGTCGCCGATGTAGACACCGGTGTGGTAGGCGGAACCGGCGCTGCCCCAGTAGAGGATGTCGCCGACCTGGAGGTTGGAGGTGCCCACCTGGGTGCCGGCCAGCGACTGGTCCTGCGAGACGCGGGGGAGGTCCACGCCGACCTGCCGGAAGGCGGCCTGGACGAGGCTGGAGCAGTCCCACGAGTTCGGGCCGGTGGCGCCCATGACGTACGCGTCGCCGAGCTGCGCCTTGAGGAAGGCGACGACGGTCGCGGCCGAGCCGCTCCCGTTCGAGGAGCTGGAGAGCGTGCTGAGCGTCGTACGGCCGGAGGAACGCGAGGCGCGCTCCTCGGCCTTGGCCTTCGCGGCCTCCTCAGCCTTGGCCTTGGCCTCGGCCTTGCGCTCCGCCTCGTCCTTGGACTTCTTGGCGGCCGCCTCGGCGGTGGTGCGGGCGCTGTCCTCCTGGGCCTGCAGCTCGTAGCCGAGCGCGGCCTGCTGGGTGGCGTCCGCGGACTTGGCGACGGCGGAGGACAGCCCGGAGGTCAGGGTGGGCATCTCGATGGTCTCGGTCACCGGCTCGGCATTCGCCGGCCCGGCCGCACCGGCCACCGCGATGGTGCTGAGGACGCCACCGGCAACTCCGGCTCGGAGCGCGAGTTTCGACGCGCTGCGGCGGGGCTTCCGGTGGCTGGGTATGTGAGCGGTGTGGGACATGAGGACAACCGCTATCAGGGGTTCGCGGTTCCCTTCAAGAAACGTGGGTTGCGCCACAGTTGCTCTCCGAAGCCGCGAATCGGGCGCTCTGCGGGCCTTATTGACGCCGTAACGGACGAATCGGACTGGCCGCGGCAGGGCTGTGATCACGGGTTATCGGCAGTACGCCCGAATTGCCTGGCGCTTACCATCCGTTCACACCGTTGGCCAAGCCCGCTTTTATCGGAGCGAAACAGGTGTGGTGGAGGTCACAGAATAATCACGGCGGGGCCGGCCTCTCGGCTTCGTGGAGAGGTGTGCGCGTCCACTTCCGTCCCGGCGGCTCCCTCTACCGTGCGACCCGCTCCTTTATCACCCGATTCTGTCCATTGCCAATTTGCTCGGGCGGGTCGGCGCTTGGTAGGCCGCACGCCTGCGACCAGGGGTAACGCGCACGGATGTCACAACTGGTAATCAGATGAGTGCTTCACGTATGAAGATCACCGCTCATCCAGCTTCATGATCGTTCGAGTGGTGGTGGAGATCACAAAGTCGTTGTGGGACCCCGTGTCGCAGATCACAGACCGACGGGCATAGGATGCGCAGCAGTCCGGCTTGTGAACTGCCTCACATGAGCACGATCTTCCTGAGGCGGGGCGCGCGTCCGGCAGCGGTCCAACGGTCAAGGACGACTGGAAGGAGCGAGGAGCGTGAATGCTTACGCACCCATCCTCGTGCTCGGCGCCCTCGGGGCAGGGTTTGCGATCTTTTCCGTGGTCATGGCCACGCTTATCGGCCCAAAGAGGTACAACCGGGCGAAGCTTGAGGCATACGAGTGCGGTATCGAACCCACTCCCACGCCGGCCGGAGGCGGTCGCTTCCCGATCAAGTACTACCTGACGGCGATGCTCTTCATCATTTTCGACATCGAGATCGTCTTCCTCTATCCCTGGGCCGTCACCTTCGACGCCCTGGGGCTTTTCGGGCTCGTGGAGATGTTGCTCTTCGTGCTCACCGTCTTCGTTGCCTACGCGTACGTATGGCGGCGCGGCGGCCTGGAATGGGACTGAGGGGCCTTACCAATGGGACTCGAAGAGAAGCTGCCGAGCGGCTTTCTGCTGACCACCGTCGAGCAGGCCGCGGGCTGGGTGCGTAAATCCTCCGTCTTCCCCGCGACCTTCGGCCTCGCCTGTTGTGCCATCGAGATGATGACCACCGGCGCCGGCCGCTATGACCTGGCCCGCTTCGGCATGGAGGTCTTCCGGGGCTCTCCGCGCCAGGCGGACCTGATGATCGTGGCCGGGCGGGTCAGCCAGAAGATGGCGCCGGTCCTGCGGCAGGTCTACGACCAGATGCCCGCCCCCAAGTGGGTTATCTCCATGGGGGTTTGTGCGTCATCGGGTGGGATGTTCAACAATTACGCCATTGTGCAGGGTGTTGATCACATTGTTCCTGTCGATATCTATTTGCCCGGATGCCCGCCCCGCCCCGAGATGCTGATGGACGCCATCCTCAAGCTCCATCACAAGATCCAGAACACCAAGCTCGGGGTGAACCAGGAAGAAGCCGCTCGCGAGGCGGAAGAAGCGGCCCTGAAGGCGCTCCCCACCATTGAGATGAAGGGGCTGCTGCGGTGAGTGACGAGCAGCGGAACGGAAACAACGTTCCTGCCCAGCGGGACGACACCGGTGAGGTCATCGGCGTACGCAGGGGCATGTTCGGTGCCGCGGGCGGCGGCGACACCTCCGGCTACGGCGGACTCGTCCGGACCGTGACCCTGCCCGGGGCCTCGCCGAGGCCCTACGGCGGGTGGTTCGACGAGGTCGCCGACGAGCTCGAGGGCGCCCTCGAAGAGCAGGGACTCGTCCCGGGGAACACCATCGAGAAGACCGTGGTCGACCGCGGCGAGCTGACCTTCCACATCGCGCGCGAGCACCTGCTCCAGGTGGCGCGGACCCTGCGCGACGACCCGGCCCTGCGCTTCGAGCTCTGTACGGGCGTCTCCGGGGTCCACTACCTGGAGGACAAGGGACGCGAACTGCACGCGGTCTACCACCTGCGCTCGGTCACCCACGGGCGGCTGATCCGGCTGGAGGCCACCGCGCCCGACGCGGACCCGCACATCCCGTCCCTGGTCGAGGTCTACCCGACCAACGACTGGCACGAGCGCGAGGCGTACGACTTCTTCGGCATCGTCTTCGACGGGCACCCGGCCCTCACCCGGATCATGATGCCGGACGACTGGCAGGGCTTCCCGCAGCGCAAGGACTATCCGCTCGGCGGCATCCCCGTCGAGTACAAGGGCGCCCAGATCCCGGCTCCGGACCAGCGGAGGTCGTACTCGTGACCACTCCCCACGCAACGCCAAGGGCCACCACCGAAGGCACCGTCTACACCGTCACCGGCGGCGACTGGGACGAGATCGTCCAGTCCGCGGCCAAGGCCGACGACGAGCGCATCGTCGTCAACATGGGACCGCAGCACCCGTCCACGCACGGCGTTCTCCGGCTCATCCTGGAGATCGACGGCGAGACGGTCACCGAAGCCCGCTGCGGCATCGGCTACCTGCACACCGGCATCGAGAAGAACCTCGAGTACCGGAACTGGGTGCAGGGCACGACGTTCGTTACGCGCATGGACTACCTGACGCCGTTCTTCAACGAGACGGCGTACTGCCTCGGCGTCGAGAAGCTGCTCGGTATCGAGGACCAGATCCCCGACCGGGCGACGATCATCCGGGTCCTGCTGATGGAGCTCAACCGGCTCTCGTCGCACCTGGTGTGCATCGCGACCGGCGGTATGGAACTGGGCGCCACGACGATCATGATCTACGGCTTCCGGGATCGAGAACTCATTCTCGACATCTACGAACTCATCACCGGCCTCCGGATGAACCACGCTTTCATCCGGCCCGGCGGACTCGCCCAGGACCTGCCGCCGGGCGCGGTCGACCAGATGCGCGAGTTCGTCAAGACCATGAAGAAGAACCTGCCGGAGTACGACAAGCTCGCCACCGGCAACCCGATCTTCAAGGCGCGTATGCAGGACGTCGGCTATCTCGACCTGGCCGGCTGCATGGCGCTCGGCGCCACCGGACCGATCCTGCGCTCGGCGGGCCTGCCGCACGACCTGCGCAAGACCGACCCCTACTGCGGATACGAGACGTACGACTTCGACGTCCCGACCGCCGAAACCTGCGACTCCTACGGCCGCTTCCTGATCCGTCTCGAGGAGATGCGGCAGTCGCTGCGGATCGTCGAGCAGTGCCTGGACCGGCTGGAGCCCGGACCGGTGATGGTCGCCGACAAGAAGATCGCCTGGCCGGCGCAGCTCGCGCTCGGCCCGGACGGGCTCGGCAACTCGCTCGACCACATCAAGAAGATCATGGGCACCTCCATGGAGGCTCTGATCCACCACTTCAAGCTGGTGACCGAGGGCTTCCGGGTGCCGGCCGGGCAGGCGTACACCGCCGTCGAGTCGCCCAAGGGCGAACTGGGCGTCCATGTCGTCTCCGACGGCGGCACGCGCCCCTACCGGGTCCACTTCCGGGACCCGTCCTTCACCAATCTGCAGGCCATGGCGGCGATGTGCGAGGGCGGCCAGGTCGCCGACGTCATCGTCGCCGTCGCGTCCATCGACCCCGTGATGGGAGGCGTCGACCGGTGACAGCCACACCAGCAAATCAAGAGGTGAGTCTGGGGATGCCGCAGCTCCCCGCTCCCGACTACCCGGCCGACGTACGCGGCAGGCTCGAAGCGGACGCGAAGGAGGTGATCGCCCGCTACCCCGACAGCCGGTCCGCCCTGCTGCCGCTCCTGCATCTCGTGCAGGCGGAGGAGGGGTACGTCACCCGCACCGGCGTCCGTTTCTGCGCCGAGGTACTGGGCCTGACCACCGCCGAGGTCACCGCCGTCTCCACCTTCTACTCGATGTACCGCCGCAAGCCGTCGGGCGACTACCAGGTGGGGGTCTGCACCAACACCCTGTGCGCGGTGATGGGCGGCGACGCCATCTTCGACGAGCTGAAGGACCACTTGGGCGTCGGCAACAGCGAGACCACCGACGACGGCAAGGTCACGCTGGAGCACATCGAGTGCAACGCGGCCTGCGACTTCGCCCCCGTGGTGATGGTCAACTGGGAGTTCTTCGACAACCAGACCGTCGAGTCCGCGAAGCAGCTCGTCGACGACCTGCGGGCAGGACGGCAGGTCTCCCCCACTCGCGGGGCGCCCCTGTGCACATACAAGGAGACCGCCCGCATCCTGGCCGGCTTCCCCGACGAGCGCCCCGGCGCCGTCGAGGCGTCCGGCGGCGCGGGCCCCGCCTCACTGGCGGGCCTGCGGCTCGCCAAGGGCGAGGCGCTGCCGCGTGTGGTGCACCCGCGCGACGCCGAGGAGGGGGAGTGATGACCATGTCCACCGAATACGGGGGCGCCTCCCAGCCGGAGGCCGGCGGGGAGACGAGCCCCGAGAAGCTGCTCGCACCCGTCCTGTCGGCGTTCTGGGACGTGGCGGACAGCTGGACGCTGGAGACGTACAAGCGTCACGACGGATACGAAGGCCTCAAGAAGGCCCTCGCGATGTCACCGGACGACCTGATCGCGTACGTCAAGGACTCCGGTCTGCGCGGACGCGGCGGCGCGGGCTTCCCCACCGGAATGAAGTGGCAGTTCATTCCGCAGGGCGACGGAAAGCCGCACTACCTCGTCGTCAACGCCGACGAGTCGGAACCGGGCACCTGCAAGGACATTCCGCTCCTCTTCGCCAATCCGCACTCCCTTATCGAGGGAATCGTGATCGCCTGCTACGCGATCCGCTCGCAGCACGCGTTCATCTATCTGCGCGGCGAGGTCGTGCCGGTGCTGCGCAGGCTGCACGAAGCGGTCCGCGAGGCGTACGCGGCCGGCTACCTCGGCACGGACATCCTGGGCAGCGGTCTCGACCTGGAACTCACCGTCCACGCGGGCGCCGGCGCGTACATCTGCGGTGAGGAGACCGCGCTGCTGGACTCGCTCGAAGGCCGCCGCGGCCAGCCCCGGCTGCGTCCCCCCTTCCCCGCGGTCGCGGGTCTGTACGCGTGCCCCACTGTGGTGAACAACGTGGAGTCCATCGCGTCCGTTCCCGCGATCATCAGCCGGGGCAAGGAGTGGTTCAAGTCGATGGGCAGCGAGAAGTCCCCGGGCTTCACGCTGTACTCGCTGAGCGGCCATGTCGCCAACCCCGGCCAGTACGAGGCCCCGCTCGGCATCACCCTGCGCCAGCTGCTCGACATGAGCGGCGGCATGCGCCCGGGCCACCGGCTGAAGTTCTGGACCCCGGGCGGCTCCTCGACTCCCATGTTCACCGACGAGCACCTCGACGTACCGCTGGACTACGAGGGCGTGGGCGCCGCCGGGTCGATGCTCGGCACCAAGGCGCTGCAGTGCTTCGACGAGACCACGTGCGTCGTACGGGCCGTGACCCGGTGGACCGAGTTCTACGCCCACGAGTCCTGCGGCAAGTGCACACCCTGCCGTGAGGGCACGTACTGGCTGGTCCAGTTGCTCCGCGAGATCGAGGCCGGCAACGGCCAAATGTCGGACCTCGACAAGCTGAACGACATCGCCGACAACATCAACGGCAAGTCCTTCTGCGCCCTGGGCGACGGCGCCGCCTCGCCGATCTTCTCCTCGCTGAAGTACTTCCGCGAGGAGTACGAGCAGCACATCACCGGCCGTGGCTGCCCCTTCGACCCCGCGAAATCGACCCTCTGGGCCGACGACAAGAACTCTCACCAGGGGGTGAACGCATGACCGTCACCACCAACGCCCCCTCCGGCGGTGGCGAGGCGGCAGTCCCGCCCGAGGACCTGGTCTCGCTGACGATCGACGGCATCGAGATCAGCGTCCCCAAGGGCACTCTGGTCATCCGCGCCGCCGAGCTGCTCGGCATCGAGATCCCGCGCTTCTGCGACCACCCGCTCCTCGACCCGGCCGGCGCCTGTCGGCAGTGCATCGTCGAGGTCGAGGGCCAGCGCAAGCCGATGGCCTCGTGCACCATCACCTGCACCGACGGCATGGTCGTGAAGTCCCAGCTCACCTCGCCGGTGGCCGAGAAGGCCCAGCGCGGTGTGATGGAGCTGCTGCTCATCAACCACCCGCTGGACTGCCCGGTCTGCGACAAGGGCGGCGAGTGCCCCCTGCAGAACCAGGCCATGTCGCACGGCGGCGCCGAGTCCCGCTTCGAGGGCAGGAAGCGGACGTTCGAGAAGCCCGTGCCCATCTCCACGCAGGTGCTGCTCGACCGCGAGCGGTGCGTCCTGTGCGCCCGCTGCACCCGGTTCTCCAACCAGGTCGCGGGTGACCCGATGATCGAGCTGCTCGAGCGCGGGGCGCTCCAGCAGGTCGGCACCGGCGAGGGCGACCCCTTCCAGTCGTACTTCTCCGGGAACACCATTCAGATCTGCCCGGTAGGAGCGCTGACGTCGGCGGCCTACCGGTTCCGCTCCCGGCCCTTCGACCTCGTGTCGTCGCCGAGCGTCTGCGAGCACTGCTCAGGCGGTTGCGCCACCCGCACCGACCACCGGCGCGGCAAGGTCATGCGGCGGCTCGCGGCCGACGATCCCGAGGTCAACGAGGAGTGGATCTGCGACAAGGGCCGCTTCGCGTTCCGTTACGCGCAGCGTCCCGACCGGCTCACCAGCCCGCTCGTACGCAACGCGGACGGTGTGCTGGAAGCGGCGAGCTGGCCCGAGGCGCTGGAGGCGGCCGCCCGCGGCCTCTCCGCCGCACGGGGCCGGGCCGGTGTGCTGGCCGGCGGCCGGCTCACCGTCGAGGACGCCTACGCGTACGCGAAGTTCGCGCGGGTGGCCCTGGACACCAACGACATCGACTTCCGGGCCCGCGTGCACAGCAGCGAGGAGGCCGACTTCCTGGCCTCCCGCGTCGCCGGACGCGGACGGGACCTCGACAGCACGGGTGTCACGTACACCTCCCTGGAGAAGGCCCCGGCCGTCCTGCTCGCCGGGTTCGAGTCGGAGGAGGAGGCGCCCGGCGTCTTCCTCAGGCTGCGCAAGGCTTACCGCAAGTACGGGCAGCGGACGTTCTCGCTGGCCACGCATGTCACGCGCGGTCTGCAGAAGGCGGGCGGGACGCTGCTCCCGGCGGCCCCCGGCACCGAGACCGAGTGGCTGGACGCACTCTCGGCCGGCACCGCGCAGGACGAGCGCGCACAGCAGGCCGCGGAGGCGCTGCGCGCCCCCGGGTCGGTCATCGTGGTCGGCGAGCGGCTGGCCGCCGTCCCGGGCGCGCTGACCGCCGCCGTACGGGCCGCCGGCGCGACCGGCGCCGCTCTGGTGTGGATCCCGCGCCGGGCGGGCGAGCGGGGGGCGGTGGAGGCGGGCGCGATCCCGTCACTGCTGCCCGGAGGCCGGCCGGCCACCGACCCGCGGGCCCGCGAGGAGGTCGCCGCCGTCTGGCGGGTGGCCGAACTCCCGCACCGCTACGGCCGCGACACCGGCCAGATCCTGGAGGCCGCGGCCACCGGCGAATTGGGCGCCCTGCTCGTCGCGGGCGTCGAGGTCGCGGACCTGCCGGACCCGGAGCGGGCGCGCGGGGCTCTTGACGCGGTCGGGTTCCTGGTGTCCCTGGAACTGCGGCCGAGCGAGGTCACCGAGCGGGCGGACGTGGTCCTCCCGGTCGCCGCGGTCGCCGAGAAGGCGGGCGCGTTCCTCAACTGGGAAGGCAGGCTGAGGCCGTTCGAGGCCGCGCTCAAGCCCGACCAGATGACGCGCCGGCTGGCCCCGTCGGACGCACGGGTGCTGCACATGCTCGCCGACGCGCTCGACGTGCCGTTCGCGCTGCCGGACGTGCGGGCCGTACACGCCGAACTGGACCGCCTCGGCGCCTGGACCGGCGAGCACGCGGGCGATCCGGCCGAGTCGGCGCGCCCGCTGCCCCGCCCGGCGAAGGGCGAGGCCCTCCTCGCGGGCCACCGGCTCCTCCTCGACCAGGGCCGTCTTCAGGACGGCGACGAGGCGCTGGCCGGCACCCGCCACGCGGCCGTGGCCCGGCTCTCCGCCGCCACCGCGGCCGGGACGGGCGTCAAGGACGGCGACCTGCTGGCGGTGACCGGCCCCTCGGGCACGGTTCAACTGCCCCTCCAGGTCACCCCCATGCCGGACGGCGTGGTGTGGCTGCCGCTCAACTCCGCCGGCCGCGGCGTCGCCACCGACACCGGCGCCCATCCGGGCGATCTGGTCCGCATCGGCGGCGCCGTGAACGCACCGGAGGTGTCGGCATGACGTACTTCGCCGCTGAAGACCTCAGCATGTTCGGCCGGGACCCCTGGTGGCTCGTCGCCGTCAAGGCCGTCTTCTGCTTCGCCTTCCTGATGATCACCGTGCTCTTCTCCATCGTCTGGGAACGCAAGGTGGTCGCCTGGATGCAGCTGCGCATCGGGCCGAACCGGCACGGTCCCTGGGGCATGCTCCAGTCGCTCGCCGACGGCATCAAGCTGATGCTCAAGGAAGACGTGATCGTCAAGCGGGCGGACAAGGTCGTCTACGTCCTCGCGCCGATCGTCGCCGCGATCCCGGCCTTCATGGCGATCGCCGTGATCCCGTTCGGTCCGGCGGGCAACGAGGTCTCGATCTTCGGCCAGCGGACGACGATGCAGCTCACCGACCTGCCGATCGCCATGCTCTACATCCTCGCGGTCGCCTCCGTCGGCATCTACGGCATCGTCCTCGCCGGCTGGTCGTCCGGATCGACGTACCCGCTGCTCGGCGGCCTGCGCTCGTGCGCCCAGATGATCTCGTACGAGATCGCGATGGGCGCGGCCTTCGCCTCCGTCTTCCTCTACTCCGGGTCGATGTCGACGTCGGCGATCGTCGAGGCGCAGGCGGACCGCTGGTTCATCATCCTGCTGCCGGTCTCCTTCATCATCTACGTCGTCACGATGGTGGGCGAGACCAACCGTGCCCCCTTCGACATGCCGGAGTCCGAAGGCGACCTGGTCGGCGGCTTCAACACCGAGTACTCGTCGATCAAGTTCGCGATGTTCATGCTGGCCGAGTACGTCAACATGGTCACCGTCTCGGCCGTCTCGGTCACCCTCTTCCTGGGCGGCTGGCGGGCCCCGTACCCGATCAGCACCTTCTGGGAGGGCGCGAACCACGGCTGGTGGCCGATGCTCTGGTTCGTCATCAAGGTCCAGCTGCTGCTGTTCTTCTTCATCTGGCTGCGCGGCACGCTGCCACGCGTCCGCTACGACCAGCTCATGAAGCTCGGCTGGAAGGTCCTGATCCCGGTCTCGGTGGTCTGGCTGATGCTGGTCGCGACCGTGCGGGCGCTGCGCAACGAGAACTACGACTTCCAGCAGATCGTGCTGTACGTCGGAGGCGCGGTCGTCGCGGTCCTGCTCCTCTCCTTCGTGGCGGACATCTTCCGCGACAAGAGGGAGAAGGAAGCGGCCCCCGTCGAGGACGAGGCGCCCTTCGACCCCATGGCGGGCGGCTACCCCGTACCGCCGAAGCCCGGCCAGACACTGCCGCCCGTACCCCGCCGCAAGTCCCGGCAGGAGCAACGGCCGGCGGCGGTGGGCGCGAGTACGGCCGAGACACCCAATGGCGAGGAGGCCGACGGTGCCTGACTTCCAGAATCCTGTCGCCGGTTTCGGCGTGACCTTCAAGGCCATGTTCAAGAAGCGGCTGACCGAGCAGTACCCGGAGCAGCAGAAGATCACGGCGCCGCGCTTCCACGGGCGGCACCAGCTCAACCGGCATCCGGACGGGCTGGAGAAGTGCATCGGATGCGAGCTGTGCGCCTGGGCCTGCCCCGCAGACGCGATCTACGTGGAGGGCGCGGACAACACCGAGGAGGAGCGCTACTCCCCGGGTGAGCGGTACGGCCGCGTCTACCAGATCAACTACGCCCGCTGCATCCTGTGCGGGCTGTGCATCGAGGCGTGCCCCACCCGGGCGCTGACGATGACCAACGAGTTCGAACTGGCCGACAGCAGCCGCGAAGCCCTCATCTACACCAAGGAGCAGCTGCTCTCGGGGCTCGACGAGGGCATGGTCGAGACACCGCACTCGATCTTCCCCGGCACTGACGAGCAGGACTATTACCGGGGCCTGGTGACGGAGGCCGCGCCCGGCACGGTCCGCCAGGTGGCCGCGTCGAAGGGCGAGACGCCGCAGGAGGGCGCTTCGGACTTCGGCGAGAACGAGCCGGCGTCGGAGAAGGTGATCGGACGATGAGCGCCTTCGCCGCCGCGGCATCCACCACCTCCACGGGTGAGGCCGTCCAGTTCTGGGTGCTGGGCACGATCGCCGTGATTGGCGCGCTGGGCACCATCCTGATGAAGAAGGCCGTGCACAGTGCGCTGAGTCTCGCCGGGACCATGATCATCCTGGCAGTCTTCTACCTCGCCAACGGCGCGTACTTCCTGGGCGTCGTCCAGATCATCGTCTACACCGGCGCGATCATGATGCTCTTCCTGTTCGTCGTGATGCTGGTCGGTGTGACGGCGGCGGACTCCCTGAAGGAGACGCTCAAGGGCCAGCGCTGGCTGGCCGCCGCCTGCGGACTCGGCTTCGGCATCCTGCTGATCGCCGGCCTCGGCAACGCGTCGCTGACGACCTTCAACGGGCTCGGCCGGGTCAACTCCGCAGGAAACGTCGAGGGCCTGGCCGCCCTCATCTTCACCAAGTACGTCTTCGCCTTCGAGATCACCGGCGCGCTGCTGATCACCGCGGCCGTCGGCGCGATGGTGCTGACCCACCGTGAGCGCACCGAGCGCGCCGCGACCCAGCGCGAGCTGTCGGAGCGGCGCGTACGGACCGGCAAGCAGCTCCCGCCGCTGCCCGCGCCCGGCGTTTACGCCCGGCACAACGCGGTGGACATCGCCGGTCTGCTCCCGGACGGCACCCCGTCCGAGCTCACCGTCAACAAGACGCTGCGCGCCCGGGGCCAGATCCGCGACGTGTCGATCGAGGCGATCGCCGATCTCAAGGCGCTGGAGCAGAAGTCGGCGGACCGGCTCGGCCGTGACCGTGACGGTGACCGCGAAGAGGAGGTCAGCAAGTGAACCCGGTCAACTACCTCTATCTCGCCGCGCTGCTGTTCACCATCGGCGCTGCCGGGGTGCTGATCAGGCGGAACGCGATCGTCGTCTTCATGTGCATCGAGTTGATGCTGAACGCCTGCAACCTCGCGCTCGTCGCCTTCTCCCGGATGCACGGCAACCTCGACGGCCAGATCATCGCGTTCTTCACGATGGTCGTCGCCGCCGCGGAGGTCGTGGTCGGTCTGGCGATCATCGTGTCGCTCTTCCGTACCCGCCACTCGGCCTCGGTCGACGACGCCAGCCTGATGAAGCTGTAAGGGGTCGCTGAAAAGTGGAGAACCTGATTGCGCTGCTTGTCGCAGCGCCACTGCTCGGAGCGGCGGTACTGCTGTGCGGCGGGCGACGTCTCGACCGTACGGGGCACTGGCTCGGCACCCTGCTCGCGGCCGCGTCCTTCGTGATCGGCGCGGTGCTCTTCAGCGCCATGCTGGGGTACGAAACCGAAGCCCGGACCATGCGCCAGCATCTGTTCAGCTGGATTCCGGTCGAGGGCTTCCAGGCGGACATCGCCTTCCAGCTCGACCAGCTGTCGATGACCTTCGTGCTGCTGATCACCGGTGTGGGCACGCTGATCCACATCTACTCGATCGGCTACATGGCGCACGATGA
Source organism: Streptomyces sp. NPDC051219 (assembly GCF_040682335.1). Classification (NCBI taxonomy): domain Bacteria; kingdom Bacillati; phylum Actinomycetota; class Actinomycetes; order Kitasatosporales; family Streptomycetaceae; genus Streptomyces; species Streptomyces sp. NPDC051219. The sequence continues at coordinate 92,633 of NZ_JBFBAS010000022.1, forward strand.
GCGCCGACGTCGCTTCTTCGGTTATCTGAACCTGTTCCTCGCGGCGATGCTGCTGCTCGTCGTCGCCGACAACTACCTGCTGCTGTACGTCGGGTGGGAGGGCGTCGGTCTGGCGTCGTACCTGCTCATCGGCTTCTGGCAGCACAAGCCCAGCGCGGCCACCGCGGCCAAGAAGGCCTTCCTGGTCAACCGGGTCGGCGACATGGGCCTGTCGATCGCGATCATGCTGATGTTCACCACCTTCGGGACCTTCGCCTTCGGGCCGGTGCTCGCGTCGACCGGTGAGACGTCCGAGGGCATGCTCACCGCGATCGGCCTCATGCTGCTGCTCGCCGCCTGCGGCAAGTCGGCTCAGGTACCGCTCCAGTCCTGGCTCGGGGACGCGATGGAGGGCCCGACTCCGGTCTCGGCCCTCATCCACGCCGCGACGATGGTGACCGCGGGCGTGTACCTGATCACCCGGTCCGGCGCGATCTTCAATGCCTCGCCCGATGCGCAGTTGGCGGTCGTGGTCGTCGGCGCGGTCACGCTCCTCTTCGGTGCGATCGTCGGTTGCGCGAAGGACGACATCAAGAAGGCCCTGGCCGGATCGACGATGTCGCAGATCGGCTACATGATCCTGGCCGCCGGTCTCGGTCCGATCGGCTATGTCTTCGCGATCATGCACCTGGTCACGCACGGCTTCTTCAAGGCCGGGCTCTTCCTCGGCGCCGGATCGGTCATGCACGGCATGAACGACGAGGTCGACATGCGGAAGTACGGCGGCCTGCGGAAGTACATGCCGGTCACGTTCGTGACGTTCGGCCTCGGCTATCTCGCGATCATCGGCTTCCCGGGCCTGTCCGGCTTCTGGTCCAAGGACAAGATCATCGAAGCTGCCTTCGCCAAGGGCGGCACCGAGGGCTGGATCCTCGGCGCCGTCACGTTGCTGGGCGCGGCCATCACCGCGTACTACATGACGCGCGTGATGATCCTGACGTTCTTCGGCGAGAAGCGCTGGCAGCCGGCCCCCGACCCGGACACGGCGCCCGGCGTCGAACCCGGCGTCGAGGTCCGCCCCGGCGAGATGCCGCACCCGCACGAGTCGCCGAAGTCGATGACCATTCCGATGATCGTGCTCGCCTTCGGTTCGGTGTTCGCCGGCGGGCTCTTCAGCCTGAACGACGCGTTCGTGAACTGGCTGAAGCCGGTCACGGACTTCGAGCACGGCCACCCGCCGATCGGCGCCGCCGCGATCACGAGCGCCACGGTCGCGGTGATGGTCATCGGTGTCGGGCTCGCCTACCTCCAGTACGGGCGCAGGCCCGTGCCGGTCACCGCCCCGCGCGGTTCGCTGCTCACCCGTGCCGCCCGGCGCGATCTGCTCCAGGACGACTTCAACCACATCGTCCTGGTCCGCGGCGGCGAGCACCTCACCCGCTCGCTGGTGTACGTCGACCACTCCCTGGTCGACGGAGTCGTCAACGGAACGGCCGCCTCGGTCGGCGGGCTCTCGGGCCGGCTGCGCAAGCTGCAGAACGGCTACGCCCGCAGTTACGCGGTCTCGATGTTCGGCGGTACGGCGATCGTCATCGCCGCGACCCTGCTGATGAGGGCGGTCTGATCGACATGTCTGTAGTAGCAAACGCAGGCTTTCCTCTGCTGACGGCGACAGCGGTGCTCCCGGCGGTCGGCGCCATCGCCACCGCCGCCGTCCCGGCCGCCAGGCGCACCACCGCCAAGTGGCTCGCGCTGCTCTTCTCCCTGGCGACACTCGTGCTGGCCGCGATCGTGCTCGTGCGGTTCGAGCCGGGCGGCGACCGCTACCAGCTCGTCGAATCGCACGCCTGGATCGCGGACTTCGGGGTGCGGTACGAGCTCGGGGTCGACGGCATCGCGGTCGCGCTGATCGCGCTGACCGCGCTGCTGATCCCCTTCGTCATCCTGGCGGGCTGGCACGACGCCGACCCGCTCGAGACCAAGTCGTCGCGGTGGCGGCCGACTCAGGGCTTCTTCGCCCTGATCCTGCTGGTCGAGGCGATGGTGATCATCTCCTTCGAGGCCACCGACGTCTTCCTCTTCTACATCTTCTTCGAAGCCATGCTCATCCCGATGTACTTCCTCATCGGCGGCTTCGGGGACCGGGCCCACGCGGGCGACGACGACGCGGCGGCGACCCAGCGTTCGTACGCCGCCGTCAAGTTCCTCCTGTACAACCTGGCCGGCGGACTCATCATGCTCGCCGCCGTCATCGGGCTGTACGTCGTCGCCGGGAACTTCTCCCTCCAGGAGATCGCCGCGGCGAGGGCGAGCGGTGAGCTCGACATGGCCACCAACACCGAGCGGCTGCTCTTCCTCGGCTTCTTCTTCGCCTTCGCGGTGAAGGCGCCGCTGTGGCCGCTGCATACCTGGCTGCCCAATGCCATGGGCGAGGCCACCGCCCCTGTCGCCGTACTGATCACCGCCGTGGTCGACAAGGTCGGCACCTTCGCGATGCTCCGCTTCTGTCTCCAGCTCTTCCCGGAGGCGAGCAAGTGGGCGACACCGGTGATCCTGGTCCTCGCGCTGATCAGCATCATCTACGGGGCCCTGCTCGCGGTCGGCCAGCGGGACATCAAGCGGCTGGTGGCCTACGCCTCGATCTCGCACTTCGGCTTCATCATCCTGGGCATCTTCGCGATGACGTCCCAGGGCCAGTCCGGCGCGACGCTCTACATGGTCAACCACGGGATCTCGACCGCCGCGCTGATGCTGGTGGCCGGCTTCCTGATCTCGCGCCGCGGCTCGCGGCTCATCGCCGACTACGGCGGCGTCCAGAAGGTGGCGCCGGTCCTCGCCGGCACCTTCCTGATCGGCGGACTCGCGACGCTGTCGCTGCCGGGTCTGGCGCCGTTCGTCAGTGAATTCCTGGTGCTGGTCGGCACGTTCGCCCGCTATCCGGTGATCGGGATCATTGCCACCCTCGGCATCGTCCTGGCGGCGCTCTATGTGCTCGTGCTGTACCAGCGGACGATGACCGGCCCGCTGAAGCCAGGGCTGGAGAAACTGCCCGACCTCCGGGTCCGTGAGCTGGTGGTGATCACTCCGCTGATCGCGCTGCTGATCTTCCTGGGCGTCTACCCGAAGCCGCTGACGGAGATCGTGAACCCAGCGGTGGAGCACACCATGTCCGATGTCCAGAAGAAGGACCCCCAGCCCGAGGTGGAGGCGGCCAAGTGAGCGCATCAGCTGTCCACAGCCTGTGGACGACGGCAACGGCCGCCGCCGTCGACCCGGCCGAGAAGATCCCGGCCCCGCACATCGAGTACGCGCAGCTGGCCCCGACGCTGATCGTCATCGGTGCCGCGGTCCTCGGTGTACTGGTCGAGGCCTTCGTACCGCGCAAAGCCCGGTACTACGTCCAGGTGTTCCTGTCGGTCGTCGCCCTCGCCGCCGCCTTCGCGGCGGTCGTCGGGCTCGCGGCCGGTGGATACGGCACGACGAAGGCGCACATCGCCGCGATGGGCGCGATCGCCGTCGACGGCCCCGCCCTCTTCCTCCAGGGCACCATCCTGCTGGCCTCGATTGTCGCGGTGTTCACCTTCGCGGAGCGCCGGCTCGACCCCGTCGCCCACGGCAACCGCGTCGACTCCTTCGCCGCGCAGGCCGCGTCCGTACCCGGCAGCGAGAGCGAAAAGGCCGCGGTCAAGGCCGGTTTCACCACCACCGAGGTGTTCCCGCTCGCCCTCTTCGCCATCGGCGGGATGCTGGTCTTCCCCGCGGCGAACGACCTGCTGACCCTGTTCATCGCGCTGGAGGTCTTCTCCCTCCCGCTCTACCTCCTGTGCGCCGTCGCCCGCCGCCAGCGGCTGATGTCGCAGGAGGCCGCGGTGAAGTACTTCCTCCTCGGCGCCTTCTCCTCCGCGTTCCTGCTCTTCGGGATCGCGCTGCTGTACGGCTATGCGGGCTCCGTCTCGTACGCCCGTGTCGCCGATGTGGTCGACGGCAACCTGACCCAGATCGACCCGGCGCTCGCCGGCACCATGGGCAACGACGCGCTGCTGCTCATCGGCGGCGCGATGATCCTGACCGGCCTGCTCTTCAAGGTCGGCGCAGTCCCGTTCCACATGTGGACGCCGGACGTCTACCAGGGCGCCCCGACGCCGGTCACCGGCTTCATGGCGGCCGCCACCAAGGTCGCGGCCTTCGGGGCGCTCCTCCGCCTGCTGTACGTGGTGCTGCCCGGCCTGCGCTGGGACTGGCGGCCCGTGATGTGGGGCGTCGCGATCGTCACGATGCTCGCGGGAGCGGTCATCGCGGTCACCCAGACCGATGTGAAGCGGCTGCTGGCGTACTCGTCCATCGCCCACGCCGGATTCATCCTGGCCGGTGTCATCGCCACGACGCCGGACGGCATTTCGTCGGTCCTCTTCTACCTGGCCGCGTACTCGTTCGTGACGATCGGCGCGTTCGCCGTGGTCACGCTGGTGCGGGACGCGGGAGGCGAAGCGACGCACCTGTCCAAGTGGGCGGGCCTCGGCCGCCGTTCGCCGCTCGTCGCGGCGGTCTTCGCGGTGTTCCTGCTGGCCTTCGCGGGTATCCCGCTCACGTCCGGTTTCTCCGGCAAGTTCGCCGTGTTCAAGGCCGCGGCGGAGGGCGGCGCGGGAGCCCTGGTCGTTGTCGGTGTGATCTCGTCCGCGATCGCCGCGTTCTTCTACATCCGGGTGATCGTGCTGATGTTCTTCAGCGAGCCGAAGGCGGACGGCCCGACGGTCGCCGTGCCGTCGCCGCTGACGATGTCGGCGATCGGGGTGGGCGTGGCGGTCACGGTGGTCCTGGGCGTTGCTCCGCAGTACTTCCTGGATCTGGCGAGCCAGGCGGGAGTGTTCGTGCGGTAGCCGTTCCCGCCGCCGGCGACTGGGCCCGGATCCCTGGACGGGGAGCCGGGCCCAGGCCGTTTCCCGCCGTCACCGGGAGGTCGGTTGGGGCGTCGGCCGGGACGCCTGGACGGGCAGGTTGAACACGTGGTCGGGGGTCACGATGCGGGTGATCGCCTGGCCGAAGAGGGTGCTGGGCTCCGCCTGGTCGTGCGTGATGTCCGTGTTGAGGAGTACGACCATCGTCGCCCGCGCTTCGGGGAGATAGACGGTCAGGGCCTCGTAGCCGGGCAGTGAGCCGTTGTGGCCGATCCAGCCCTGGACGTTGAAGATGCCCAGACCGTAGCCGGCGCCCGGAATCGTCGTCGGGCCGGTCTTGAGGCGCTGGGCCTGCGTCTCGGCGGTCAACAGGGTGCCGGTGGCGAGAGTACGGGCCCAACTGCGCAAGTCCGGCAGGTCGGAGATCACTGCCCCCGCTGCCCAGGCCCAGGAGGGGTTCCAGTCCGTGGTGTCCTCGACCTTGCCGGACGCGGTCTGGTTGGTATAGCCGTGGGCGTGCGGGCTGGGGAACTCGGTACCGGTCGGGAAGACGGTGTGGCGCAGCCCGGCCGGCTTCACGACCTTCTGCTCGATGAACTCTTTCAGCGGCATACCGCCGGCCTTCTCCACGACCAGCCCCAGCAGGATCAGGTTGGTGTTGCAGTACTCGAACTGCTCGCCGGGCTGGAACTGCACAGGGTGTTTGAAGGAGAAGTCCAGCAACTCCTCTGGTGTGAAGGGGCGTTGTGGGTTGGAGGTCAGCGCCTTGAAGAAGCCTTCGTCCTCGGTGTAGTTGAAGAGCCCGCTGCGCATGCCCGCCAGGTCGCGCAAGGTGATCCGGTCTCCGTTGGGGACTCCGTCGACGTGCTTCGCGATCGGATCGTCCAGGCCCACCTTGCCCTGGTCGACCAGTTCGAGCAGGGCGGTCACGGTGAAGGTCTTGGTGACGCTGCCGATCCGCATGTACAGGTCCGGTTCCATGGGCGCGCCGGTGGCCTTGTCGGCGACGCCGAAGGCACGGACGTAGTTGCCCTTGCCGGGAGCCGACAGCCCGACGATCACACCGGGTACCCCTGCCTCGCGCATGATTTGTCGGACGGCGGTGTCCAGACGCGCGGCCACGGCCGGGGTGAGCTCGGGGAATTCGGTGTCGGTGGTGCCAGTGGAGGACGATGCGGAGAAGGACGGTTCCAGGGCGGGTGCGCCGTACGCGCTGCCGGTGGAAGCCGGTACGCCCAGCATCGCGGCCGCGGCAAGCCCTACGCATGCCCTGCGCCAACGCATCTGCGAGTACCTCATGGCAGGCCTCCTGCCGGACGAGGACGTCCACACGAGGACGTCCACTTGAGGACGTCCGGACGAGGACATCACTCCTCTACCACGCTAGGCCCGCCGGGGCGCCCTCGCATGGCGGCGGCCCAGTGGCCCGTTCGGCTACTGCTCGGACGCCCGCCGGCGGGGCGCGATGGCAGTCAGGTCGAGGTCGACCGGGAACGGCTCGGAGACCTTCATCCGGTCGTGGAAGATGCCCGTGCTGGTGTAAGCGCCGGTGGCCGGCTCCAGCTCGAAGACATAGACCACGGCACGGCCGTCGTTGTTCTCCACCCGCCAGTAGTGGGGGATCTTCGCTCGCGCGTACTTCACCGGCTTGGTCTCGCGGTCCCGGGTAACCGATTCAGGAGATACGACCTCGATTGCCAGCAGTACGGACTCGGCGGGAAACCGGGTCTGTTCCGGGTCCTGGACAACATCCCCGTGGACGACGACCACATCGGGCTCGGGCCGGTTCTGCCAGTCGATGTCAATGGTGAACTCGCGCACGACTTCCAGTTTCGCCGAGGCTACGGACTGCAGCTGCCACTCGAAGAAGCTCACCGCCCGTGAATGGAAGAGAGTCTGAGGACTCACGAAGACGAGGCTCCCGTCGATCAGCTCCGTGTGCGGAGGCAGGTTCGGAAGCCGGTCCAGGTCGTCGGCCGTCCAGCCGCCGATGGGCGGAGTCGGCCACGTGGGCTCGGGGGCCTCGGGTTCGACGCGCATCAGTGCTCCCATAGGACGGAGTCTCGCGGGTCTGTCCAGCGTATCCGGGGGGAACAGGATCAGGCTCCCGCGCAGGTGTGCACGGATCACGCGTTGTCGACGCGTGCCGCGTACGCGCGGACATCCGCGTCCGGGTCCTTCACGGCTCTGGCCAGGGCCGTGCGGGCGTCGTCGTGGGCCGGGTGGCGGAGCAGGGCCAGTACCGCCGCCTTCCGGACGTCCGCGTTCGGGTCGGCCAGCGCCTTCGCAAGGGCCGGGACGGCGTCCTGCGGGTCCGCCGCCGACAGGGCCGTCGCAGCGCCCGCGCGGACCTGCCAGGCCGGGTCGGTCAGGGCCGCGAGCGCCGCCGTCGCGAGGGAGGCCGGGCAGCCTGTGGTGGCAAGGGCAGCGAAGGCCGCCGCCCGGACCAGCGGGTCGCGGTCACTGGTCAGGGGGGCCAGCCGGTGGGGTTCCGCGGCGGTGGCGCCGAGGCCCTTGGCCACCGTCACCCGGACCTCGCGGGATCCGTCGGCGGCGGCGCGGGAGAGGGCTTCGACCGCGTCCACCGAGACCAGGGCCCGGACCGCCTCGATCCGTACCCCGATGTCCGGGTCGGCCAGCGCGGTGGCGAAGAGTTCGGCGTTGCCGAGGCGCAGGGCGCGCAGTACGTCGAGAGCCGCCGCGCGGACCCGGTGGTCGTCGGCCGACAGTGCTGCGACCAGCGGTCCGTGCAAATCGGCGTCCGCGGGCAGGACTTCGACCAGCTCGCGCAGCGAGGCCGCGGCGGCCTCCCGCACGGTGGCCGCCGGGTCGGCGAGAACGGCGGCGAGCGCGGGGCCGGCGCCGGGTGGGGCGGTCTCCGTCACGGTGGCGACGGCGGCCAGCCGGACTGCCGGATCGTCGTCGGAGAGGTAGGGGCCCAGATCGGCGAGGGCCGGCTCCTCCTCCGCGAGGGCGAGGAGTTCCAGGATGCGGGGTGAGGGAGCCGATGCGGAGGCCGCCTGCGCGCGGGCGGGGGCGGTGATGTGGGAGCCGGTGGGGGCGAGATCGCGCGAACCCGCCGTGGCGACCTGCTCCGGGTCCACCACGCCCAGGTAGCGGGAGGCGCCGCCCACGGGGGCGTACTCGTCGACGGGGACCAGGTACGGGGCGACGGGACGGGCGGTGAACTCCATCGTCCCGCTGGGGGACTTGCGCAGATCCAGGTGGTGCAGCCAGCCCTCGTCGTCGCGCTGCGGATGGTCCGTACGCTCGTGGTAGAGGCCCCACCGGGACTCCGTACGGGCGAGGGAGGAGCGCGCCGCCATCTCCGCGCAGTCCCGGATGAAGCTCACTTCGGCGCAGCGCATCAGCTCGTGCGGGGTGGTCGCACCCATCTGCGCGATCTCGCCGCGCATCCGCTCGAAGTGCTCCACGGCGAGTGAGAGCCGGGCGCCGCTCTTGGGCGGCGCCACATAGTCGTTCACGAAGCGGCGGAGTTTGTACTCGACCTGCGGCTGCGGCGGGCCGTCCGGATTCCTCAGCGGGCGGTAGATCAGGTCGTGGGCCTCGGTGAGCTGACCGTGCGGGAGTTCCCCTTCGTACATCCGGTACCGGGCCGCGTCCTCGCCCGCCAGATCGCCGAAGACGAACGCCCCGATCATGTAGTTGTGCGGGACGCACGCGAGGTCCCCGGCCGCGTACAGGCCGGGCACGGTGGTGCGGGCGTGCGCGTCGACCCGAACCCCCGAGGCGGAGTGGCCACCGCACAGGCCGATCTCCGAGATGTGCATCTCGATGTCGTGGGTGCGGTAGTCGTGGCCCCGGTTGGCGTGGAACGTGCCACGGGTGGGGCGTTCGGTCGTGTGCAGGATCGATTCGAGGGCGGCGACGGACTCCTCGGGGAGGTGGCTGAGCTTGAGGTACACCGGGCCGCGGTCGGAGGCGAGTTCGTCGGCGAACTCCGCCATCATCTGGCCCGACCAGTAGTCGGAGTCGACGAAGCGCTCGCCGTGCCGGTTGACCTGGTAGCCGCCGAAGGGGTTGGCGACATAGGCGCACGCCGGGCCGTTGTAGTCCTTGATCAGCGGGTTGATCTGGAAGCACTCGATGCCGGTCAGTTCGGCGCCGGCGTGATAGGCCATGGCGTAGCCGTCACCGGCGTTGGTCGGGTTCTCGTACGTGCCGTAGAGGTAGCCGCTCGCGGGCAGGCCGAGCCGCCCGCAGGCCCCGGTGGCGAGGATGACCGCGCCCGCGCGGACCGTGACGAACTGCCCGGTGCGGGTGTTGAAGCCGGCCGCGCCGACGGCCCTGCCCCCGGCCGTGAGGACCCGTACCGGCATGACCCGGTTCTCGATCCGGATGCGCTCGCGCATCTCGCGCCGCCGCAGCTGCCGGTAGAGGACCTTCTTGACGTCCTTGCCCTCGGGCATGGGCAGGACGTAGGAGCCGGAGCGGTGCACCTGGCGGACCGCGTACTCGCCGTGCTCGTCCTTCTCGAACTTCACGCCGTACGACTCCAGCCGCCGCACCATGGCGAAGCCGCGGGTCGCGGTCTGCCGGACGGTGGACTGGTCGACGATGCCGTCGTTGGCGCGGGTGATCTCGGCGACGTAGTCGTCCGGCTCCGCACGGCCGGGGATGACGGCGTTGTTGACGCCGTCCATGCCCATGGCCAGCGCCCCGGAGTGGCGGACGTGCGCCTTTTCCAGGAGCAGGACGTTCGCGCCCTGTTCGGCGGCGGTCAGCGCCGCCATCGTCCCGGCCGTGCCGCCGCCGATGACGAGGACGTCGCAGGAGAGCTCCTCGGCGTCGGCGAGAGCGGGAATCTGCACGGTCTGCACGGTCGGGCCTTTCATTCGCTTCCGGTACTTCCGAGGGAGTCGAGGACCTCGCGCCGCAGTGCGACGGTCGCGGGGTCGCTGTGCGCGGCCCGCTCGCGCGGACGCGGTACAGCCAGCACGCGGCCGGTGCCGAGCAGTGCCACGCGGTCGCCGAGGAAGAGCGCCTCGTCCACGTCATGGGTGACGAAGACGACCGTGGCGCCCGTGCCCTGGAGCACCTCGACCAGCAGCTGCTGCATTCCGGACCGGGTCTGGGCGTCCAGGGCTCCGAACGGCTCGTCCATGAGCACGGCACGCGGCTCGGCGGCGAGTGCGCGGGCGAGCTGGACGCGCTGCCGCTGTCCGCCGGACAGCCGGTGCGGCAGCTTCGGCCCGTGGCCGGCCAGGCCGACCCGCTCGAGCCAGGCATCGGCCCGGCGGCGGCGTTCCTGTCGCGGGGCTCCCCTGATGGCGAGCGGGAGTTCGACATTGGCCCGTACGGTCCGCCAGGGCAGCAGAGCGTCGTCCTGGAAGACGAGCGCCCGCTCGGCGCGGGGCTCCGTGATCGGTTCACCGTCCTGGGTGACCTGCCCGGCGAGCGGTGGCAGGAGCCCGGCGAGGGTGCGCAGCAGCGTGGACTTTCCGCAGCCGGAGGGGCCGACGACGGCGAGGATCTCGCCGGGTACGACGTCGAGGTCGACCCCGTCGAGGACGGCGGCCCCGGCCCGACCGAGGGAGACCCCGCGCAGGGTGAGGCGAGTGCCGCCGGCGCGTGGTGCCCCGGTGGGGCGGGAGAGCGTCTTCGGCGAAGCGGTCATGGCGAAGTCCTTTCGCGAGGGGGACGCTGGGCGGCCGGCACGACGGTGGGTCGGCTACCGGGGTGCGGGCTGGGAGGCGGGCGCTCGCGGTCGCCGGGGCGGCGGACCGCCCGCCCCGGCGGTGTCATGCCCCCACCCGTTCCCGGGTCGGCACCGCGGCGGCACGCCGGGACCCGGCCTGGGGCTGGGACTCCGTGCACGGCAGCCACCGCGTCACGCGGCGGCCGAGCAGTTCCACGGCGGTGGACGTGAGCCAGCCGAGGACGCCGATCGTCACCATGCCGACGAACACGCCGGGGTAGTCGACGACGGTGTAGTCCTGCCAGGTGCGGTAGCCCACACCGTACTCGCCGGAGATCATCTCGGCGGAGATCACACAGATCCACGAGACGCCGATGCCGACCGAGAGCCCGCCGAGGATGCCCGGCAGCGCGCCCGGCAGCACCACAGAGCCGAGCACCCGCCACCGGCCGCCGCCCATGGTGAGCACCGCCTCCTCCCAGACCGGGGTCAGGGCGCGCACCGCATGGCGCGTGGAGACCAGGACCGGGAAGAAGGCGGCGGTGAAGGTGATGAAGACGATGCCCTGCTCATTGCTGGGGAAGAGCAGGATCGCCACCGGCACCAGGGCGATCGCCGGGATGGGGCGCAGGACTTCGAGTACCGGCCCGAGCAGGTCGGCGGCGAGCCGGGAGCGTGCGATCGCGGTGCCGACGGCGATGCCGAGGACCGCGGCCAGCGCGAACCCGGTGACGATCCGGGTCAGGCTGTCGGTGAGGTCCTGCCAGTACGCGCCGCTGCCGATCCGTTCGCCGAACTCCCGGGCGACGTCCGTGACCGTCGGAAACTGCTCGAACCGCAGCCAGAGGTTGATGTCGAACGCGGTGAGAAGCTGCCAGACGCCCAGCGCGGCGGCCAGCGAAAGTGTTCGGAGTGCGGCCGAGCCGGTCATGACGCCTGTTCCAGGGCCTGGGCGTAGGGCAGGACACGGGCGCCCGGGTGGCCGGCGATGTACGAACGGGCAGCCGACTCGGTGACGAAGGGCAGCAGGTCCTTGCCGCCGGTGCCGTCAGTGGTGACCCAGACCGCCTTGTCGGCGAACCAGAGGGTTCCGGTGGTGGCGTCCGGGACGTACGCGGCGCGGACGCCGTCCCGGTTCCTGGCCACGTGACTCAGCAGTTCGGCCGGGGTGGCGAAGCTCTGGGTGACTGTCCGGCCCTTCAGCCACACCTCGCTCCGCGCGGCGGCGGGGACGGCGGCGAGTGCCTTCCGGTAGCCGCTGCCGAGGGCTCGCTTGACGTACCGGTCGTCGACGAAGCCGTCCACGTCCACGTCGCCGACGAGCTTCGCCGAGCGCAGCACCGGCACGTCCTTCTTCAGGGCCGCCACCAACTGGGGCTTGAGGGTGGGGTCGAAGGTGGCGATACCGTTCGCGCCGTTGTAGAGGTAGACGACCTCGGCGGGCAGACCGGTGGACCGGGCGACCGACTCCGCCGCCGCGACCGGGTTCTTGCGCAGGTACGCGGTGGCCTCGCCCTGCGCGCGCAGGAAGTCCTCCAGCACTGCGGACCGCCGGTCCGCGAACTCCTCGCGGGCGGTGACCCCGTGGAATGTCGGGAGGTTCAGTTCGGCGCCGTCGTACAGCGCCTTCGCGCGCCCCTGGAACGCGAGCAGTCCCGGCCAGGCGACGAACTGCGAGAGCGCGTCGGCGCTGCCCGCCTGAAGGGCGGAAGCTCCGACCGCGGGCTGCTGGTTGAGTTTGCGGATGTCCTTCTCGGGGTCGATGTCCGCCCGCTGGAGTGCCCGTACGAGCGTGCCGTCGGCGGCGGACCCGACGCTGGTGGAGACCTTCCTTCCGCGCAGGTCCGTCAGTGAGGTGAGCTTCGAGTCCGGCGCGGTGACCACGGTGTTGAGTCCGCCGCGAAGGTTGTAGCCGGTCACCGAGACCAGCTTGGTCGGCCGGTTCAGCTGCGTGCCGCGGGCGGCGTTGATCAGCAGGGGGAAGTCGCCCATCGAGCCGATGTCGATCTTCCCGGCGGTCATCTGGGCGGTGATGGGCGCGCCGGTGGCGTAGTCCTGCCACTTCACGTTGTATGTGACGCCGTCCCGCCTGCCGCGCTCGCGCAGTTCCCGTTCGAAGTAGCCGAGCGAGCGCAGCAGCGTGCCCGCCGTGACGGTGTTGATCGTCTTGGACTGGTAGCCGACGGTGACCGTGACGGTGCTGCCGTCCCCCTCGGCGCTCGCGTCACCGCCGCAGCCGGTCCCGAGCGGTACGAGCAGGGCGGCGCCGAGGGCGGCCGCGGTAAGTGCTTTGCGTGTCATGGGAGTTCGGACCTCTCACCGGAGCAGGTAGGGCATGTTGACGTTGACCGCGCCGGTGGGACAGCGGGCGGCGCACGGGCCGCAGTACCAGCACTCGTCCACGTGCATGTAGGCCTTGCCGCTGTCCGGGTTGATCGCGAGGGAGTCGAGCGGGCACATGTCGACGCAGAGCGTGCAGCCGTCGATGCACTTCGACTCGTCGATGGTCACGGGCACGTCGGCACGCTGGGGGGCCAGAGGCATGGCTGTCTCCCGGAAGGGTCCGTAAGGGGTGGCGGGTGGGGTCAGCGGGACCGGTGGAGCAGCCCGCTCATCGTGATGCGGTCGCCGCGGAACCGGATGAACTCCAGGTCGACGGGACGGCCGTCGGAAAGACGGGTGAGCCGTTCGAGCATCAGCACGGCCGCGCCGCGGGGCGCCTGGAGCACAGCAGCCGAGTGCGCGTCGGCGTTGACGGCCTCGAGGGTGATCTCGGCGGTGCCCAGCGGCTGCCCGGTGAGGGACTCCAGCAGCCGGAAGACATCGGTGTTCTCCAGGTCGCAGCCCAGGAGTCCGGCGCCGATGTCCATCGGGATGTAGGTGAGGTCGAGGGAGAGCGGCAGGCCGTTCAGCCGTCGCAGCCGCTCGATGTAGAGCACGTCGGTGTGCTCGGGGATGTGCAGACGGCCGGCCACCGGAGCCGGCGCGGCGACGGGTCCGACCGTACGTACCTCGTTGCTGACCTGCCCGTGCTCGTGCAGCGTCTCGGCGAGACCCTGCAACCGGTCCAGGCCGTGCGGGTACTTCTCGCAGACAACGACGGTGCCGACGCCGGGCAGCCGGTCGATCAGCTGCTCCGCACGCAGCAGGTCCAGGGCCTGGCGGACGGTGTTGCGCGACACCCGGTAGTCGGTACCGATGGCGTCCTCGAGCGGCAGTACGCCGCTGGGGAAGCCGCGCGCCAGAATCTGGTGACGCAGCAGGTCGGCGAGTTGCCGCGCCTGATCCGCGCGCAGCCGCCGGCGGCGCGCTGCGGCGACCGGGACGGTGTGCTCACGGATACGTTCGGCAGGCATGTCGTGGACCATACCGACGCTTCCCCCGCGGTGGTGTTGCCAGAGTGTTGCGCCACCTCCACCCGGCACGCGCACCTCGCTGACCTGCTCGTTCACGCGCAGAGATGGAAGATCTGCCACTCGGTCTCAGGACGGGCCGTGCTCCGCGGACCGGCCCGTCGCCGCGTCGACGCAGCCGGCCGGGAGCAGCACCGGGACGAGCGGCAGCACCGCGGCGAGCAGGCCGTCCCGGCGCCCACGGGTCATGACGGCCGGCTCATGACGGCCGGCTCATGACGGCCGGCTCATGACGGCCGGCTTATGACCGCCTTCCGGCCACGATTCGCCCCGTCACCTCGCCCAGACCGACCTTCGTGCCGTCCGGGCCCGGGGCCCAGGCCGTCATGGTGACCTCGTCGCCGTCCTCGAGGAACGTCCGCTTGCCGTCCGGCAGGTCCAGCGCGTCGCGGCCGTTCCAGGTCAGCTCCAGCAGGGAGCCGCGCTGCTCGGTCTCCGGGCCGCTGACCGTTCCGGAGCCGTACAGGTCTCCCGTGCGCAGGGACGCGCCGTTCACCGTCATATGGGTCAGCTGCTGGGCCGCGGTCCAGTACATGGACGAGAAGGGCGGGTTCGCGACGACGTGCCCGTTGATCGTGACCTCGATGTTCAGGTCGAAGCCGCCGGGCTCCCCCTCGGCCGAGTCGTCGAGGTACGGGAGGAGAGGGAAGTCGCGGGCCGGCGGCGCCACCCGCGCCGCGTCCAGGGCCTCGAGCGGGGTGACCCAGGCGGAGACGGAGGTCGCGAAGGACTTGCCGAGGAACGGGCCGAGCGGCACGTACTCCCAGGCCTGGATGTCCCGCGCCGACCAGTCGTTGAGCAGCGACAGTCCGAAGACGTGCTCGCGGAAGTCCCCCAGAGCCACCGGGGTACCCAGCTCGGAGGGGGCACCCACGAGGAAGCCGACCTCGGCCTCGATGTCGAGCTTGACCGACGGGCCGAAGACGGGGGCCGGGTCGGCGGGAGCCTTGCGCTGGCCCGACGGGCGTACCACGTCCGTTCCCGAGACGACGACCGTGCCCGCCCGTCCGTGATAACCGATCGGCAGGTGCTTCCAGTTGGGCGTCAGGGCGTCCCCGTCGGGGCGGAACATGCGGCCGACGTTGGTCGCGTGGTGTTCGCTCGCGTAGAAGTCCACATAGTCCGCGACCTCGTACGGCAGGTGCAGCGTCACTTCGGTGAGCGGGTAGAGCAGCGGCTCGATCACCGGCCGGTGCGCGGGCACGGTGACCCACGCGGTCAGTGCGCGGCGGACGTCCCGCCAGGCCGTGCGCCCGGCAGCGAGCAGCGGGTTGAGCGTCGGCTGTGCCAGCAGCGCGCCGTACGGTGAGCCCAGCGCGGCGGCCGCCGCCCCGGCGTCCAGCACATGGCTGCCGATGCGGACGCCGACCCGGGGCCGGTCGTCCGGGGTGTCCCTGAGGGAGAAGACGCCGTACGGGAGGTTGTGCGGACCGAAGGGATCGCCCTCGGCGATGTCGAGCGGGCTCTGCTCGGGCATGGGGTGCTGCCTCGCCTTTCCACGGGTGCCGGAGGTGGTGTCCCCCGGTCGAGCGGTGTTGGACGACACGTTACGTCGGCGCCGCCCGGGGCGGGAGTGACATCCTTGTCGCCGTGACCCGCGCTCTTCCGTACTCCCTCATCGCCACCGACCTGGACGGCACCCTGCTGGGCGGCGGATCCGCCGGGGAATCGATCTCGGCCCGCTCACGCGCCGCGCTCGCCGCCGCACGCGAGGCCGGCGCCGAACACATCGTGGTCACCGGCCGCCCGGTCCCCCAAGTGCGGTACCTGCTCGACGGGCTCGGCTACCGCGGGCTGGCCGTGTGCGGGCAGGGCGCGCAGGTGTACGACGCGGCGGCCGACCGGCTGGTCTCCTCCGTACCGATGGACCGGGAGCTGGCGGACCTGGCGCTGGCGAAGATCGAGGCGGAGATCGGCGAGGTGTACGCGGCGGTGAACCGCGAGGGCGTCGACGCCGAGATGCTGATAGGGCCGGGCTACCTGATGTGGCACAGCCATCTGCCGACCGTACGGGTCGCGAGCCGGGACGAGCTCTGGTCCGCCCCCATCAACAAGGTGCTGATGCAGCACGCGGAGCTTGACGACGACGAACTGACGCGGGCGGCCCGGGCGGTCGTCGGAGATCTGGTGAACGTCACCATGGCGGGCAAGCACACGGTGGAGCTGCAGCCGCTGGGCATCGACAAGTCGAGCGGGCTGGCTCTGGCGGCAGGGCAGTTGGGCTTCTCCGGCCGCCACACCATCGCTTTCGGGGACATGCCGAACGACATCCCGATGTTCCGGTGGGCGGCTCACGGGGTGGCGATGGCCAACGCGCACGAGGAACTCAGGGCGGTGGCGGACGAGATCACCCTGTCGAACGAGGACGACGGCGTGGCGGTGGTCCTGGAACGGCTGTTCCCCTGAGCACCGGCCGGATCACCCCGCCGTGCGGGGGATGCGCTTCTCCCAGGTCCGGTGGAACACGACCTCCTCGCCGTCCCGGCAGGCCACCTCGTTGGAGGTGATGAAGTCGGCGGCGTCGCAGCTGATTTCCGAGCGGGTCTCGATCCGGGTGTCCCAGCCGAGTTCCGGGCGGTGCAGGCGGATCTTCCAGTCCGAGCGGGTGCGCGCCGAGAGCGGCGCGCGCTCCTTGATCGTGTAGGTCTCCAGCGCTTCCTCGGTGAACTCGAGTCCGTCCGGGTAGACCCGCTTCCCGCCGCAGCGCGGGTCGACCTCGAGGCGCCACTCCCCGCTCGCGACATCCCGTACCACCAGCCGCTCGGGACGCTGCTCGTCCAGGGTCGCCGGGCTGTACGCCATGGCGGCCACGCCCAGCGGTTCGGCGTGTTCCGGTTCCTCGAACGTGATCGCGTCGGCCGTCGGCGCACGCACCGGCAGTTCCAGGACGCTCGCCGCCGGGTCCAGGACCCAGCCGCCGGTGTCCGGCTGCGGCCAGAGCCAGGGCCAGTACGCGGAGGAGAGCGCCAGGCGGATGCGGTGGCCCGGCGGGAAGGCGTGGCCGATGGCGTTCAGCTCGAAGGCGACGTTCTCGGTCGCGCCCGGCGGCCAGGACGCCGCCCGGTCGCGGCCCTGGCGGGCGGATAGGTTCAGCGCGCCGCGCGTGACCAGGGTGGAGGAGCCGTCCGGCGCGATGTCGCAGAGCCGGGCGATCACCTGGCCGGACGGGACGTCGCAGCGCAGCCGCAGCCGGACCCGTGGGCGGCCCAGGATCTCGATGCGGGAGTCCGGCGGCACCGGGAACTCGAAACAGGCCGACCGGGCGTCCTCCTCGCGCTGGTCGGGCGGCATGTCCGCGTCGCTGCCGAAGGAGAGGAACCGGCCGGCGTCGAGGCCGGTGTACTGCGGGGAGTCCACCGGCATGGGGGCGCCCTGGAGGGCGTACGGGACCGTGGTCACGTGCGGGGACGGCCAGGCTTCGTCACCCACCCAGCGGCCCGGCAGCTCGGGGTAGCTGGTGGCGGGTGGATGGGACTCGCTGATCCAGGAGCGGAGGAGGGGTTCGGACATGATCCCTGTGTCCTTTCCCCTGAGGTGCTGGTCCCACCAGCGCAGGGTCTCCTGGAGGAAGCCGATGGCCGGCCCCGGCGGCAGCCCGCGGTCCGGGTACTGGTGCGACCACGGACCGATCACTCCCCGCACCCGGTCGTCCGGAAGATGCTGGACCAGGCGCAGCACGCTGTCGCGGTACGGGTCGTGCCAGCCGCCCACGGCCAGTACCGCCGCCTTGATCGCGGAGTAGTCCTCGCTGACGCTGCCGTGCCGCCAGTAGTCGTCCCGGGTCTGATGGGCCAGCCAGGTGTGGATGAAGGGCTCGACCTGCTCGAGTCGGTTCAGCCACATGTCCCGCCACGCGTCGCCGACGTGCTCGGGGTCGGGCGGCCGGGAGACGAACGCGAGCATGGTGGCCGCCCAGGCGTGCATGTCCACCGCGAGGACCGAGCCCCCCATGTAGTGGACGTCGTTGTCGTACCGGTCGTCGGTCGAGCAGACGGTCACGATCGCCTTCAGCGGCTCCGGCGCGAGGGCCGCGATCTGGAGGCTGTTGAAGCCGCCCCACGAGATGCCGAACATGCCGACGTGGCCGTCGCACCACGGCCGGGCGGCCAGCCAGTCGACCACCTCGACGCCGTCGGCGAGCTCGACCGCCGAATACTCGTCGCCCGGGACGCCCTCGCTGTTGCCGTGGCCGCGCACGTCGACACGGACTGAGGCGTAGCCGTGACCGGCGTACCAGGGATGCCGCTGCCAGTCGCGCGCCGCGGTCCAGTCCCCGAGGCGGTACGGCAGATACTCCAGCAGCGCCGGTACGGGCTCGTCGACGGCCGGACGCCAGACCCGGGCGTACAGCTTGGTCCCGTCGGAGAGTGGGATCCGGACGTCCTCGCGGGTCGTCTCGTACGGGAAGTCGGTGCGGATCCTGGGCATGGGGTCACCTCGGTGGACGGTACGCCTGCGCCGGTCTCGGTTCGGGACAAAGGCCCTACCCCTGATCGTATGAGCTGATCAAGAACATACCGGGGCTGATCGCGCTGCGCTCGTGAGGTGACGGGCAGGCGCTCACGGTGATCGAAAGTGGACCGGATACGCTGACTTGAGTGATGGCAGCGACACATCGACAATCCGTGTGATCGTCAGCAGACAGGAGTACCCCTCGTGACCGTCGTCGGGCCGTTCGGACTGAGCGTGCGGGACCAGGCTCTTGAGACCGATGTCCAGGCCGGTCTGGCCGCTGTCGAGGAGGGGCTGCTCGATGCCTGCAAGAGTGAGGTCCCGTTCATCACGGAGGCCGCGCAGCATCTCGTCCGCGCAGGCGGCAAGCGGTTCCGGCCGCTGCTGGTGATGCTCGCGTCCCAGTTCGGAGACCCCTACGCGCCCGGCATCGTGCCGTCCGCCGTCGTCGTCGAGCTGACGCACCTCGCCACCCTTTACCACGACGACGTGATGGACGAGGCGGACGTGCGCCGCGGGGTGGACAGCGCCAACGCCCGCTGGGGCAACTCGGTCGCGGTCCTCACCGGAGACTTTCTCTTCGCCCGGGCCTCCCACATCCTTGCCGACCTCGGGCCGGAGGCCGTACGCGTCCAGGCAGAGGCGTTCGAACGCCTGGTCACCGGCCAGATCCTGGAGACGGCCGGCCCGCGCGAGGGCTGTGACCCCGTCGAGCACTACCTCGATGTGATCTCCGGCAAAACGGGCTCGCTGATCGCCGTGTCCGGGCGCTTCGGCGCGATGATGTCCGGCGCGGACGAGTCCGTCGTCAACATCCTCACCCAGTACGGGGAGCGGCTCGGCACCGCCTTCCAGCTCGCCGACGACGTACTCGACATCGCGTCCGACTCCCACGAGTCGGGCAAGACCCCGGGCACCGACCTGCGCGAGGGCATCCCCACGCTGCCGGTCCTGCACCTGCGGGCGCGGGCCGCCGCGCAGGGCGACCCGGCCGACCTGGAACTCGTCGAGCTGCTGGACGGCGACCTCGCTGACGACGCTCTCCTCGCCGAGGTGCTGCGCCGGCTGCGGACCCATCCCGCTCTGGAACAGGCCCGCCGCGACACCATCCGGTACGCGGAGGAGGCGCGGGCTACTTTGGCGCCGCTTCCCGAGTGCTTTGCGAAGTCGGCGCTCGAGGAGCTTTGCGACGCGGTGGTCCACCGGGCGGGCTGATCGCCGGACCCAGCGCGGCGAGCATCTGCTCGACGGGGGACAGTCCCGTGGCGAGCTCCTCGCAGAGGTCGCAGCCGGCGAGGTGGGCGGGGAACCAGGCGAGGTCCTCGTCGTCCAGAACGCCCAGGATGTAGGCGCCGACATACACATGCGGGTTGTCGGGAGTCACGTGTCACTCACCTCCCAGGGATATGAGAGAGGGATCCGTCGCGGCCGCTGCTCGCGACGGATCCCTCTCGCTTGTGCGGGCTTCTCATGGGGGATTCGGTAGCCCGCTGCTTCCTGCCGACAAGTACGGCGGAGGGGGTCTTGCCGTTCAGTCCGCAGATTGTGACTCAGGTCACAGCGTTGCGTTGAGTACCTCCTTGGATGCGTTCCGTACTCATGCCCAGAAGCTAACGCACTGGGCGTTGGCGGCAGGTACGGGGAGAAACCACATCATGAGCGGCATCGCGAACCCTCGGCGTAAGGCTCTTGCCATCGGGACCACCGCTGTCGCGGCGGCAGCCGGCGTCACACTCGCCGTCCTGCCCGCCTTCGCGCACAGCGGCGGGCCGGCGACCGGCGGATCGGGCGTCGCCCTGTTCGCCGCGAGCCTGAACGGTGCCAACGAGGTGCCGGTGAAGGGCGGCCCGGCCGCCGGGGACAAGGACGGCGCGGCCTTGGAGTTCATCCAGGTCAAGGGCGACCAGGTGTCCTTCGCGGTCAAGTGGCGTGGTACGGACCGGCCGACGGCCCTCCACATCCACCAGGGCGCCAAGGGCAGCAACGGCGGCGTAAAGATCGACTTCACGGGCAAGCTCGGCAAGCTCGGCAAGCACGGGAAGGGCGGGTGGCGAACGGCCACCGGCACTGTGCAGGTCGAGAACACGGCCTTGCTCGACGCCTTCAAGGCCCGGCCGACCGGCTTCTACGCCAATCTGCACACCGCCGAGTTCCCGGGCGGCGCCGTCCGCGGCCAGTTCCACGGGGTGACCGACCCGTTCGACTTCGCGGACGCGCTCGACAACTTTCAAGCGTCTGTCGTCCAGGGCAAGCAGATCTACGAGTGCAAGAAGGGCGAGGACGGCAAGTTCGCCTTCCTCCAGCGCGACGTACGGGCCGTGCTCGGCGGCCACATCGCCCACTCCTTCGTGGCTCCGAACTCCGGCACGCCGCAGTGGAGCGCCCCCGACCGCAGCGCCGTCACCGGCAAGCTGATCGCCAGGACCCCGAACGGCGAGGGGAACATCCCGGAGCTGGACATCCAGGCCACCCAGTCCGGCAAGAAGCGCGGGCTGTTCGCGGACACCACCGAGATCCTGCGGCTGAACACGGTCGGCGGCGTCGCCCCGGCCGGTACCTGCAAAGCCGGCGCCGTCACGGCGGTCCCGTACCAGGCCGACTACGTCTTCATCCAGAGCTGACTGCAGCGCCGACTCCGGCGTCGATCCCCTACGGGGTGTCAGGTACGCGCAGCTTCCCCTACTGGACGGGGGAGGCGGCGCCGCCTTTTGTCATCCCAGAGCAGTACGCGTAGTTGATCCCGGGGTCTGACGCCACGGCCCGGCCGATTTGGTCAGATAGTAAGCACCGACCACGGAGGTAGGGCACACCATGGCACCGAACAGTCCCACTACAAGCACCGACGAGGGTACGAGGCCCGTGGCGGGCCGCCGCAAGGCAGCACGCTACGCCGTCCCGGTCGCGGTGGCAGGGGTGGCGGCGGCGACCATCGGGCTCGTCCCGGCGCTTGCTGCTTCCGACAGCGACCCCGACCTGCCGAAGATCTCGGCACAACAACTCATCGAGAAGATCGCCGCATCGGAGACCGAGCAGCTCTCCGGCACGGTGAAGATCAAGACTGATCTCGGCTTCCCCTCCCTGGGTGGCCTGGCCTCCGGCCTGGGCGCTTCCGACGACGCCTCCGGCTCGTCCGCGGCGCCCGAAGAGAAGCTGATGGAGCTCGCCTCCGGCACCCACACGCTGCGCGTGGCCGCCGACGGCCCGGACCGGCAGAAGATCACCGTCCTGGGAGACGGCTCCGAGTACAGCCTCATTCACAACGGCGACGACGTCTGGGGATACGACAGCAAGTCCATGGAGGCGTTCCACGCGAAGGCCCCTGCCGGCGAGCACGGCAAGAAGGGCGAGCGGGGCACGCACGACGAGAAGCTCCCGGAGGGGGTGCCCAGCTCGCCGAAGGCGCTGGCCGAAGAGGCGCTCAAGGCCGTCGACGAGACCACGTCGGTGACCGTCGGCGGTACGGCGCAGGTCGCCGGCCGGGACGCCTACCAGCTGGTCATCAAGCCCAAGCAGGCCGGCTCGACGATCGATTCGATCAAGGTCGCGGTGGACGCGGAGAACGGCGTCCCTCTCAAGTTCACGCTCACGCCGAGCGGGGGCGGCAAGGCCGCGATCGACGCGGGCTTCACCAAGGTCGACTTCGGCAAGCCGTCCGCGGAGACGTTCGCGTTCAGCCCGCCCAAGGGTGTGAAGGTGACCGAGGCGGACGAGTCGGCCGCCGAGCGGGAGAAGGGCGCGAAGGACCTCGAGAGGCTCGGGGAGTTCGGCGGCTTCGGCGGCTTCGAGGACTTCGAGGGCATGAACGTCATCGGCGGGGGCTGGACCGCGATCGCCGAGATCAGCTCCCCGGGCGGCGAGGGTGTCCCGTCAGGGAAGGGCGGCGACGTTCCGCCGGAGGCCGGGGCGTTCCTGGACTCGCTGGGTGACAAGGTGACGGGCAAGTTCGGCTCCGGCACCGTGTTCTCCACCCGCCTGGTCAACGCTCTGATGACGGACGACGGCAAGGTCTACGTCGGTGCGGTCACGAAGGACGCGCTGGTGAAGGCCGCGAACGAGGCGAAGTAGCAGGACGCGACCGACCCCGCCGCCCCGGTACCGACGGGCGGCGGGGCGACGGGGCGGCGGACTCAAGCGGCCGGAACCGGGCTGCTTCGGTGTTTCCGGCGGAATATCAGAAGGTGAGCTTCCAGCTGTCGATCTTGCCGGTGTCCTGTGCCGCCACGTCCTGGACGCGCAGCTTCCAGTCGCCGTTCGCGGCCTCGGCGGACGCGTTCACCGTGTAGGTGGCGATCACGTTGTCCGCGGAGTCGTTCGAGCTGGAGGACTTCAGCCGGTACGCGGTCCCGTCCGGGGCGAGCAGGTCCACGACCAGGTCGCCGCGCCAGGTGTGCTTGATGTCCACCCCGGCCTTGAGGGTGGCGGGCGCGTTGCCCGTCCGCCCCGAGACCGTGACGGTGGAGGTCACCGCGGCGCCGTTGTCCGGGATCGCGACATCGGCCGTGTTCTCGTAGACGTCACCGGGCGGTACGGGCGTCTCGGTGCCCAGCGTCCAGATGGCGTGGGCGATCGCGTCGCTGTTGCGGTCGAGCGCGGTGTCGTTGATGTTCGTCGTGGTGTCGCAGGACGAGTGGTAGCAGCGGTCGAAGGCCTGACCGGAGGTGCCGCCCCACTTCTGCGCCTGGGCGGCGGTCTTCGTACGACTGGCGCCGGTGAAGAGGCCGCCGACCGGTATGCCGACGTTCTTGAACGACGCGTGGTCCGAGCGGCCGTCGCCCTCGGTCTCGATCTCGGTGGGGACGCCGACGCCGGCGAAGTAGTCCTTGAAGGTCTTCTCGATGGCCGGGTCGTCGTCGTAGACGAAGTACCCGGGGTTGGGAGAGCCGATCATGTCGAAGTTCAGGTACCCGGAAAACTTCGAACGCTCCGTGGCCGACAGCTGGTTGACGTAGTACTTGGAGCCGACGAGCCCCAGTTCCTCCGCGCCCCACCAGCCGAACCGCAGGTGCTTGGTCGGCTGGAGCTGTGCGCGCGAGACGGCCAGCGCGGTCTCGAGCACGGCGGCCGAGCCCGACCCGTTGTCGTTGATGCCGGCGCCGGAGGACACCGAGTCGAGGTGGGCGCCCGCCATCAGGACCGAGTTGGGGTCACCGCCGGGCCAGTCCGCTATCAGGTTGTAGCCGGTGGCGCCGCTCGAGGTGAACGTCTGGAGCGACGTGGTGAACCCGGCGGCGTCCAGCTTGGCCTTCACGTAGTCGATGGAGGCCTTGTAGCCGGCCCGACCGTGGGCGCGGTTGCCGCCGTTGCTGGTGGCTATGGTCTGGAGCTGGGTGAGGTGGGCCTTGACGTTGGCGATCGGTATGTCGGGCGCGGCAACGGCGGCCGCGGGTCCGGCTGTTGCCGCGGGGGCGCCGGAGGCGAGCAGACCCGCGACTGCGAGTGCGGCGGCTGCGGTCATGCGTCTGGAGACGGAGAGAGTCATGTGGGGGCTCCGAATTCCGTACGGGGACAGGACGGAACGTGCGAGACGCCCTGCGACGGCGGTGTCACAGGGCGTTGGAGCTGTGCTAACTGCTGAAACTGCTCACGCTGTTGGTGCGGCAGTGCGTGCCTGATGTTCAGCGAGAGTCTGACTCTCCGTCAAGAGCGGAAACCGGTCATCGATGTTCGGATTGCGAACCAGGGCGTACTTTCCGGATCGGCTGGCAAGATCCGGAAAGTACGCCCTGGGCGCGTTCGGGGGCCAGGCCCGGCTCACTCCACGCAGAACTCGTTCCCCTCGGGGTCGGCCATCGTCGTCCATTCCCCCATGGGCTCCTCCGCCTTGTAGAGAACGGTCGCCCCCAGTTCTGTCAGACGTGCGACCTCCGCGTCCCGGCGCTCCTCTCCGACGTGCAGGTCGAGGTGGAGCCGGTTCTTGGTCGTCTTCCCCTCCGGTACGCGCTGGAACAGCAGTCGGCGCCCGAGGCCCGATCCGCTGTCCTCCTCGTACGAGTCGTCCGGATGCCGGACGGCGGCGAAATCGCGCCAGGCGGCGCGGCCGTGCGACTCCACTGTCGATCCCTCGGGCACCGCGTCGTACTGGCGGAGACGCTCGATAAGAGCGCTGTTGTCCTCGACCTCGTAGCCCAGGGCCGCGGCCCAGAAGTCGGCCTGCGCGTGCGGGTCGGATGCGTCGATCACGAGTTTCCAGTGCAGAGTCATGCTAACCAGTTATAGTGGTTACATGAGCGACGCCGCAACGGGACTGACCCTTCGCACCCCGGAAGGGCGTCCCTATCTCTTCGACCCCGGTGCGCTGAGCCTTGAGTTGCTGCCCACCGGAGGCCCGGGGGCTCTGGCGCGCTACGAGGTGCTGCACGACCCCGCCGACATGGTGCGATGGGCCGGGGAAAGCAGGCTGCCGAACGGCCTGGACCCGGTCGTGGACGCCGAGGAGGTCGCCGCGGCCCGCGCCCTCCGGGACGCCATACGGCAGCTCGCCGGCGACCGCGCGCACGGCCGGCCGCTGTGTCCCTCCAGCCTGGCGGTCGTCAACGCGGCCGCCGCTCAGGAACCGCCCGCGCCCCGGATCGCACCGGACGGCACCCGCGACTGGGTCCCCGGAGCCACCGGCACCCAACTTCTGTCGGCCGTCGCACGGGACGCGGTGGACCTGATCACCGGCCCGTACGCCCACCGCATCCGCGAATGCGGCTCGCACGACTGCTCGCTGCTGTTCGTCGACACCTCGCGCCCCGGCCGCCGCCGCTGGTGCGCGATGGAGCGCTGCGGCAATCGCAACAAGGTCCGGGCGCACCGGGCACGGCAGTACGAAGGAGAGGAAGGAGAGAGCTGATGCCCACAGGACTCACCCGGGACGCCGGCTGGGAGATCGGCGTCTCGAAGACACTGCCCCGTCCACCTGCCGAGGTGTGGGACTTCATCGCGAGCCCGGCGGGCGTCGCACTCGGCTGGGTGAGGGTGCGCGGCTCTCGCCGGAGAAGGGCGCCGCGTACGAGACCGCAGCGGGCGTACGTCACCGGAACCGCGTTCGCGCTGGCGTACGATCCGCTCACCATCGCCGCGACCGACGGGGTCGCGGAGCGGGAGCAGGGTCTCGCGGGCGGGCTGCTGGCCACCGCGACCCAGTTCGGCTCCGCGGTCGGCATCTCCGCGGTGACGGCGGTGTACGGTCTGGCCGCGGCGGGCGGTGACGGCTCCGCGCAGTCCACGCTGGAGGCGTTCCGCGCCGCACTGACCGTGCCGGTGGCAATGGTGGTGCTGGGTGCACTGATCACGTCCTTCGGCCTCCGCACCCGCAGGGAACGGCCGACGGAATCAGGAAGCGGGGGTGCGCTCGGCGCGGAGGGTGCGCTCCGCCTGCGAGGTGCTCACGAGGGGAGCCTCGAGAGGCAGCCGTAGCGCGTCCGCCCGGGTGCGGTGGGCGGTGCGCAGCGCGTCCCAGGTCAGGATGGCCAGAGCCGCCCACACCAGGGAGAATCCCGCCCACTTCTCCGGAGGCATGGCCTCGTGGAAGTACACGATGCCCAGCAGGAACTGGAAGACCGGAGCCAGGTACTGGAGCAGGCCCAGGGTGGACAGCGGGACGCGGATCGCCGCCGCGCCGAAGCAGACCAGGGGGATGGCGGTGACCAGGCCCGTCGCGGCCAGGAGCGCGGCGTGGCCCAGTCCGGAGGGACCGAACGTGGCGGAGCCGGTGGAGCCCAGCCACAGCAGATAGCCCAGTGCGGGGAGGAACTGGACCGCGGTCTCTGCGGCCAGGGATTCGAGCCCGCCGATGTTGATCTTCTTCTTCACGAAGCCGTACGTGGCGAACGAGAACGCCAGGATGAGGGAGATCCACGGCGGCCGGCCGTAGCCGATGCCCAGGACCAGCACGGCGAGGAAGCCGATGGAGACGGCGGCCCACTGCGCCCTGCGCAGCCGCTCCTTCAGCAGCAGGACGCCCATCGCGATGGTGACCAGTGGATTGATGAAGTACCCGAGGGACGCCTCGACCACCTGCCCGTTGTTCACGGCCCAGATGTAGACGCCCCAGTTGACGGTGATGACGGCCGCGGCGATCGTGACCAGCCCCAGCTTCCGGGGCTGCCGGACCAGCTCCACGATCCAGGCCCAACGACGCAGCGCCAGCAGGGCGATGCCGACAACGGCGAGGGACCACACCATGCGGTGGGCGAGTATCTCGATCGCCCCGGAGGGCTTCAGCAGAGGCCAGAAGAGGGGGACGAGGCCCCACATCCCGTACGCGCCGAAGCCGTACAGCAGTCCCGCCCGCTGCTCGCCGGTCCCCTTCACGGGCCCTCCTGTCCTGCCTGCCCTGCTGTACGCCAATTCCATGAAGGTAACGCCGGGAGGGCCAGATGTCATACCCGTATCGCCATACGGTCATGACAGGTCGACGCGCGGGACATACGACGAGGCCCGGACCTCCTGGGAAGTCCGGGCCTCGGGAGAGCGGTGGATCGTCAGCCGATGACGGTCCAGGTGTCGTTTCCGGTCAGGAGGGCGGCCAGGTCGCCTTTGCCGTTTTGTTCGATGGCGGTGTCGAGTTGGTCGGCCATCCGGGTG
>NZ_JBFBAS010000023.1:0-109647 GCF_040682335.1 Streptomyces sp. NPDC051219
CGTTCTGTGGGCATTGATCCGTGACGGACGGTGCTTCCAACGCGAACTCCCTGTCACAGTCGCGGCTTGACAACGTCATTAGGAGGTGTTCGGTACCGTTTCAGGCTGCCGCGGGCCGTTTCGGGCGGAGGTATTGCCCGATTTGATTCGGGCTTGCGGTCAACCGGCTGGTCATGGAGTTGACCATGGCCCAGTGGATCATTGACCGGGACCGTGTCGGCAGGGCTTCGCAGTCGCGGTGCAAGCGCCGGCACCGGCTCGTGATCCCGAAAGTCTGCTTCACACGCCATCGGACCTTCTGGACCACGAAACCCTTCTGCTCCGCATCGCGCGAGACGACCTCCACGTTCGCGGATCTCCTCGGCGGTGCCGTCTGCCTCCCACGCCTAGAAATATCCGTAGACCGTTGTGTGAGGAGGCAGGTCGTGCGGCAGGTACCGCCACGCGATGCCGGTGCGCGCGACATAGAGGATCGCGTTCACGACCTCACGAAGGTCGGTGGTCGGCTCCCGGCCCTCGGCACGCGCTGCCCGCCGC
The DNA here is from genome assembly GCF_040682335.1 of Streptomyces sp. NPDC051219. Classification (NCBI taxonomy): domain Bacteria; kingdom Bacillati; phylum Actinomycetota; class Actinomycetes; order Kitasatosporales; family Streptomycetaceae; genus Streptomyces; species Streptomyces sp. NPDC051219. The sequence continues at coordinate 538 of NZ_JBFBAS010000023.1, forward strand.
TCCAGCAGTAACGGCTCGAGGCAATTCCCACTGGTCGTCCTTCAAATCCGAGGGATACGCCCGTCGTTCAGTCACCACATAGTGAATACAGCCTCGGTAGCAGCTCCCGCTACGAGATCATGGAGCCGAGGTCCATCCCGCCACCGAGCGATCTGGACAGTTGGGGGGAATCCCCTACCGAACGCCCACTCAGAACGCCGCGCACCTCGGCCAAGGCGCTCGCCGGACGGCACCGGGCATGGACGAGATCGAGGCCGCCGCAGGCTTCGAGCGGCTCGGCAGCTGTCACCGCAAGGGTGAGTCGGCGGTGGGCGTCAGCACGGACTCGGCCACGTCGACGATCTGGCCGATGTCGAAGCCCTCCATGTCTGCGCGGAATTCGGGGCTGGACAGGTACGCCTCCAGCCGCTCCTGAACGTCGTCGGCGTCCCGGTAGGAAACGAGGGCGTACAGCTGGGGCGCCTGACTCCCGGGAGCTGCGGGCACCGTCCAGACGCCGTGTGTGGCGATCCTGTGCTTGGCCATACCGGGAATGTGCTTGGACCAGATGTTCTCGTAGGCGACGAGCGCCTCAGGGCTGCGCAGTGTGTAGACACGAAGCTGATACTGGGACATGAACTCTCTTTCCTTCTCTTCTGCGGCCGGGGCAAAGATCCCCGTCCGTAAACCAGTGGGGAGGCTTCTCTCAGCCTTTCGGGAACAGGTTTGCCAGTTCGAGGTTCCAGTCGATGTGTCCGGACTCGGTACCCCGTGGCACCAGCTCCTCCGTGTTCTCCAGGAAGGTTCTGACGTCCTGCACGGGAACCTCGAGCAAGGCGGTGCCCGCGGGAGACCCGAGGACGATGTACATCGCCTGGTCACCACGGCCAACGGCCGGCCAGATCCGGATGTCCCCGCAGCCTGTGGAACTTTTCAGGCCATCGGCCAGAAGATCACGCCCCAGGACCCATTCGACCGGCTCGTCAGTGTCGGTGAAAAAGACGGCACGCACGACGTAGGGATCAGTGGGCTCGTAACGCAGGCTCATGCACACGGACAGCGAGTAGGTGCGCGAGATGACAAGCTGCACGGCCACCCCCTGCACCACGGTCTTCAAAGACTCCATCGACTTTCACTCCAAGGTGTCTCTGCCTCGGCTCCCGCCGCCGGACCGCCGCTGGGCCGGCAGCGAAGAGGCAACGGAGAAAGAGGCGTTACAGCACGGCCCCCGCGCCGGAGCGCCGGCCGCCCGGGCGGCGGTCAGCGACCGTCGATCTCATCCCGGCCATCGTGGTGCCAGCCACGGATCCCGTCCCAGGAGTAGCCCTGCTCGAGCAGGTAGCCGACACCGTGGTCCCAGCGGTAGGCGCCGGCGTCGACACTGACGGCCGGGGGGACGTGCGCGGATGCAGAAGTCGCCGCAGAAGCGGTGCCCCCGGCACCGAGGACGGCGGCACCCGCGACCGCCACGGAGGAAGCGGTGACAGCGACGCGCCTCGTGAGCCTCTTCATGGTCTTTCCTTCCCGATCGGTGCGATCTGCACCATCGACTGCATGCAGGCGATGTGCGGCGCCTGGCGTGGTCCGAGCGAACCCTTCCATACGGCGTATGGAAGTGCCCTCCCAGGATTACCATACGACGTATGGAACTGTCGAGGCGGCGAAAAGCGGCCCGCACGGCCGGCCGCGGCATGTACAGCCCGACGTCCCCGCCAAGCCCGCGCCGGCCGCCCGGACGAAGTCCGCCCGACCTTCGAGAAGATGCTCACCCGCATCAACCATCTCCGGCTCTGCACCAAGGAGATCAGCCACACCGGCGAACAACCCGACAGCCCTTCCCGGCCGTTCACCCACCCTTTCCCTCACCGGCGGGCCCTCGGACTCGACCACGCCCTGAGCTGAGCCGTCGCCCGGGGCGGACGAGCTGCCCGCAATTTCCGGAGCGTGGCGTGCGGGCACCCCAGGTCCGGCCCCATGCTGGAAACAAGGGGGTGAGACAACGGAGGGAGTGGTGGGGATGCAGACCGTTGTGGATCTCACGCGCTGCCAGGGCTATGCGCAGTGCGTGTTCCTCGCGCCGGAGGTGTTCCAACTGCACGGGGAGGAGGGGTTGCTGTACACCACGGCCGTCCCCGACGACCAGGTCGAGCGCGTGCGCCAGGCCGCGGCGGCGTGCCCGGTGCAGGCGATCCTCCTCGGTGAGGAGGTGAGCGCCGGTGCCCGGTGACCTCAAGGACGGCCGCATCGTCATCGTCGGCGCGTCGCTGGCGGGGCTCAGGGCCGCGGAGGCGCTGCGCGAGGAGGGCTTCACCGGCTCGCTGACCGTGGTCGGGGACGAGCCCCACCCGCCCTACGACCGGCCGCCGCTGTCCAAGCAGGTGCTGCTCGGGCAGGCGTCGGCGGACACCACCGGGCTGCCGATGCGCCAGGACCCGAACGCCGACTGGCGGCTGGGCGTTCGTGCCACCGGCGTGGACCTGCTCGGGAAACAGGTGCTGCTGGAGGACGGCGAGTCACTGCCGTACGACCGGCTGCTGATCGCCACCGGGACCCGCGCGCGGCCCTGGCCCAACCCGGAGGAAGCCGCCCTGGACGGGGTGTTCACCCTGCGTACCCGCGAGGACGCCGGGGGACTGGCCCAGCGGCTGGCCGCCGGGCCGGAGCGCGTGCTGGTGATCGGCGGCGGCTTCACCGGCTCGGAGATCGCCTCGGCCTGCCGGGAGCGGGGCCTGGAGGTCACGGTCGCCGAACGCGGCCCCGCACCCTTGGTGGGCGCGCTCGGTGGCACCCTGTCGAAGCTCGCGGCCGTCATGCAGCGCAACCACGGCGTGGACCTGCGCACCGGGGTGACGGTCACCGCCCTGCGTGGGAACGGCAGCTTCACCGGTGCGGAGCTGTCCGACGGCAGCCGCCTCGACGCCGACCTCTGCGTCGTGGCGCTGGGCGCGGTACGCAACGTCGAGTGGCTGGCGGAGTCCGGGCTGGCGGCGGGCCCGCGCGGGATCGCCTGCGACGCCGGATGCCGGGCCTTCAACATGTACGGGATCGTTACCGACGACGTCTTCGTGGCCGGTGACGTCTCCCGCTTCCCCCACCCGCTGTTCGGCTACCAGATGATCTCTCTGGAACACTGGGCAAACGCGGTCGAGCAGGCCGAGGTGGCGGCACACAACATGGTCAATCCGGGGCCCTTGCAGCGCCCGCACCTGGCCGTCCCGTCGTTCTGGTCGACCCAGTTCGGGCTCAACATCAAATCGGTGGGCGTGCCCACCTACTCCGACCACGTGGTCATCGCCCAGGGCTCCCTGGAGGCGCGCCGTCTGGCAATGGTCTACGGCTACCAGGGGCGGGTCACCGCCGCCGTCACCGTCGACATGGCCAAGTCGCTCGACTACTACCGGCACCTGATCGAGACGGCTGCGCCGTTCCCGCCTCCGCTCGGCGCCCAGGACCGTGCGATCGCGGCCGACATCCCGATTCCGTCCGACGTGCCGGACCCGAAGGGGCTGTCCCACGGCCCCACCGTGGCGCTCACCGGTTACCTGCCCGACCGCCGCCTGACCGTGGTGCAGCCCACCGGCTGACCCACGTCCCGCCTCACCACGAGGAGCCGTACGCATGACCGCCGACACCCTCCTGTCACGGATCACTGACTACGCAAACCGCCCCAACCCCTACCCGCTGTACGCGGAACTCCGCGAGACCGGTCCTGTGGTGCAGCAGGCAGACGGCAGCTACCTGGTCGGCACCTACCACGAGATCGCCGCTCTGCTCCACGACCCGCGGATGAGTGTCGATCCCCGCGCCCGTGGCGAGACGACACACAAGCCGCCGTTCCTGCGGCTCGACGACCCCGAGCACCACAGGCTGCGCACCCTGGCCATGCGGCCCTTCGGCCCGCCCCACAGCCCGGGCCGGGTCGATGCCATGCGCGGCGAGATCGACCAGAGCACCAAGGAACTGATGGAGGCCTTCGAGGCGGGCCGGCAGATCGACGTCGTCGACGATTTCGCCTACCCGCTGCCCGTCACGGTGATCTGCCGCCTGCTCGGCGTACCGCACGAGGACGAGCCGCTGTTCCGGGCCTGGTCCGACGCTCTGGTCGCAGCCGCCGACGTCAGGCCCGAAGAGGACACCACCGAGACGGACAGGGCGGGCGATCAGGCGCGCATCGAGATGGGCGGGTATCTGGTGAACCTCGCCGAGCAGCGCCGTGGCCGGCCGAGCGACGACATGCTCTCCGCCTTCGTCAACGAGCCGGACCCGGCCCTGCGGCTCAGCCAGGAGGAACTCGCGGAAACCGCCGTGCTGCTGCTCATCGCCGGACACGAGACCACGGTCAACCTGATCGCCAACGGAGTGCTCACCCTGCTGCGCCAACCCGAGCACCTGGACCAGCTGCGCCGCGACCCCGACCTGCTGCCGAAAGCGGTGGAGGAACTGCTGCGCTACGAGCCCCCGGTCCACATGCGCGAGCGCATCCCCCTCGCCGACATCGAGGTCGCCGGCACCACGATCCCCGAAGGCACACCCGTCGTCCTGGTGCTGGCCTCGGGCAACCGCGACCCCAGGCGGTTCCACGAGCCCGACCGGTTCGACCCCACCCGCCCGGACAACCAGCACCTCGGCTTCGGCAGCGGCATTCACCTCTGCTACGGCGCCCCCCTCGCCCGCATCGAAGCTCAGGCCGCACTGGGCGCGCTGCTCCCCCACCTCGGCACGGCACGCCTAGTCCAGGACCCGCCCCCCTACCGCCAGAACGCCATGCTCCGCGGACCCCGCCACCTGCCCGTCCAACTCTGAGGCTGCGGGGAGGCGACAGCAGGCGGGAGAGACCAGTCACCCCGGTACATCACGCAGGGCGGGAACGCGGGAACCGGTGCGCAGTCGGCGCCGGTCGGCCGGTGCGCGACAGGATCCTCTTCACGCTGCAGCGGGAAGGGGCCGCCGGGCGAGGTTTCGGGCCTCATCCGGGGAGAGGCCGAGCATGTGCAGGATCATCTCGGCCATCGTGCCTGCGGCCTGGTCGCTGTCGGCCTCGGGCTGGTTGCACCACAGCTCCAGGAGCGCCAGCAGGCTGCCGTTCAGCACGGTCAGGGCGACCACCGGGTCGACCACGGCGAACCGGCCTGCGGCCATGCCCTGCTCCACATCGCGCTTCGCGCGCGGAGCCAGTCCGTTGCCGGCGTATATCCGACCGAGCTGGCTGTGGCACAGGATCTGCATGATCTCCGGATATGACTCGGCCATGCGCGCGCTGAGCCGCACGCCCCCAGCGAGGCGCTCGGCGGGATCGTCGACGCCGTGCAGGCGTTCGTCGACGGCTTGGGCGTACTCCTCCAGTGCATCGGCCACGGCCGCGTCGAACAGGTCCGGCTTGCCCGTGAAGTGGTTGTAGAAGGAGCCGAGGCCAACGTCCGCGCGCTCCGCGATGGCATGAATGCTGGCGCTGGTGCCACCGGACTCGGCCAGGATCTGCCGTGCGGCGCAGACGAGTGCCTGGCGGGTCTCGGCACGACGGCGTTCGAATCGGTTCCTGCGTGGAGCTGGCATAGGCATGCTCCATGAATAAGAGCAGCAGTTCTGATCAATTCATCATTGCACTGCCCGCCTCGACTGTCCATCCTGGCCCACCAATCCCGACTCCGCGGTTGCGTGACGAGACGGCGTGCGCGCGTACGGTCACATCTGGCAATTTCAAATTCGGGCGACTTGACGATGAAGCGGTCGTATCTGACTATTTCATCAGAAGTGGACAAAGTCGTCCAAGGTTGGCAGATGTCGCGCCGGTGGCCGCTCAACCGTCGGCGAGGTTGCGCGCTCCATCGCAGATCGGGCCGACGCCGCACATGCCGACCCTGTCTCACACACGTCCGCACCGATGGGAAGAACCGGATGACGATGACCGACCGCACGCCACTCGCCGAGCCGGTGAGCCCCCGAGAGATACCCGATGCGGCAATAGCGATGCTCGATGCGGAGGGGACCGTGGTGGGGTGGACGCACGCCGCTGAGCAGCTTGTCGGGTACTCGGCCGGGGAAGTGGTGGGCCGGTCCGCCGCACAGGTGCTGCCGCCCGCCGAGGAAGCCCCGAGTGCTTCGGCGTTCGCCGAGCAGTGCCGTGACCAAGAGGGCTGGTCCGGCACCGTGGCGGTCCGCCACCGCGACGGCCACGCCATCAAGATGACGCTGCGGATCTCGCTGCTGTGGGGGCAGGACGCCGGAACCCGGTGGCTGGTGTCCGTGACCGACATCGGCACCCTGTCCTCGGGGGCGTCCGAGGGAGCTGTGCGGGAGTCGCTCCTGGCCCACGCACCGATCGGCATCGCCGTCTATGACCCGCAGCTGCGCTGTGCCTGGATCAACGACGTCATGGAGCGTCACCACGGCACTCCTCGTGAGCGATGGTTCGGACGCCGCCTGCGGGACTCACTGCCCGCCGTCGAGGCCGAAGCGCTCGAGGTGGTGATGCGGCAGGTACTGGAGAGTGGCACCACCACGGTCCACGAGTACCGGGCGTGGTCCTCGACGGACCGGCGCCGGGAGCACGCGTTCTCGGCCTCGTTCTTCTGCCTCCTGGACGCGGACGGCACGGCAGTGGCGGTGTGCTCCATGAGCGTGGACGTCACCGGCAACCGGCGGGCGCGCGAGCGCCTTGCCATCCTCAGCGAAGCCGGCACGCGCATCGGCAGCACCCTCGAGGTCATGCGGACCGGGCAGGAACTGGCCGACCTTGCCGTGCCCCTGCTGGCCGACCACGCAGTCGTCGACCTGATGGAGTCGGTTCCGTTCGGCGTGGATCCCTCGGCGGGGACCGGCAAGGCGAACGGCCGCCCACCTGTGCTGCGCCGTGCCGGTGTGGCCTCCATCGACCCGGGTCTCCTCAAGTTGCCGTGGGTGCGCCAAGAGGTGATCCGCCCCTTCCCGACCTCGCTGTTCGCCACCGCCCTGCGCACGGGCAGGTCTTACCTGGAATCGGTGCTGGACACCTATTCAGGCCCCTGGACCCACCACGACCCGGTGCGGACGCAGAAGCTCCGTGACAGCGGCATCCACTCTTTGATGGTCGTACCCATCCGTGCGCGGCGCTGTGTGCTGGGACTGGCGGTGTTCGGCCGCTCCGAGGAGCCGACGCCGTTCCAGGAGGACGACCTCCTCCTCGCCGAGGAGCTCGTCACCCGGGCCGCGCTCAGCCTGGACAACGCTCTTCAGTACGCTCGCCAACGCGCCGCGGCCCTGACGCTCCAACGCGACCTGCTCCCCCACCATGTGGGAGGCGGCGCCGCCGTCGATGTGGCCTCGCGCTATGTGCCGGCTGACATGGACCACGGCGTTGGGGGCGACTGGTTCGACGTGATCAAGCTGTCCGGCGCCCGGGTGGCCCTCGTCGTCGGAGATGTGGTCGGACACGGCATCAACGCCGCGGCGACGATGGGCCGACTGCGCACCGCCGTCCGCACGCTCGCGGACATGGAATTGCCTCCCCACGAACTGCTGACACGCCTCGATGACACGGTCAGGCGGCTGAGCGAGGAAGATGCCGACGCTCCGGACCAGGTCCCCGCGGTGGTGGGCGCCACCTGTGTGTATGCCGTCTACGACCCGGTCACCCGGCGGTGCACGATGGCGCGGGCGGGGCATCCCCCGCCCGCGATCATCGACCCGCAGGGCCATATCACTTTCCCCGACATGCCCGCCGGGGCCCCGCTCGGCCTCGGCCTCGGTCTGGTCCCCTTCGAGTCCGTGGAACTGGAACTGCCCGAGGGAACTCTGCTCGCGCTCTACACCGACGGTCTGGTCGAGTCCCGCGACGACGACATCGATGTGGGCCTGGACCGCCTGGGCGCCGTCCTGGCAGAGGCCGGTTCGTCCCTGGAGGACCTGTGCTCCCAGGTGATCGAGACCTTGCCGACTCAGGCCCCGGCCGACGATGTCACCTTGCTCCTTGCGCGAACTCGCGGACTCCAACCGGCCCAGGTCGCCTCCTGGGAACTGCCGAACGAACCGGCCGCCGCCCGCATCGCCCGGCAAGCAGCAGCCCGGCAGCTCAGCGAATGGGGGCTTGCGCATCTGGTGACCACCGTGGAGCTGATCGTCAGTGAACTGGTCACCAACGCCATCCGCTACAGCGGCGAGCCGATCCGCCTACGGCTCATCCAGCACCAGGTCTTGACTTGCGAAGTCTCCGACAGCAACACCAGCCACCCACGCCCCCGTCATCCCCACATCATCGACGAGAACGGCCGCGGTCTCTTCCTCGTCGCTCAGTTGTCCCGCAGATGGGGCTCCCGCTCCGCAACGGACGGCAAGGTCGTCTGGGCCGAACAAGACCTGCCCTCCAAAGCCGTTGCGGTGTGACGCGCTGCCGACCGGGCGGCCGACGGCCGCCACAGCAAGCCGATCTCTCGAGCCGCAGGCTCTCGTATAGAAAGCCAGAGATGGATACAGACAATGTCAAGAACGCCCACCCGGCAGGCGCCTCCCCAGGACGGACGGGCGTCAGCGGTTCCGGTCCCAGCGCCGGGTTGCACGCCTTCGACGGTCTGGCAGCCGCCGTGCTCGACACTCGAGGCGCGGTGGTGCGGTGGGCCGGGACAGCAGAGGACCTGACCGGCTTCCGCGCCGAGGAGGTCTGTGGCCGCCCCGTGCAGGAACTGGTGGCCGACCTCCCGGACAATCTGTGCGGCGCCACGCAGATGCCGGCCTCCGGGCGGGTACGGCTGTGGCACCGGTGCGGCGACACCATCGATGTCACCTTCCGGACCACAAAGGTGGAGGGCACGGCGGAGGTCCTCGTCCTGGCGGCCCCTACACACCACGTCGCCGACCACGAGCAGGGCGCAGCGCTCCTGCGCGCACTGTCCGCACAGAACCGGATCACGATCGCTGTACACGACACGGATCTCACCACTGTGCAGACGAACGCCACGCCGGGCACTCTCGACGGCCGTCCAGTACAGCCCGGCGCTCGGCTGAGCGACGTGCTGTGCGCCAAGGACGCCGAGAACCTCGAGGCAGTACTGCGCCAGGTACTCAAGACGGGTGCCCCAGTGGTCCGCAGAAACCAGCAAGTGAGCTGGCGGCACGATCCGGCGCGGCAGCACACGCTGTCGCTGTCCGCCTTCCGTCTGGAGGACACGCGAGGACGCCCCACGGGGGTCGCAGCCCTGTACACCGACAACGCCGACCAGATGCGCGCCCGCCGTCATCTGGATCTCGCCCGCGAGGTGGCCGAGCGAGTAGGAGGATCCCTGGACGTCGTGCGCACTGCACAGGACCTTGCGGACGTTCTCGCACCTGCGTTCGGGGATCTCGCCGCAGTCGACCTCGCGCACTCCGTCTTCGACGGGGAAGAACCCTCGAAGCAGCCGGGCAGTGGAGACATGGCCAACGCGGCCCTCGCGCCGGCCACCGCAGTGTGGCCGGCCGGCATCAAGCGCGGCGAGCCCGTCCCGCCCCTTCCCGACCACCCCCTGCTGCGCAGCTTCCGACACGGCGAGACAGTCGTCTTCAGCCTTGACGACTTCATCGCCATGGTCAGCGACCCGCATCTGGTCGTGTATCTCGTCCCGAAGGACGCCCATTCGGTGATGGTGGCACCGCTGCATGCCCGCGGGCTCACGCTCGGCGCCATATCGGCCTGGCGCTGCGGCCGATCCGCCCCCTTCACCCAGGACGAGGCGGATCTCATGAAGCAGATCGCCTCACGGGGTGCGCTCGCCATCGACAACGCCCGCCGTTACACGCGCGAGCACAGGGCGGCCGTAGGTCTGCAGCAGCTCCTCCTTCCCCCGGCCACCACCGACACTCCGGCAGCCGAGACCGCCGGCGCCTACCTGCCCGCAGGCGGCGGAGCCGAAATCAGCGGCGACTGGTACGACGCCATCGCTCTGCCCTCTCTCCGACTGGCTCTTGTCGCCGGGGACGTGGTCGGCCACGGTATGCTCGCGAACGCCACCATGGGCCGCCTGCGCGCCGCCATCCAGACGCTCGCGGACCTGGAACTCGAACCGGACGAGTTGCTCACCCGAATCGCGGACCTGGTCCAGCGCCTCGCGGCCGAAGCCCCACCCGGCGACCACGACATCGTCGGCGGCACATGCCTGTACGCGGTCTACGACCCGGTCACCAGGCGGTGCGCCATAGCCAGTGCCGGGCACCCGCCACCCGTCCTGATCCGGCCCGACGGGACCGCCGAAGTCGTCCAGATCTCCCCGGGGCCACCACTCGCCGTCTGCGACATGCCGTACGAGACCACCACGATCGACCTCGAGCCGGGCAGCGTCCTCGCCCTCTACACCGACGGCCTGGTCGAACAGCACGACCGCGATCTCGGCCAAGGCCTGCGGCGCCTGACGGATGCCCTCGCCGCGTCCTGCCGTCCGGATCGCGCTCTGGCCGAAACCGGCCGGGCTCTCCTGGCCGACCTGACAGACCAAGCGCCGCGCGACGACGCGACGCTGCTCCTGGCCCGCACCCGCGCCGTCCCGGCGGAGGACACCGCTCACTGGGAATTCCCGGCCGACCCTGCCGCCGTCTCCGAGGCCCGAGAATGGACAACCCGCCAACTCACCACGTGGGGGCTGCAGGACCTCCTCTTCACCACCGAACTCATCGTCAGCGAACTGGTCACCAACGCCATCCGCTACGGTCGTGCGCCGCTGGACCTCCGCCTGATTCGCCACAACGTCCTGGTGTGCGAGGTCACCGACTCCAGCAGCACCCAGCCTCGTCTACGGCGCGCCCGCACCACCGACGAGGGAGGACGCGGTTTGTTCCTCGTCGCCCAACTCGCCGAGCGCTGGGGCTGCCGCCACGGCCACAACCGGAAGACGATCTGGTCCGAGCAGCCCATCGAGTGCCCCCGCTGACCGTGGCCCACTCATTTGCGGCCCCAGTCGACGACGCGGTGGGCGCGTCGGTACACCATGAGCGCTTCGCGGGACCGGCAAGCCCGGCCCCGCCCGTGCCATCACTCGTAGCAGACCGGGCCCAGCCCGTTCCTCACCATGCCGCGCAGCGAACAGCCTCCACAGGCCTACTGCACGGCAGCCACCGTGCCCGCCGGCGACGCGTACCGGCCCCACTGCGGCCGCACCGAGTGGGGCCGCGCCGCCGGAAGCGCCGCGTGGCCAGGAGACGGCCGGCCCGGGACGCCCGCCCGTCGGGACCGGGCGTGTGGCCACTGGAACGTCGTGAGCGCGAAGGCCCGACATGATGCCCGGTCCGAGAACACTCCTTACGGCGGTCGGGTCGTCCCCCAACCGTGCGTGTGCCGCAGCCAGCTGGCACCCCCAGTCCATACCGCCCGGCCTGCACGCACAGGCCCTCCCCCGTACGTCGCGAGCATCGCCTCCGAGTGACCGCAGCTACGCAGCCGGCGGCCGCCGTCAGGTCAGCCGGAACGCAGTCGCCCACCGGGACGGACCGGCCCGTCTGCTGATGCGACGTACGGCCGTGCCGCATCACCCATCGGCAGCGTTGAAGAATGCAGCGCCTCCCGGCCCGCGCCCCCGCGCATCCGGTTCACCGTTCAGCTTTTTCCACCGCCTGCTTGATACCGCTCAGTGCCTCCTTGAGGCCGTGCTCGACCTGCTCGCCCGTGTGCCCGGTGTGCAACTCCACCGTCAGTCGGCAGGAGCCGGCGCCCTCACCTTCGTCGACGTGCAACCTGCCCCGGTAGTCGTGCGGGCCGGGCGCGCCCCATTCCAGGCTCTTGCCCTCCTCGACCACATGCAGGTACGCCTCGCTGGTCACGTCCTGCTCCGGGGCGTCGGCGGGTTCGATATGGGCGGTGACGGTGACCTGGTCGCCTTCATGAGGGTGCACGGAAGTCAGCCGCGGCATGTAGGAGGGCAGGTGCTCCACATCAGACAGATAGGCAAAGAGCCGGTCCGGCGGCACGTGCACGGTAATACTGTCGCTGTATTCACCCATAGCCAAAGAGGTCCCCGAAGCGTTTGGTCAGCAAACGGAAAAGCGCACGCTTCGCCCGGCAAGCGCACACCTCATGCCACGACGGGCACGTGGGCGCGGATTCCCCAACGGAGTCCTTAACGGAGTCCTTCAGCCGGGAGAGCACTTCAATGCTCGCGCAGGCCCCAGGGGGAGCCGTACTCGCTGAGCAGGTCGAGGAAGGGCCGCGCGGGAAGGGCCTCGGGACCGAGGATCCCACTGCCGGACCAGGTGCCCGACGCGATCAGCTCGAGGGCCACGACCGGGTTGATGGCGGTCTGCCACACGACGGCCTGGCAGCCGTACTCGCCCATGGACCACTCGTTGTCGACCACGTGGTAGAGGTACACCTCGCGCGGGCTGCCGTCCTTGGTGCCCTTGACCCAGGTGCCCGCACAGGTCTTTCCCCGCATGCGCTCCCCCAGGGTCGCCGGGTCGGGCAGGCAGGCGGCGACCACGTCGCGCGGGGAGACGCGTACCGTGCCGGTCCCGTCGGCCGCCGGGACCGGAACCGGTTCGGTGCGGTCGAGTCCCAGCAGGTGCAGGGTCTGCAGTGTGCGGATGAAGTCCTCGCCCAGCCCGTACTTGAAGGTGACGCGGCGCGCGTCGACCCAGCGGGGCACCAGGAGGACCTCTTCGTGTTCGACGTTGACGCACTCGACGGGCCCGATCCCCTCGGGGAAGTCGAAGACCTCCGGTTCGCTGAAGGGGGCGGTGGTGAACCAGCCGCGGCCGGCTTCGTAGACGACGGGCGGGTTGAGACATTCCTCGATCGTGGTCCAGATGCTGAACGACGGCGCGAAGTCATAGCCGTCGACCGTGAGGTTCGCCCCGTCCCGGATCCCGATCTCCTCGATCTCGTCGAAGAGCTCGTCCGCGGCGTAGCGCGCGAAGACATCCGACAGCCCCGGCTCCACTCCCATGCCGACCAGGGCGAGTGAGCCCGCCTTCTCCCAGTCGGCGGCGCGCTCGAACTGGGCGTCGCCGAGCTTGACACCACAGAGGTCGTACGGGCGATCGGGATGGGGCCGTGACAAGGACATCGCCATGTCCAGGTAGTGCGCCCCGGCGGCCAGAGCCGCCCCGAAGAGCGGCATGACGAAGCGTGGGTCGGTCGCGTTGAGGAGCACGTCGCAGTGCTCCTGGTTCAGCATGGCGGTGACGGCGGCCTCGTCGCTCGCGTCGATGCGCACGGCGCTGAAGCGGTGGCTTTCCTCCCCCAGGGCTTCGACGGCCGCTTCGGCCCGGGACAGGTCGTAGTCGGCGACGACCATGTGGTCGAAGAAGGAGCGGCGGGCCGCGATACGGGTGATGGCGGTGCCGACACCGCCGGCCCCTACGAGCAGAACACGCATGGAAGAAACTCCGTTTCTCGGACACTGCGTCCAGGGCGCCGCTGACGATGCCGCGCCCGCGAGATGCGATACAACGCCTGCGCTCCTATTCACGTCAATCGTGTTGGCATAAGCTCGGCGGGCCGGACGTCACGTCGTGAAGGAGAAGGCCATGCCCAAGCCAGTGGTGGCGGAGAACGCGCGACGACGACGTCGCCCCACGAAGAACGGCGCGGTCCTGTCGGAGCAGCTGATCGTGGAGACGGCGCTGCGCATGCTGCGGGAGCACGGGAGCGCGGGGCTCACGGTACGCCGCCTGGGTACGGCTCTGGGGGCCGATCCGAGCACGCTGTACCGGTACTTCAGCGGTATCGACGACCTGACGCTCGCCATCGGGGACGTGCTCATCGGCAGGGCCCTGGCAGGCTGGCAGGCAACCGGTGAATGGCGCGCCGATCTGCGCGAACTGGGCCTGCGGATCCATGCCGCGTACCTCGGGCACCCGCAGGCGGCGGTGCTCACGGCCAGCCGGGTGACCGGGCGGGACCACGAGGTGGCGGCCGACGAGACGATCCTCGGACTGCTGCGCTCGGCCGGCTTCGCGGACGCCGACGCGGTCCGGGTCTACCACGCGTTCATCGACCAGAGTCTGGCCTTCGCCGCACTCGACGCCGCTTCTCTCGCGCTGCCCGAGGCTGCTCGCGCGGCGGACGAGGAGGTCTGGCGAGCCACGTACGCCCGGCTGCCTGCGGCTACCCATCCGCACATCGCGGCGACCGCTCCGCTGCTGGTCGCCCGGATGAACGACAGCGCCTACCCGACGGCGTTGGACATGCTGCTGGACAGCGCGCAGGCACAGCTCGCCGCCCGGCGCGGGGGCGGCTGAGCGGGCAGGGCACACCGGCCTCCAGCGCGCGACCGAAGCCGGTCGGCGCGCCGATGAACGCTGGCGACCGGCAACGACAGGCGCCCGGCGAAAGGGACGTCCCTGCGCTGGGAGGCGGCAAGGCTGGCCAAGGCGGCCTGGGACGCCCCCGACTTCTATTGCGACGCGATGGCCCAGATCCGTATGGACCGCTGGTCGCAGGGCCGGGTGGTCCTGATCGGGGATGCCGGATACTGCGCATCGCCGCTGTCGGGCCATGGGACGAGCTTGGCCCTGGTCGGTGCCCAGGTGCTCGCCGACGAACTCGGTCGTACGCGGGCGAACACCTCGCCGCGTTCACCCGCTACGAGGACCGCATGCGGCCGTTCGTCGCCCTGAACCAGGATCTGGCCACCGAGAATCCCGGTGGGCCGGCCTCCGAGGCGTTCGTCACGCGGGCCAAGAACGCCATCTCGCTCGACAGCTGACGAACGACTCGCGCCATCGGACCCCCTTCTGACGTGTCATCAGCCCGTGTTCGAGGGAGAGGCTTTGGCGTCGGGAGCTCCTACCTGCCGATCGCCGCGACACTGTAGGCGTAGAGAGCGACCACCCCTGCGAGGCAGGCGAGGACCACCCAGGAGCCCAGGCCCGTGTGTCTCCCTCTGCCTCCCTGCTTCCCGGAGCGTCCGGGCTGAGGGAGCCGACCGGGCCGGCCGGGCGGGCGCGAGCGGCCGGCCGGTTCCCGTCTCGGCGCACGCGACGCCGCATCGGCAGCGGCCTCGGCAAGAAGCCGGCGGCAGGTCGCGGCAAGTTCGGCCGTCCCGGCGGCCAGCGGCACGATCGCCTCCGAGCGCGCCGGTGCGGTGGTGCCGCCGTCAAGAATGCGGCCCGCACGGACGAGAACCTCGCCCCGGCCGCCCGCAGGGGCGAGACTGATCCAGCGCTGGACGTGTTCACCGCGGATGACGACACACCCGGACCGGTCCCGGTACACGACACACTCCCGCCACAGCACCTGGGCCAACTCGCTGGCGGTCTCCTTCAGTTGCGCACTCACGCGCCCCTCCCCCCTGCCGTACGGCATTCGTCGAGCACCGCACTCTAGCGTCAGGTACACACCAAGCTGACCCAGGGGGCTCATGGTTGGTGGGGAGCCCGGGCGGGACCGGCCCCGTCGGGTCGGCCCTCCCCTCGGGTCGATCGGAGGAGTGACCGCCGACCGGGCGTGACCGGCCACCGAGGAGGCCTGGAACCGGCGACCGCCGGCGCCGCGCATTTTCCGGGTCTGAGCGGGCACCCGGCCGCTGTGAAGGGCCAGCGACTGCAGTTCGACGGCTGGATCGCGGGTATCGGGACGTCCTCCGGCACCCGGCTGGTGCTCGGGCACTGGCCGCGGTCGCCGTTCGGCCCGTTCAGCGACGTGATGCTCGAGCGGGCCACCGGTGAACGTCTCCTGCTCGCACCCACCCGGTCGATCGCGGAGTTCGTCGGCGATACGTATGCCTTCGATCGCATTCAGGTCGTACCGGTGAGGGTGCGCCGCGCGGAAACCACGTCCTGGACCGTCGAGGCCGGTGCGCTGGCAGTGCAATTCACCGTCGGCAGGCGCGGCACTCTGGGCCTGCTGCTTCGCGCCGTACCCGGTCCGCTCGCCGCCCGGCCGGCCTGGGCCGCCGTGCTGGACCGCCCCGCCCGGCTGCTGCACGGTGTACGAACCCGGGGCAGCGCCGGTCCCGACCGCCGTGAGTGGTACGGCGCTCTGGACCTGTGGCCGGTCACCACGGCCACCGCCACCTTCGGGGGAACCGACCTCGGCGCACTCGCCCCCGTCGACCCGCCCGTACGTTTCGGGTTCGGTTCGGTCCCCCGCAGTCCCGCCCTCGTACGTGTCACGACCACGGTCGAGCTGCGCAGGGGCCCTCCCCTTCGATGCGCCCTTTGATGCGGCCCTGTTGTCGCGTCCCTGTTGTTGCGGGGGACCTTCCCACTCATACCGGAGGCCTGCTCCTTCGATGTCCGGGTAAAGGCCCAACATCCGTACGTCCACTGGAGGACAGAGTGACCAGCAGCGAACAGAACGCCGTCGCCAGACCGAACGAGGGCCGGGAGGAGACCGAGGACGAGCGAGCCGATCGGCGCTGGCAGGAGCTCATCCAGGAAATACGCGTGACCCAGACCGGAGTTCAGATCCTCTTCGGCTTCCTGCTCACCGTCGTGTTCACTCCGCACTTCCAAGGGCTGGGGCAGACGGACAAGAACACCTACATCGTCACCGTAGTGCTCGGCGCGCTCGCAACAGGGGCGTTGATCGGGCCGGTGGCGTTCCACCGGATCGTGTCCGGACGCCGGATCAAGCCTCAGGCAGTTGTATGGGCCTCCCGGCTCACCTTCACCGGAATCATCCTCCTTCTCGCGACCCTGACTTCCGCTCTCTTCCTGGTTCTCCGGGCCGCCACGCACAACGGATTCGTGCCGTGGCTGGTCTCCGCGGTGGTCGCCTGGTACGTGCTCTGCTGGTTCGCCCTGCCCCTGTGGGCCCGTTACCGGCTGACCTCACAGAGCTGAGGATCCTCGTGGTCGCGGCAGGTGCGGCCGCGACGATTGCGGCAGCCGGGTGGTGTTCGGCCGCCACCCGGACGGCGTTACGGTCGGCGGCGCTCCTTCTGGCCCACAGTTGGTGCGGTCGCGTCCGGGCTCCAGCGCACGCGGCACGGAATGCCGTACTCCGTCCCGCAGCCGAGCAGAACCGGGGAGACCGATGCCACCCGCCGTCCAGGCCGCACCGCTCGGCAAGCGCTCGTGATGCTCATGACGCCGGTGCTCGCGGCGTTCGGGGAGCCGGACCTGGCAGCCGCACGGATGCAGATGGCTTTGTCGCTCGGCTGGCACATCGTCCTCGCCTGCCTGGGCGTGGGCATGCCCGCCATCACGTTGATCGCCGAGTGGCGCGGCCACCGTACGGGTGATGTGTACTACCGGCTGCTGGCCCGGCGCTGGGCCCGGGCGATGGGCGTGCTGTTCGCGGTGGGGGCGGTGTCGGGCACCATTCTGTCGTTCGAGATGGGCCTGCTCTGGCCGGGGCTGATGGGCACGTACGGCGAGGTCATCGGCCTGC
The DNA here is from genome assembly GCF_040682335.1 of Streptomyces sp. NPDC051219. Taxonomy (NCBI): domain Bacteria; kingdom Bacillati; phylum Actinomycetota; class Actinomycetes; order Kitasatosporales; family Streptomycetaceae; genus Streptomyces; species Streptomyces sp. NPDC051219. The sequence goes on from NZ_JBFBAS010000023.1 coordinate 17,789, forward strand.
CGTTCTCGCTGGAGGGCATCGCGTTCTTCGTCGAGGCGATCTTCCTGGGTATCTACCTCTACGCATGGGACCGGTTGCCGCCGGTGCCGCACATGCTGTCCGGGCTTCCCATCGTGGTGGCCGGGGTGGCCAGCGCGTTCTTCGTCGTCACCGCGAACGCCTGGATGCAGGTGCCGACCGGTTTCGACACGGAGAACGGGCAGATCGTCGCGGTCGACCCGTGGGCGGCCATGTTCAATCCGGCCACTCCCCCGCAGACCGTCCACATGATCCTGGCCGCCTTCATGGTGGCCGGGTTCCTGATGGCCGGCGTGTACGCGGTGGCGATGCTGCGGGGAAGGCGGGACCGCTACCACCGCCTGGGGTTCCTGCTGCCCTTCACCGTCGCCGCGCTCATCACGCCCGTGCAGATCGGCGTCGGGGACTGGGCCGCGCATTTCGTGGCGGAGAACCAGCCCGTCAAACTCGCCGCCATGGAAGGTGTCTTCCACACTGAACGCGGCGCTCCCCTGCACCTCGGCGGGTTCGCGGTCGGTGGCGAACTCCGTTATGCGCTGGAAATTCCCAACGGACTGTCGCTGCTGGCGCATTGGAGTCCGAATGCGGAGATCGTAGGGCTGGAGAACGTGCCAGAAGCGGATCGCCCGCCGGTCAACATCACCCACTGGGCGTTCCAGATCATGGTGGGGCTGGGCGTCGGACTCCTGGCCCTGGTCGTATGGGCTGCCTGGGCCTGGCGGCGCCACCGCGAGCTGCCCCGCTCACCGTGGTTCCTTCGGGCCTCGGCCCTGTCCGGGGTGGCCGCGGTCCTCGCACTGGAGGCCGGATGGACCGTCACCGAGGTGGGACGCCAGCCGTGGATCGTCTACGGGGTGATGCGGACCTCCGAGGCGGTCAACCCCGCGCCGGGGCTGGTCTACGGGTTCGTCCTGGTGGCGTTGGTCTACGCGGTGCTGACGGTGGCCACCGTGTACGTCCTGCGGCGCCTGGCGCGCGACGAGCCCGTCCCTGTCGCCCCGCAGGAGCGCGACGTCACCGACTACAAAGTCATCTGAGGACACAATGCACCTGCCGGAGATCATGCTGACCGTGCTGTGGATCGGCATGACCGCCTACGTACTCTTCGCGGGCGCCGATTTCGGGGGCGGAGTGTGGGATCTGCTGGCTGGGGGCACGGAGCACGGCCGGAGCCAGCGCGCACTGGTCGAGCACTCCATCGGCCCGGTGTGGGAGGCCAACCATGTCTGGCTGATTTTCGTGATCGTGCTCACGTGGACGGGGATTCCGCCGGTCTTCGCCGCGATCGCCTCCACCCTGTACATTCCGCTGACCGCCGTGGCGCTCGGCATCATCGCCAGGGGTGCGGCGTTCGCCTTCCGGAAGGTCAGCCGCGAACCGTGGCAACAACGCCTTTTCGGCGCCACCTTCGCCTTCTCCTCGGTGGTCACACCCTTCTTTCTGGGGACCGTGGCCGGCGCGATCGCCTCCGGACGGGTGCCTCCGGGCATCGCGGCGGGCGATCTGGTCAGTAGCTGGCTCAACCCCACGTCGCTGGTCAGCGGGGTGCTGGCGGTGGGGACCGCCGCCTATCTGGCTGCGGTGTACCTCACCCGGGACGCCCAGCGCGAGGGTGATTCGGACCTCACGGAGGCGTTCCGGCGCCGCGCACTGAGCGCGGGGCTGTTCGTCGGTCTGATGTCGGCGCTGGGTCTGCTCGTACTGCGAGCCGACTCGCCGCCGTTGTACGACAAGCTCACGTCCGGGTCCGCCCTGCCGTTGCTGGTGCTCTCGGTGAGCGCGGGTGTGGTGTCGCTGGCTCTGCTGCTCTGGGGCCGTCTCTATCTGGCGGTGCGGCTCACCGCCGCGCTTGCGGTGGCCGGGCTGCTGTGGGGGTGGGGGGTCGGCCAGTACCCGGTACTGCTGCCCGGGACGACGCTCGAGGAGGCGGCGGCGACGGACACCGTACTGAGCGCCAGTCTCGGTGCGCTGGGGGTCGGCGCCCTGCTGCTCCTGCCGTCACTGTGGTGGCTCTACGCCACGTTCCAGCGTGACCGCACAGCCTCGAAGGAGCAGCCCACCTCCCCCACCGGGCAGTGACGCCCCGGCGTCGGCCGCGTTGTCGACGGCCCGCGTGCTCGACGGCCCGGGACGGCTGCCCTCCGAAGTCACGCAAGTTTCTGCCGGCCAGGTTTGAAAGCTCCGTCACCGCGCACACGGTGACTGGAAGAAGTCATGCACTTCGAGGCAGGAGGAGCCACACATGGGCATCATCGCTTGGATACTCATCGGTCTTCTGGCGGGCATCATCGCCAAGACACTGATGCCCGGCCGGGACCCCGGCGGGATCATCATCACCATGCTCATCGGAATTGCGGGTGGGCTCCTCGGTGGCTGGCTCGGCAAGGTCATCTTCGGTGTCGATTCCATCGACGGCTTCTTCGACCTCTCCACCTGGGTCGCCGCCATCGTTGGCTCGCTCATCCTGCTGATCCTGTACCGGCTCGTCACCGGCAACAGGTCCTCTCACCGCCACGCCTGACCGACGGCGAGCACGGATGCGTGCGTGATGACGAAACGCCGACCCTGTACGGCCCTGCTCCCTTCAAGGGGTGGGGCCGTACAGGTGTGTCCGACCGAGGCACGCGCCTCGGTCGGACACGCCGGCGGGCCGTGCGTCGCGCTCCTGCTGGAGTACGACGCCCTCCCCGAACTCGGGCACGCGTGTGGGCACAACCTGATCGCCTCGGCCGGCCTCGGCGCGGCGCTGGCCGTGCGCAGCGCGCCGGGAGAGGTCGACGGAACGCTGCTGGCCGTGGGTACTCCTGCCGAGGAGGGCGGTGGCGGCAAGGTCACCGAAGTCGACGCCGGTGTGTTCGACGGGGTGGACGCGGCTCTGATGTTCCACCCGGGCGTCCACAGCCGGTCGTGGGCGCCGTTGACCGCGCAGGTTCAGGTGCGCGTGGGGCTCCACGGCCGGGCGGCGCATCCCACCGGAAACCCCACGGAAGGGATCGACGCGCTCGCCGCGCTCCTCCAGCTGTTCCACACTCTCGCCGTACTGGGCGGGCGGCTGCCGTCCGGTTCCCACGTACAGGGCGCCGCGGCGGCCGCGAGCACGTCGGGCCGGCGGGCCATGCTCGCGTCGGCGGAAGCGCTGGCCTGTACCGCAGCCGACGTGGGGGCGCGCCCGCGAGTGAGCTTCAGTCCTCCGGTCAGTCCTCCAGGGAGACGCGAACGGTCTTCACCTCGGTGTCGGCCGCATCGGGCACGACCATCCCGGCGTCGACTCCGGTGCGCAGATAGCGCACGACCTCCGCGTTGAGGCGCTCACCAGGCACTGCGACCGGGATGCCGGGGGGATACGGGGTAAGCATCTCCGCGGTGATCCGGCCCGCTGCCGACTCCCACGAAACCTGTTCGGTCCGGCCGAAGAACGCGTCCCGCGGCAGCAGCACCTGCTCCAGGCTCAGCTGCGCGGAGCCGGGGACCTCGACCTCCCGCGCAGGTCGCAGATCACTGACGTGAGCGGCCACGTCCCGGAGCGCCGCCAGGAGGACGTCCGCGGTCTTCTCGTCGTCGGCGTGGGTCAACTGGGCACTGATCCGGCGGTGGTCGGAGAGGTGCATGTTGATCTGGTGGTGCTCGCGCAGCCAGTCGGCTGCCTGGTAACCGGTCGTGCCAAGGGCGGTGATGTCGACGATGATCTGGAGCGGATCCAGGTCGGCCGCCGCGCCGGGCCCGCAGAAGTCGTCCCGTTCGTGCACGTGAATGCCGTCGATCTCGGCGATCCGGGGGACCGCACGCCCTTCGCCCCACGCCTCGTCCACGATGAGCGGCTTCCCCCGGTTGTGGCAGACCGTCGCGATCGCGCCGAGATCCGAGCAGGTGCCGTACGGGGTCGGAGTGGTCACCAAGGCGCCCGGGCGTCCGGATGCTCGGCGAACGCAGTTTCGAAGGCGGCGGCGGACGGCGGGTGGGCCAGGTGACGTTCCCCGTCCCATCGCCGCTCGACCCAGATGGGCCGGATGCCGGCAAGGATGAGGCCCGACACCACGGACTTGTGCGCGTCCCGCCCCACCAGCAGCTTCTCGTGGGGGCCCGCCACCGACAGCATCGCCGACTTGACCGAGAGAGAGCTGCCGCAGGTCGAGAAAATGCGACCGACGAAAGGGAAGGGCACATGGCGACCGACGACTCAGGGCCGGGGCTGCACTGCCTGGTGACCGGGGCGACGGGCTACATCGGCGGACGGCTGGTTCCCGAGCTCCTCGGTGACGGTCACCGGGTACGCTGCCTGTCCCGCTCCCCCGGCAAGCTCTGGGCAGCGGCTCGGGTTTCGAGGAGACCGACCGCAGGGCCGCGCGGATCTTCGCCCGGCACGCTCGTCGGGCGGGCGTACGGCGCATCGTCTACCTCGGTGGTCTCACGCCCGCAGGGGTCCCGGACCGGCAACTGTCGCCGCACCTGCGCTCCCGTACCGAGGTGGGCCGGATCCTGCTGGATTCGGGGGTGCCGACCACGGTGCTGCGCGCCGCCGTCATCATCGGCTTCGGCTCGGCGTCCTTCGAGATGCTGCGGTACCTCACCGAGCGCTTGCCGGTCATGGTTACGCCGAGCTGGTGCGCACCCGGATCCAGCCGATCGGCGTCCGCGACGTCCTGCGGTACCTCGTCGGCAGCGCGCGGATGCCCGCGGGCGTGAATCGCACCCTCGACATCGGCGGCCCGGACGTCATCACCTATCTGGACATGATGCGCCAGTACGCGCACGTGGCCGGGCTGCGGCGGCAGTCTCTACACCGACCTGCGGGAGCTGCCGGTCGACGCGCCGCCCGGAGCGCTGTGGCGCGTGATCGAAGGCATCGGAGGCGACAACGGCTGCTACTCGTTCCCGCTCGCCTGGGCCGTGCGCGGATGGCTGGACCGGTTCGTGGGCGGCGTCGGACTACGCCGTCGGGCGCCGGGACGCGGCCCGGCTCAGAGTCGGCGACTCACTCGACTTCTGGCGGGTCGACGAGATCGAACCCGGCCGGCTGCTGCGGCTACGCGCCGAGATGCGTCTTCCGGGCCTGGCCTGGCTGGAGATGTACGCCGACGAGGACGACACAGGCCGGACCCGCTTCCGGCAGCGGGCGCTGTTCCATCCGCGCGGACTGCTCGGGCACGCGTACTGGTGGAGCGTGTCACCGTTCCATTCTGTGGTGTTCGGCGGCATGGCCCGCAACATCGCCCAGGCCGCCGCCGAAGGCATGCCGACGGACAGGGGAAAGCACCCGGCGTCGCGTTGACCACCGCATCCGCGCAGCCGTCCTGAGCGGAACAATGCGTATCGCCTTCCATCCCGACCAGGAGTGGCGCCATGAACGTCTCGGTCGTCCTTTTCACCTCCGACCTTCGTCTGCACGACAACCCTTCGCTGCGCGCGGCTCTCGCCTCCGGTGACGAGGTGGTGCCCCTGTTCGTGCACGACGACGGCATCCGCTCCGCCGGCTTCGCCGCCCCCAACCGCCGGGCCTTCCTCGCCGACTGCCTCGCCGATCTCGACGCGGCACTGCGCGACAGGGGCGGTCGGCTCGTCGTGCGCTCGGGCGATGTCGTCGACCAGGTCTGCAGGACCGTCAGCGAGGCGGATGCCGTGGACGTGCATACGGCTGCCGGAGTCAGCGGGTACGCCCAGCGGCGCGAGGCGCGTCTGCGGGCGGCGCTGGAAGCCACCGGCCGGCGTCTGCACGTCCATGACACGGTCGTGACCGCCGTGGCACCGGGCGAGGTGACCCCGGCAGGGTCCGACCACTTCGCGGTCTTCACTCCGTACTTCCGGCGCTGGTCGGAGCTGCACACGCGGGGGGTGCACAAGGCACCGCGCACGGTGCGGGTGCCAGACGGGATCGGCTCGGAGGAGATCACGCCCCGCAAGGACGTGGCCGGCGTGTCGGAGGGCCTTGCCGCCGGTGGGGAATCCGAGGGCCGGATGCGGTTGCAGACCTGGCAGCTCAACGGCTTGGCGGACTATGCGGAGCGCCACGACGATCTGGCGGGTGACGCGACCTCCCGGCTCTCGCCCCACCTGCACTTCGGCACCCTCTCCCCGGTCGAACTCGTCCACCGGGCACGTACGTCCGGCGGGCCGGGCGCCGAGGCCTTCGTGCGGCAGTTGTGCTGGCGGGACTTCTACTACCAGGTCCTGGCGGCCCGGCCGCAGGCCGCCGCCGCCGACTACCGCGGCCATCGCGACCAGTGGCGGGCCGAGCGCGCGGCGGCGGAAGACATCGAGGCCTGGGAAGAGGGCCGGACCGGCTATCCCGTCGTCGACGCCGCGATGCGCCAACTGCGGTACGAGGGCTGGATGCACAACCGCGGTCGTCTGCTGACGGCCGGCTTCCTCACCAAGACGCTGTACGTGGACTGGCGCATCGGGGCCCGGCACTTCCTCGAGCTGCTGGTGGACGGCGACATCGCCAACAATCAGATGAACTGGCAGTGGTCGGCCGGGACGGGCACGGACACCCGCCCCAACCGGGTGCTCAACCCCGTGCTCCAGGGAAAGCGGTACGACCCGGACGGCGCCTACGTCCGGCGCTGGGTGCCGGAACTCGAAGGCCTCGAAGGGGCGTACGTTCACGAGCCGTGGAAACTCCAGGGCTTCGAGCGGGCCCAGTACGACTACCCCGAGCCGCTGGTCGCACTGACGGAAGGGCTGGCCCGCTTCAAGCGCGCCCGCGCCACCCACTGAGGGGTCGCCACCGGCACCCTGGAGCGGGACCGGAGCCCGCCGGTGTCCTGACGTCCCCGCGCCGCAGGGGGGGCGTGACGCCCAGTACCGGCCCTGCCAACTCCAGGCCGGGCCGCTCAGACAGGTAGCGCAGCAATGACCGCGAAAGCAAGTGAGCACCCCACGACGCTGACCACGCCTTCGGACCGCGAACTCGTCATCACCCGCGTCTTCGACGCGGCGCGCCCCCTTGTCTTCGAGGCATGGACGAAGCCCGAGCATGTCCGGAACTGGTACGGCCTCCGATCGATGGAGACGACCGTCCGCGACATCGACCTGCGACCGGGTGGTGCCTGGCGATGGGGCCAGACCGCACCGGACGATCAGGAGATCGTGAGATCCGTGACGCCGCCCTGGCCACCGGCATGGAGGACTGCGCCGCCGAGCAGTACGAACGCCTCGACGAGCACCTGCGCACCAGGGCTGAGGGGAGTACGGTCCGCGCGGCTCACCGAGGTACGGTCCGCGTCGGCCCACCCGAGTTGTTTGTCCCTCGGGCGGACGGGCAGCCGCAGCACGTCCCGGGATCCACGAACAGCCACGGAGCCACACCATGAAGCGCACCGTTGACCATGACGCCGTGCGACTGCTGTTGCTCTCCGACACGCACGTGCCCAAGCGCGCCAGGCATCTTCCCGAGGAAGTTCTGCAGCGGATCCAGCAGGTCGACGTGGTGCTCCACGCCGGTGACTGGGTGGACACGGACACCCTCGACCTGCTGCACGCTCTGGCACCGCGCCTGATCGCGGTCCACGGAAACAACGACGGCCCCGATCTGCAGGCCCGGCTCCCCGAAGTGGCCCGGGCGCAGCTGGGTGGTCTGCGGTTCGGCGTGGTCCATGAGACCGGCCCGGCCGAGGGTCGCGAACGTCGGTGCGCCGCCCGGTTCCCCGACCTCGATGTCCTGGTGTTCGGTCACAGTCACATCCCCTGGGACAGCACCGCTTCAGGTGGCCTGCGGCTCCTCAACCCCGGCTCCCCCACGGACCGGCGGCGCCAGCCGTACTGCACCTACATGACCGCCGTAGCGGCGGACGGCCAAATGACCGAGGTGCGCCTCCACCAACTCCAGCCGCGCCGCTGACAGGCCGGGCGCTTGCAGGCTCGTCGATTCATCGCTTGCCCCGCCTGACGGCCGGGGAAGAGCCATCGGGAGGTCCTGCTGCTGGCGTAAGGCACATGCTGATGTGATCCGAGGCAGGCCCACATCAAGTCGGCGACGGGCTTGGGGAGCGGAAAGGGCGGGTCGCGCAGACGAACGGTGACGCTGGTCCCGTCGTCGGTGCCGCCGTACGTGGCGCGTCACCGCTTCGAGAGGGGCTTGTCCGTCCACAGGGGACGACAGAAGGCAAAGGCAAGGAGGTTACCCACTCCTTGCCGCTCTCAACATATAGCGCACCGGGGGCCTTGCGGCAAGACCCGCGTCGTGCCGCAGAATGGCCGGCCAAGGCCAGAACCTGCGGAAATGGCAGCTTCGCCAAGTGCGTGTGCTGTTGTCGACGTATGGGTTGCGCGGGACGTCGAACCGCCGGTGGGACTCGCGGTGCGGTTGCGGGGACTCGACGCGGAGGTGCGGGTGTGCGTGCCGCCGTACTGCGCGGAGCGGCTGGCCGAAATCCAACTGCGTCGAATGGGCGTTTTGATGATTGACGTGATCGTGGTCGGCGGCGGACCGACCGGCTTGATGCTGGCCAGCGAGTTGCGGCTGCACGGCGTGCACGTGGTCGTGCTGGAGAAGCTGACCGAGCCGACCGGGCAGTCCCGCGGGCGCGGCCTGCACGCGCGCAGCGTCGAGATGATGGACCAGCGCGGCCTGCTGGACCGGTTCCTCGCGGTCAGTGAGAAGTTCCAGATCGGCGGCTTCTTCGGCGGCATCCACAAGCCGTGGCCGGACCGGTTGGACACGGCTCACCCGTACGGCCTCGCCACCCCGCAGCCGGTCACCGAGCGGCTGCTCGACGAGCGTGCCCTCGAACTCGGTGCCGAGATCCGGCGCGGCTGCGAAGTGGTCGGGCTGAGCCAGGACGATGACGGAGTGATCGTCGAGCTGGCGGACCTTACGCACCTGCGCTCGCGCTACCTCGTCGGGTGCGACGGCGGCCGCAGTGCGGTGCGCAAGCGGCTCGGCGTCGGTTTCCCCGGCGAGCCCGCCACGGTCGAGACGCTGCTGGGTGATATGGAGGTGACCGAGGATCCGGCGACGGTTGCCGCCATCGTCGCGGAAGTCCGCAAGACCCAACTGCGGTTCGGCGCCATTCCCAACGTGGACGGGAACGAGGGGGTGTACCGCATCGTCGTGCCCGCCGGCAAAGTGGCCGAGCACCGTACGACCGCGCCGACCCTCGAGGAGTTCAAGCAGCGGCTGCGGGCGTTCGCGGGCACCGACTTCGGCGCGCACTCGCCGCGCTGGCTCTCCCGGTTCGGCGACGCCACCCGGCAGGCCGAGCGCTACCGGGTCGGACGGGTGCTGCTGGCCGGCGACGCGGCGCACATCCACCCGCCGACCGGCGGGCAGGGCCTCAACCTCGGCGTCCAGGACGCGTTCAACCTCGGCTGGAAGCTGGCCGCCGCGGCCAACGGCTGGGCACCGGAGGGGCTGCTGGACAGCTACCACGCCGAACGGCACCCGGTGGGCGCCGCCGTGCTGGACAACACCCGCGCGCAGATCACCCTGCTGGGGACCGATCCGGGTGCTACCGCACTGCGGGAGCTGTTCTCGAAGCTGATGGACTTCGAGGAGGTGAACCGGTACGTGACCGAGATCATCACCGCGGTCGGGGTCCGCTACGACTTCGGCGAGGGCCACGAACTGCTCGGCCGGCGGCTGCGGGACGTGAAGCTGAAGCGGGGTCGCCTCTACGAGCTGATGCAGGGCGGCCGCGGACTACTGCTCGACCAGACCGGCCGGCTTACGGTGGCAGGTTGGGCAGATCGGGTCGACCACGTCGTCGACGTCAGCGAGGAACTCGACGCGCCCGCGGTGCTGCTGCGGCCGGACGGCCACGTGGCGTGGGTCGGTGAAGATCAGCAGGATCTGCTGAGCCAGCTGCCACAGTGGTTCGGCGCTGCCGTCATCTGAGCGCGCAGTTGTGGCCGGAAAGGGTGGGGCTTTGATCGCGCCGGTCGTGCGCTGCTGCCACGTGCGCGGCCGGGTACCGCATGGTGCCGTACGCCGCCAGCTCGAAGCCCCCGCGAAGTAGGCCAACCCCAACAAGACGCAGGACCGCAAAGATGTTCGTGATTGCCACGTTGAGCACCCCTTCGTCTGCGGTCGAACCCTACTGACTTCCCGTCATGCGATCGTGGACATGGTTGCCGTACAGCGCCCGTTTCTGATCCCCGGTTCTGCGCAGCATGGGGCTGTACGCCGTCGTGGTGTCCGAGTACACCGGGCGGAACGGGGAGAACGGCAGTCGCGTATGGATCTCCGGTTGGGCAAGCGTCTGGCGGCCGTGCGCAGCGGCGCCGGTGAAGTCGGGTGCCCCTGCTGCGCCACCGCCCTCTGCGGGCGGGACTGACACCCGATGGGCGCAACCTACGCGCCGCGTTCGCCGAGCGGCTCCTCCATCGTGTTCAACTGACGCATCGTCACAGTCAGCTCTTCCGATCAAAGGATCACGATGACGCGTCACAAAACCGCCGGGACCCCCATGAGGCGTATCGGTACGGCCATGGGCGCCGTCGTCCTCGCCGCAGCCGTCCCGCTGATGACCGGTCCGTCCGGCGCCTTCGCCGCCACTCCGTACGCAGATCCGCGCGTCGACTGGGACGCCATCGCCCGATGCGAGTCCAGTGGCAACTGGCGGGCGAACACCGGTAACGGCCACTACGGCGGCCTGCAGTTCAAGCAGTCGAGCTGGCTGGCTGCCGGAGGCCGGAAGTACGCGCCGCGCGCGGACCTGGCCACGCGGACCGAGCAGATCAAGGTGGCCAAGAGACTCGCCGCGATTCAGGGCATGGGTGCCTGGGGCTGTGCCTGACAGGAAGAACCGGGGCTGACGGGGCACGTAGCGGGGCGGGAGTCGCATCCTCGGCCGGAAGCTGCGTGCTCGTCAGCCGGCAAACGCGGGGCAGCCACCACCTGGCGTGCCTGCACGTGCGAGAGAGCGGCGGCCATCGCGCCGTACCCGGCGGGTGGCGTACAGGAACGGCCGGTGCCGGCCCGTACCGGCGCACCGGGTGCTCCGGACACGGGACGGCAACCGGCCGGCGCCCTCTCACGTCCCCGCCACGCGGGACCGCCGGTGAGGAACCCCAACGGGACCGGGCGGGCGCCTGGAGAGTCCTCAGCCCTGCATGCCGCGGCCGGTCAGCATGTCGCGGGCCCGGTCCACCATCCCGAGGCCGGGCGCGAGCAGCCTGTTGGCCGGAGGCGTGTCCGGGGCCCAGGGGTGCGGGCGGGTGGGGGCGGACTCCTTGGCTGCGCGCACCTTCTCGCCGAGCTGCTGAAGAACCTCGGCGGAACATGACTCGGCCAGCAGGACGAACAGCCGTTGCTCTTCGTCGGCAACATGCTCGGTGACCGCGGCCTTCACCTGCCGGACCAGAGTGTCGAACTTGGGGTCGTCAGGCCGGCAGTCCTCGAGGTCCTTGAGCATGCGCTCGACCCTGCTGTGGTCGGCGATCTCCTTGTCGGCCATGTCGTCGCCGTCGTCCACGTACCGGCGCACCGCCGGGTAGAGGTGTTCCTCCTCGGCGACCGAGTGCCTCACCAGCTCCATCGTCAGCTCATCCGCCAGCTCGCGGCGCTTCGGATCGCCGACCGGCCGGCCCTCGATCTTCGCGAACAGCTCTTCCACCTCGCGGTGGTCCGCCGTCAGCTCCTCGATCACATTTCCGCCGTGTCCCATGTCTGAGTGGTCCTCTCTCCGGGTCTGCTGTGCTGACCGTCTCAGAGCCTTCCTTGGCGGCCCTCGCGACACGCGTGTGCCCGGCCGCAGCTCGCCCACACGACCCAGCAGCGGCAGGGGCGTCGCTGGGCTGCGGGAGCGGCGGGGGCTACCCCACCGGGGCGGTCAGGCCGGGTGCCGGCACAGCCGGAGCCGGAATGGCGGTCGACGCTCCGGCCGCCGGGTCGGACGTCTGGCTCGGTGCCGGGGCGGGCGTGGGCGTCGGCACCTGCGCGGCCGCGCTGTTCAGCTCGTCGATGCAGTCGACGAACGTGACCACGCCCTCGGGAATCGCGTTGTCGAGGACCGCGAAGTCAACGGCCGTGTGGCTCCGGATCAGACACATGTCGTAGCGCGCGACCTTCGGGATGCTCTCGGTCGGAGCGGACGTCCGGTACTCGTGGCGGCCGACCAGCTGGCAGGAGTCGTAGCGGATCAGCGGGCCCCGCGCACCGATGGCGTAGCGATGCGGGCGGACCTCCCCGGAGAAGTCCTTGAACGCCTGAGCGGTGTCGTCGCAGTCACTGAAGCGGACGGTTCCGCCCTTCCACGAGCAGTCGATGACCAGCACTTCGGGGTCGCGTACTTCGAAGCGGATGTCCGCCGCGTGGAAACGCTGCACGGAGTCGTGGTGCTGCCCCTGGGGGAAGCGGAAGAAGGTACTGCTCCTGCCGTACTCGGGAGTGTCGACGGGGCGTCTGCCGGTGATGAGATACGACCCCCCGCGGCATGTGATCGAGCCGCCGTAGGGAAACTCCAGGAAGTTCCCCCACTCGTATTCGACCTTCATGTCGTTGAACCAGTAGTTGAGGAACTGGTCCTGCCGCTGCGGGTCCGGAGTGCGCTTCGACAGGCCCGAGTACAGGAAGGCCTTGCGGTAGGAACCGCCGACCCGGCAGGCGTCCCAGCGCATCTCGGAGTTGGTGTCGACCCCGTCCAGGGCGACCCCGTACTCCCACTCGCCCATCCACTCGCATTCGGAGAACCGGTAGTCCTGCGCCAGACCGGTCGAGTACGAGTAGAAGAACGACGCGCCCGGAGTGGCCGAGCGGAACTGCATGTGCTCGAACATCACGTTGGCCCAGACGTCCTCGTTCCGGCACAGGTACGAGCCCGGGCCCGTCTCCGGCTGAAAGACGATCTGCGTCATGCGCTTTCCGGCGCCCCGGAAGCGCAGGCCGTTCGCCGGGCGGGGCGGAGCTGTGCCGTTGAGCAGCGCATGCGGGCGCTTGACGAGGAACTTGCCGGCGGGGATGTCGATGACGGTGCGGCCGATGCCGTCCCTTACCCGTGAGGCCGCGTACCGGTAGGCCAGTTCGAACGCCCGGGTGTCGTCCGTCACTCCGTCGCCCCTGGCCCCGAAGTCCGCGACCATGTTCACCACGGACGGCGTCCAGAAGGGAAAGCCCCGATCCTGGCCGGCATGGTTCAGGACCTTTCGGCCCGTCCCGTCCGGGCCCGGCGCCGCGGCCGCCGGCGCACTGTTCGAGAGCACCGTCGCGCCGGCAAGTACTGCCCCGCCACGCAGGAGATTTCTACGGCTGGCTCCGGGTGCCCCACCGTCCCTGTCTGCCATAATTCATTCCTTTCCTGCCATCTCACAAAGAACAGGGACAAAGTGAGCGATTTCGCTGAAGCTCTCAGGCTGCTGTCGACGGCGCAGAAGTCCGCGAAGGGGGTCTCGGTCTACACGCGGTACGTCAACCGCCCGGCGGGTCGCCTGCTCGCCGCTCTGGCGTACCGGGTCGGAGCGACTCCCAATCAAGTGACGGCGCTGGGCGCCCTGTTCACTTTTCCGGCACTGCTGGCCGTCGCGCTGCTCCGGCCCGGGCCGGCCATGGCGTTCTGGGTATGCGCCGCCCTGATCGTGGGGTTCGCGCTGGACTCGGCCGACGGGCAGCTGGCGCGGAGCCGACGGGCGGGAAGCGTCTCGGGAGAGTGGCTGGACCACGTTCTCGACTGCGCCAAGATCGTGACCCTGCACCTGGTGGTGCTGATCTCGTTCTACCGCTTCTTCGACCTGCCCGATCCACTCTTCCTGCTTGCCCCGATGGCCTTCCAGCTGGCGGCCGTCGTCATCTTCTTCGCCGGGATCCTGACGGAGCAGCTGAAGAGGAGGACTGAGCGGACAGCGGTTCCATCGACACCGCCCCCGGCGCTGCGGTCGCTGCTCCTTCTCCCCGTCGACTACGGGATGGTCTGCGTGATGTTCCTATTCCTTGGCAGCCAGGATCTGTTCCTCGGCCTTTACAGCGCGCTGCTCGTTGCTCACGTGCTCTTCATGGCCGCCTTCCTTGTGAAGTGGTTCCGGGAGCTGTCCTGAGCCGCCGACTCCGACGGCAGCGGGAGCGGGCACGGGCTCTGACGAGGGCGAGGACGAGGTGAGCAGGTTGAGCGCGCTGCGCAGCAGCGTGCTCGACGTATGCACCGTGTAGGGGAAGTAGACGACCTCTACGCCGACCTTCCCGAACCTGTTCTCGTACGTAGTCCACACGTCCGTGCCCCGCCAGTCGTCTCCCTTGAAGATGACATCGAATCCGACGCACTTCCACGTCTCGAGCTTGTCGAACAGTGACTCCACGATCGCTTCGTCGACGAAACGGATACTCTTCACGATTTCCAGGCGCTCGACGAGCGGGACGACCGGTGGCCGTCCTTTCAGCCTGACCACCATGTCGTCGGAGGTGACGCCGGCGATCAGATAGTCGCAGTGCGCGCGAGCCTCGCGGAGGATGTTGAGGTGTCCCACGTGGAACAAGTCGTATACGCCGGGCGCGAATCCGACACGTTTTCCTACCATGAAAGGCCTGCAATTCCTGTCTCGGCGGAGGCTGAACGCCCGGCGACCGATGCGGAAAGTGGCGAGGTGTTGGTCCCGTCGGTCACCCTGATCGCGTACTGGTGGCGGCTGTTCGCGGCCACCGTGTCCGTGAAGCTCATCTGCGGGCGGTTCCAGAGGGCGGATCGCTGCGTGAGCGAAGTCAGCAGCACGCCGTCGCGGTAGATCCTGTACGTGAGATAGGCGTCGTCCCGGTCCCACGAGGCACGCCAGGTCAGCCTGTTCCTGGTGGCGCTGGTGCTGGAGACATCAAGCTGGGGAACCTTCGGCGCCTCGATGTCGGGACCCGGGCCGAAGCGGGTCAGCCCCTGCTGCGGCTTGTCGTTGACGGTGGTGAATTCGCCACCGGCCCACAGAATTCCCCGGGCCACGACAAGTGACCTCGGACCCAGTTTCTCCCCCAGCCCCCCGTTGGTATCGGGGAACCAGTGCTGAATGGTCTTGTGATCGGTCGAGTTGGCCAGGAAGTGCTGGCGGTTGTGGTGCTCGGGGAAGCCGCCGGGCGTGGCGCGGCAGTCGTGGGCATGCGATCCGCTGTAGAGGACACCCTTGTAGGGGGCGAGAGCCTGGGTGGCGCCGAAGCAGTAGTCCTTCCACCGCATGGCACCGGTGGCCAGGCTGCCGGCGATGCGCCCGTCGAAGGAACCGTTTCCCGTTCCTTCGCCTCCCACGTAGAAACTCGTACCGTCGTTCGCGAGGGCTTTGACGTCCGACCCGCGCGGGATCCAGCCTCTGTATCTCTGTACCGTCGAGCCGCTCGACGGGTGGAGGGCGACAAGGGCCTGCGCCCGCTTGCCGTTGACTCTGGTGAAATCACCGCCGACGATGATCTTTCCGTACTTCTCGGCCGCCGTGATGGCCCGGACCGTCCGGTCCAGGTCGGCGCGGAACGGGAGCAGGGCTCCGGTCGGCTTGAACGCGGCGACCCGTTTCCTGCTCTGGCCATTGACGCGCTTGAAGTCGCCCCCCAGGTAGACCGCCTTGTCAGTGACGTCGATGGCTCGCACGGTCGCCGACACGACGGGCTTGAAGTCCTTGCGCAGCGAGCAGTCGGCGGTATTCAGCGCGACGGCGCTGCCCGCGCCGCTGGCATTGACCCGGCTGAACGAACCGCCTACGTAAAGCACCGAGTCGTCCCTGGACGCCTTGAGTGCACGCACGGTGCCCGCCCCACCGGTGAACGTGGGAGCGCAAGGAAGCAGGGCGCCGGTTACGGCGTCGAAGGCGGCGAAGTTCTTGCGGGGCTGTTCCTTCACGCCGGGCGCTGCGCCCGGCGGACGGACCGCGGTGAAGGTTCCTGCGGCGTAGACGACGCCGCGTGCGTATTCGACCGACCAGACGATTCCGTTCGTCTGCCAGGTGGCCATCGGGTCCGCGGTCACGGCGGTCCCGTCCGCCGCCGCGGAGCCGGACCCGGCGACGAATGCGGTGGCGGTGAGGCAGGCTGTGGCGCATGCCGTACCGGCGACTTTGGTGGTGACTCTTTTCAGGCGCATGGAAACCCCGGGCATAGCAGCGAATTGGGATGGCGATGAGCAGTGGTGGAACTACGGCGTTCCGGATTCTGCGGGGAGTCTGTGATGACGCAGGTGCGGAGTACGTCTGCGGAATGCGGCGACGAGGTCGTTCAGACCCAACGTCTCGCGATATCGCCACAAACTAATACCAAATACGCATAGTGTCACGGCGATTCCGACGGCGAGTCCCCACACCGTGTCGCCGGCCAGCAACCGGGCGGGGACCGCGAGCGCCATGGTGACGCCGAGCCCGACGCGGACTGCGGCAAGGTAGCCGCCGTCGATCGTCGTGAAGCCGAGACGACGATGAACCAGCCAGGCCGAGACGAGGTTCTCCACGATGATCGCCGCGCCCCATGACGCCGCGGCGCCCACAACCCCCCAGCGCGGAACAGCGAAAAGCCCGATAGCCAGATGCACGGCGAAGGCGGCGCCGGTGACGACCAGGTGCCATACGCTCTTCCCCGCCATGAGGAGCACGGTCTGGGCATTGCCCACCGCGATGTTGACCGCCGAGGCCGCGCACAGGACGAGCAGGGCGGCCGTCCCCTGGTCGAATCCAGCTCCGAATACCGAGAGCACGGTGGCCGGGAAGCAGGCGACGATCACGAACAGCGGCCATGTGAACAGGACCATCCAGCGGGTGGAAATCCGGTGCAGGCTGCGCGCCTGGCCGGTTTCACCCACCGCGAGGAGCCGGCTGATCTGCGGAGCGACCGCGAGTCTGATGGCGAGTTGCAGCAGAGTCACCGCGGTGATGATGCGGCCGATGGCCGTATAGAGGCCCGCCTCTTCCGTCGTGGCCAGCATCGACAGAAGGATCACACCCACCCATGCGGCGCTGATGTCGAAGACCGTGGAGACGGCTCGGGGGGCCGCAAATGCCCAGAACTCCCGCCGTGGGAAAGGCAATTGGGTCTTCCGCAAAGCTCCGGCAGGCACTGCGCGACAGCGGCGCAGGGCGAGCCAGGCGGCCACCCCCCCGGCCAGGGTCGGGACGAGCCAAGCGGCGGCGAGCGTCAGAACGCCCGGCACGAGCAGTGCGGCCGGTACGGCGAGGAGTACGCGCAGGACCGGTTTCCCGATCTGCTCGACACCGACGAACGGCAGCACAGTGCCGTAGCCGCGCGTCGCACCGAGCAGCAGCAGTGAGACGGTGGCCAGCGGAAGGAACACCGCGAAGAGCCTGACGAGCGTGCGCGCGTCACCCGGGGCCATCGAGGGAAACAAGGCTGTGGAAAGCGGGGCCACGGAGAAGAGCATCGCCGCGACCGCGGTGGCGGCCAGTGTGCCCGGCGCCACCGCGATGCGCACCAGCGACGCAACCTGGCGCCCTTCACCCGTCGCGAGATCGCGTGAGATGAAGCGCACCAGGCCGGCATCGGCGCCCAGCTTGCAGGCGTTGCTCAGGATCGTGAAGACGGCCACGCCGGTGAACACCACCCCCGCCCCGTAGGGCCCGGCGACACGGGTGATCAGAGCGACCAGGACGAAGCCGAAGACCGCGTTGGCGCCCGATCCCAGCAAGCCCCACCAGCCGCCGCGTGCGGTGGCGGCCACCCCGCTCGAGGTGGCCGTCTCGCCAGTGGCGGGGACGGCCATTCCCGATGCGGTCATCCCTGGGAGGCCGTCAGCGTTTCGTCCTTCTCCGTGAGCGGGGACTCAGCGTGGTGCTCCGGGTCGGGGCGGAACATCGGGATCCGTCCGCGGTACTTCTTCCTGCGGTGCCGGGCGCCGTCCAGGGCGGTACTGAGCCGCCCGCCCCGGACACCGGTGTCCAGTACCGCGCCGGCGATTCGGCCACCCGCACAGACGATCAGCTCGTGCACCCGCCTGAGGTCGTCGCGCCGGGTGCTGTTCAGACCGCCCACCACGAGAACTCCGTCCACCCGCTGGGCCAGAGCCAGGCCGTCGGCCTGTTCAAGCATGGCCCGGGCCAGTACCACCACTGAGGCGGCGGGGAAGTTGGAGGGCAGGATGTGGGTCGCCCCGCGCGGGGCCGGCGAACCGGAGGTGTCCAACTCGCTGTTGCCGGAGACGATCGAGAAGCGACCGGCCCTGCCGGCGTCGACGACGGAGTCGGCGCTGTCGGGCAGGATGGGCAGCCGGGACGCCAGTGCGGGCGCCGAGCCCGTGGCGTCCACGAGCACCACGTCGTGGCCGATCTCCGCGATCGCGGCGCAGAGATTCACAGCGACGGCTTCGGTGTTCGGGTGCTCTCGCGGGGCCAGGACGAGCAGGCTGTGGCGGCCGGCCGACCGCTCGTCGTGGGTGAGCCGGAAGGCGAGCGTGCGGTACGCCTCGGTCAGGCGGTTGTGGTTGCGGCCGACCGTCAGCAGTTCGTCGTCCTCGGTCGCACCGGGCAGGATGCCGATGACCGGAGCACGCAGGCTGCTTTGCATGTCGGCCACGGAGCGCACCCGCGGTTCCAAAACGGCGCGCAGCCAGGCGAGCATGATGCCGATCGTGAGTCCGCCGAGCAGGCCGAGCCCGACGATGACGACCTGTCCCGGTCCGGCCGGGTGGGCGGGCGGCTCGGCCCCGCGCACGACGTCACCGCCGCTGGTGTCGCGGGTCTCGAGGTCCGAGAGGCGCTTTTGCAGTGAGGCGATCTGTGTCTCGACTCCTGAGCGCGTCGGTCCCTTGGTCGTCGCACTCTGTTTCCTGAGCGTGAGGATCTGCTCGTCCAGGGCCCTCGTCATCCGCTCTACCTTGGCGTCGGTCCGGTCCTTGCGGTCGGCAAGGTAAGCCTCGACAAACGCGTTGGCCGCGCGAGCGGCCCGCTTCGGGCTGCCGGCCGTGTACTGGAAGCGCAGTACCTGCGTGTCCGGCGGGTTGACAACCCTGAGGCTGCTCTGCAACGCGTCGGTGCGGGCCGCCGGTTCACCCAGCGTCTTCGCGGCGCGGTCGGCGACCGTCGCGCTGAGGGCGACCTGCCGCTCGGTGGGCATACTCAGCTGGTGGTCGATGGACACGCTGATGTTGCTGAACGGGTCCGCTGTCGACCGTACGACCACCTCGCCGGTGGAGATGTACTGATCGACACGCAGCAGTGCGAGGAGCACTCCGCAGAGCAGCCCCAGTGCGGCACCGAGCGCGATGATGGCGCGGTACCTCAGCAGTCGGCGCACCTGGTCGCGCAATTGGTCCGGCTCGTTGTACCGGTCGTCGAAGCTGGTGGGGCCGGTCACGGATGCCCTCCTGTTCCGGAGATTGTTGCGTGGCCGGCGGTGCCGGCCGGCACCGCCGCTGACGAGAACCGGCGAGCCCGGGCGCCGCGGGTGGTGATGAAGAACGGGATGGTCAGGAGCAGGAACAGCGGTCCCACGATGCCCATGAGGCTGCCCCGCAGGAGGACCAGCTGGTACATGGCGAAGGCCGGGACCAGCAGGGCGGCCAGGGTGGCGTGTCCGAGCCGGCTGCGGATGTCGTCCATCCGGCGTCCGGCCGCGCCGAGCAGGCAGAAGACAAGGATCACTGCCGGGAAGCCGGCCCAGAGGTAGCTTTCGATCCACAGCGGTGCGGAAAGGTTGTGGAAGTCGTAGCCCGCGAACTGGGCGATGTGGACCCCGCTGTCCGGCGGTTTGTCGGGCCAGACCGAGCGCGGCACCATGAAGAGGACGGGACCCAGGGCCGTCGACGGCGAGAATCCGGACTCTTTCGTGTAGTCGATACCGGTCTGCATCTGCTGGAAGGCGTCGTAGTCACTGTTCGTGGTGAACTGCTCCGCGATCGAAACCACGTTGACCGCTTCGCGTTCCTCGTAGCGGAAGTAGTCGCTGTACGGGAAGACCAGGAGCAGCGTGGCCAGGACCGCGGCCGCGGTGACGCGGAAGGCGCGCGGGCGGCGCAGGAAGCTCGATGCGAACAGCAGCGTCAGCAAGACGGTGCCGGCCCAGAAGCGGGGTTTGCTGATCGGGTTGTTGACGACGACGTTGAGGGCGAGCAGGAGCGGCAGCAGCATCCAGCGGACAGCGCGCAGCACCCGGTCCCCGACGTTCATACGGGGCAGGTGCACCAGGGCCACCAGCGCCCAGAACGCGGGCACGGCGAGCGACCAGGCCACCATGACCTGGGCCACGCTATGGGTCGAGTCGCTGACGCCGCGTGCCTCTCTGACCGCCTGCCGACTGGTGAAGAAGATGCCCGGCCCACCCTGCTGGGGAATCAGCACGGCGGCGATCACGAACACCAGACCGCACAGAAGGAGCACGCGAACCGGAGCCAGTCTGCGGGACAGTACCGCCTCCACCACCACGGACTGGTCCTTGACGTGCCTGGCCGCGATGAAGGCCCCCGCGCTGTAGGCCAGGAATCCGACTTCGATCAGAACGGTGGCGGTGAACGCGGTGCTCGCCCCCGCCCGGTAATCGAGGGGGTACTCGTCGGTGGCCAGCATGGTGAGCGGAGCAAGCCCGAGCCAGACGTAGGCGAAGAGCCAGAAACCGAAGGCGACCAGCCGCACTTTCGTGGCGGTGAGCACGCGGGCGAGCGCACCGCCGGCGTGGGCCACGACGACACACTGCAGAGCGAGTGCGGCACTCAGGCGCACGTCGAGCGCCTGCAGAAGCAGTCCTGGCAGCAACGCGATCAGCAGGACCGCCCAACCGCAAACCGCAGCCACACTACGGACTTGACCGCCCTGCTCCACGCGTCCCTCGCTCACCTGGACTTGACAGGATTAATCATCATGAGGCGCTATCTATATCTCATTTCGACACCGCCGCGTGAGCCGACATACCGACCTAAAACGGCATTAGTCCGATACCTCACCTATGCAATGTAATCTTCAGAAATGAATAGTTCGCTCGTGGGTCGACGTGTACTAGTGGTGTCGACCAACTACGCCCCTGAGCACGCGGGGATCGGACCGTACTCGACCCAGACCGCGGAGCATTTGGCCGCGTGTGGTGCCGAGGTACATGTACTCGCGGGAATGCCGCACTACCCGGCCTGGCGGCTGGACGACGACTACCGGGGACGCCGACGGGTGACCGAGATCCGGCAGGGCGTCCAGGTCCATCGCCGCCGCCACTACGTGCCCCCGCGTCAAACCGCGCTGCGCAGGGCCCTCTACGAGGTCAGCTTCCTGGTGCACGGATCGGTCGCACCGCCGCCCGGACGCCCGGACATCGTGCTCAGCCAGATGCCGAGTCTGGCCGGAGGCATCATCGGCGGCCGCCTGGCCCGCCGGCACGGGGTTCCGCACGTGGTCGTCGTACAGGATCTGATGGGTGCCGCCGCGGCGCAGAGCGGCATCAGCGGCGGCAGCCGGGTCGCCTCACTGGCCTCCCGGGTCGAGGCGGCAGTCCTGGGGTCGGCCTCACTGGTCGGCGTGGTGCACGAAACGTTCGTGGACCGCGTCAAAGCCATGGGGATCCCCGCGCCGCGCATCAGAACGGTGCCCAACTGGACCCATGTGGCCTCTCCGACCGCCAACCGCCACGCCGTACGGGAACGGCTCGGCTGGTGGCCGGACGAGGTCGTCGTGCTGCACTCGGGCAACATGGGTCTCAAGCAGGGACTCGAGGTGCTCATCGAAACCGCTCGGCTCGCGGCCGGCGGGAGCCCACGCGTCCGTGTGGTGCTGATGGGGGACGGCAGCCGGCGTACCGAACTGGCGCGCCTCGCTGTAGGTCTGCCGAATCTGGACCTGTTGCCGCCGGCGGACGAGAAGGACTTCCCCGACGTGCTGGCCGCGGCCGACGTGCTGGTGGTGACTCAGCGGGCCTCCGTCATGGACATGAGCCTGCCCTCGAAGCTGACCTCCTACTTCGCCGCCGGACGGCCCGTGGTGGCGTCGGTGGCCCAGGAAGGCGGTACTGCCCAGGAGGTGCGCCGCTCGGGCGCGGGGATCGTGGTCGCACCGGAGGACGCCGCGGCGCTGTACGACGCCGTACGGGAGTTGAGCGGGGATCCGGACCGTTCAGCCGCACTCGGGGCCCGCGGTCCGCTCTATGTGGAGGAGCGACTGAGCCGCGAGGCCGGACTCGGACGGATCACCGCGCTGCTCTCCGAAGCGCTCAAGGCCTAGATTCTGGGCCGGCGGCTCAGCTGACGTCCTGCGGGCCGGCTGAGGCTTCCTCTTGCCAAGGCCGGTCGGCAGGCGGTGGTGGAACCTCGTGGTCGGTGCCGCGCGTCGGCCCTCAGGCCGAGGCCGCCGCGACGCAGAACTCATTGCCCTCCGGGTCCGCCATCACCACATGGTGCCCGTCGAACTCCGCCAGGACGGTCCCGCCCGCCTTCACCAGCCGCTCGTACTCCGCCCTGATCCGCGCCCACCGCTCACCGGGGTTGCCGTACCCCGGCACCCGGACATCGATGTGCAGCCGGTTTTTCGCCGTCTTCGGCTCGGGAACCCGGAGGATGCAGAGCCGGGGGCCGAGACCTTCCGGGTCGCAGAGCCACGCCCCGTCGTCCACGGAGTCGTCCTCCGGCACGTCGAACTGGGCAAGCCACTGCGCGCGGGTCTCGAACGGAGCGGGCGGCGGCTCGTCTACATACCCCAGCGCCGTCTTCCAGAACGTGGCGAGTAGCTGCGCGTCCGTGCAGTCAAGGGTCAGATCGATGCCGGCTGCCATGGCAGGACCCTACTGCGTGCCTCTGACAGTCACGGCCGAACCACGTGCAGGCCGCTCGCGAGGAGCCGGTGGCGGACGGCACAACGCCCGACGGGTACCTCTTCCGTCGGGCGTTGTGCGGAGTCAGTGCCGTGGCACCGGGGGTGCGGTCACAGCCGGCCGTCCGCGATGGCCTGCCGTACCCACGGGATGACCTTGTCCAGGATCTCGTCCAGGGCGGTCGTCGCCTCGAATCCGAGAACGTCCCTGGCCTTGGACACGTCGGGGGTGCGACGCTGCACGTCGTGCTCGAAAGGCGTGTCGGTCGTGTAGCGGAACGGCACGTCGTCACCCTTGATCTTGTGCCAGATCCGTTCGGCGAGGCCCAGAACCGTGGTCGACTCGGCGTTCGCCAGGTTGAAGCTTTCGTTCAGGGCGTCGGGGTGGAACACCGCTTCACAGATCCCGCGAGCCAGATCCCCGCCGTACGTGAAGTGCCGTACCTGAGCGCCGCTGCCGAGGATGTGCAGCGGGTCCTGTCCCTTGAGCACCTTCTGCACCAGGTCGGGGACCACATGCGACATGCTGACCTTGATGTCGCCGGAGCGCTCCTCCCCCTGGCCGACCGTGCGCTCCTCGCCCACATCCACACAGTTGAAGGGCCGCACGATGGTGTAGGGGAGCTTGTACTGGTCCCAGGCCGCCCGGGCGAAGTACTCGACCGCCAGCTTCTGGAAGCCGTAGGAGGACGACGGCGGCGGTACGTGGCGTTCGTCACCCTCCTTGGACGGCCAGGTTGTGGTGTTCTCGTACACCATCGAGGAACTCAGGTAAGTCACCTTCTGCAGCGGCCCGTTGCCGTAGACCCGGATCGCCGCGTCGCAGGCCGCGGCGGTGATCCGCTCGTTGGTGGCGAGGAGGTCGTAGGCGAAGGTGTGGAAGTAGGAGATGCCACCGATCATCGCGGCGCAGGCCACGAAGTGATCGCAGTCGACCAGCAGATCCGTGAGCAGATCGGCGTCGCGCGCGTCTCCCTGGACCAGTTGGTACTGCGGGTGCTCCAGGCTACGGCGCCCGGCGGGGCCGTACTTGGAGAAGTTGTCGACGCCGACCACGCTGTGACCGCGGGCGAGCAGTTCCCTGACCAGATAGCTGCCGATCAGGCCGGACGAGCCGGTGACGAGAACCTTCACGAGATCCCTTTCTAGTGTTGAGTCAGGCCTTGACGCCGCGGCCGGTGATTCCCCAGAGGTCCACGACCGGCTTGTCCGTTTCCAGGTTCCGGTACTCGGCGTGGGGGGTGGCGATGACGAGCACGTCGGCCCTGCGCAGGACCTCGCTCAGCTCCGTGAAGCGCGGATCGCTGACGTACGGGTCCGTGCAGAGCGTTTCCCGTGCCTTTGCATTGAGGATTCTGCGCAGTTTGAAGGACAGACTTTCGCGTACGTCGTCGCTGCCTGCCTTGAATCCCATTCCGAGGACGCCGACCCGCGTTTCGGCAAGAGTGAATCGGCGCTCCATCCGCGACACGAGGTAGAGCGGCAGCCCTTCGTTGATGAGCATGGCCGTGTGTCCCAGGACGAAGTTGTTCCCGGTGAAGGCGGCGAGCTGGAGCGTGTCCTTGAGCAGACAGGGGCCTGCGGCGAATCCCGGCCCGGGCATGTCCGCCGCCCGTGGATATTCGAAGGTGATGGCCTTGCGGATCCGTTCGAAGTCGAGTCCGGAGTCATTGGCCATCATCCAGAACTGGTTGGCGGTGGCGAACTTGATGTACCGCCAGGTGTTGGCGAACAGCTTGGCCAGCTCCGCCTCCTCCGGCTCCATCCTGATGATGCGGTCCGTGAGGGTGCGGAAGAATTTCTCCGCGCGGTCGCCGGCCCGGTCGGAGCGGGCGGCCACCAGCTGAGGGAGTTCGAAGAGCTCGGTCATGGCCTTGCCCTCGGCGATGCGCTCCGGGCAGAACGCCACGTCGACGTTCTTGCCGAGCCGCTCGAGCAGCCGCTCGGTCAGTGCGGTGACTCCGGGGTGGACAGTGCTCCGGAGCATGATGAGCTGCCCGTCGGAGAGGTGGTCGGCGCAGCGCTCCAACGCCCTTGGCACCGCGCCAAGATCGGGGTTGAGGTGCTCGTCGACCGGCGTGCCGACCACGACGACCAGGTTCTCCGCGGTGGCGACGCTCGCCGCGTCGGTCGTGGCCCGCAGACGGCCCTCGTCCACCGCCTCGCGCAGCGGTTTCGCCGCGCCCTCCTCGGCGAAAGGCATGGTGCCGTTGTTGACCTTGTCGACCGCCGTGGCGTCGATGTCGTAGAGGGTCACCGAGAGCATTCCCCGGGAAGCGAGCGCGATCCCGAGGGGAAGGCCCACGCGCCCGCAGCCTCCGATGATGACCACGTCGGCTGTGGAGAGAGACGGACTCTCCTTGCCGGTAAAGGATTCCAGGCTCATAGGTCAGCGTCATCTCCGTTGCTTTGTTGACGGCAGTTGTAGATGTCTTCGAGTCGGTCTCCCACCGCACGAATGGAGAAGACTTCGTCGACGGCACGGCGTCCGGCTTCGGCAAGCGAACGCCGCAGTTCTTCGTCGCCGAGCAGGTCGCGGACCGCGTCGGCCATTTCTTGCGGGCTGCCGTCGGTGACGATCGCCGCTTTGCGGCGGGCCAGCTCACCCGCGATGCCGCTGCTGTCGGTGCAGACCACGGGAGTTCCGGCGGCAAGCGCTTCGAGGACAGTCATGGGGAATGGCTCGTTGACGCTCGGCAGTACGTACACGGAGGCCTGCCGGTAGGCGCGCACGGCATCGGTGTACTCCAGTGCGCCGCCGTAGGAAACGACCGTGTCCAGCCCACGGGCGGCGATCAGTTCGCGGACCCCCGGCAGCGATCCCTCGTCCGACCCGTACAGGGTGAATCGTGCGTCGGTCACCTCTTTGTGGACCAGCGCGGCCATCTCGACGAACGCCTCGGGGCGTTTCCGCGGGTGCAGGCGGGCGAGGAACAGCACCTCGCGGCTGTCGGGGCCGCGCTCGTCACGGCCGGCCGGAGGGCGAACGCCGTTCGGCAGCAGCAGCAGCGGTGGGCCGTCCGGGCCAATGGCCCCGGTCAGCGCCTGCCCCTCGGCCTCGGTGAGCACCAGGCAGCCTCGCGCCCTGCGCAGGAGGGGAACGTAGGCCCGGTCGAAGAGCCTGGCGGCCACGGTCTGCCGGGGCTCCACCATGCCGTGCGTCTGGACGAAGAACCTCTTGCGCCGCATTACGGCGAGCGTGAGCGCCGTGAGCGAGACCAGGTCGCGCCCCGCGTGGACATGCACCACATCAGCGCCCTTCATGGCCCGCCACATGTCGCGTACCAGCATCGGGTGCATCAGTCCGAGAAAGCCCTGGCCGGGGACGATGGTGCGGGCCGGCCTGGATCGCAGCAGGACCGAACCGATCCTCTTCGGTGCTTGGGACTTGCCACGCCACAAGGACAGGAGCGCCACCGAGTGTCCGCGGGCGGCGAGTTCGTCGAGGTGACCGAGGGCCACGCTCGTCGGCCCGCCGTAGGCCCCGTCGTCGCTGACGAGCGTGACCACGTGCACGACTCTCATGCCATGGCTCCCGTCGTGACGACCGCGCCGGGGCTGACATCGCGATGGGCGACCGAAGCGGCCCCCACCACCGAGCCACGCCCCACGGTGACTCCGCGCAGCACTACCGCCTTCGCCGCCACCCACGCGCCGGGCTCCAGCGTGATGGGGCCGTTGTCGAACTCGAACGTGGGCGAGAGCCGCCGGTGGCTTCCGGTGCACAGAAGCGCGCCCTGGGAGACGCACGAGTCGCTGCCGATCGTGATGGTCTCGAGGTTGAGGAGCCAGGCGTCCTCACCGATCCATACGTCGTCGCCCACCACCAACTTCCACGGCCAGTGGACCCGCACCCCATGGCGGATGAACACTCGCTTCCCGATCCGCGCGCCGAACGCGCGCAGCAGGGCGGGCCGCCAGCGAGCCGGGAACCACCACTTGACGAAGACAAGCCTGAGCACGACGAACCAGGCAGCCTGAACGACCAGCGGGCGGCCCTTGTCATACCCGGCTCCGGTGAAGCCGCGCAGCGAACGCTCCAGCATCGGTACCCCTTCCTGAGGGCGAAGGAATATCCGCTTTTACTAGGTTTTATGCGTACCGACATGAAATGCACCGTTTGCGGGTGTGCTGCTGGCACACTCGGCCCATGGAAGATCTACTCCCCACCCACGCCCGCGTCTTCGTCGCAGGTCACCGCGGGCTCGTCGGCTCGGCCGTCGCCCGCCGGCTTTCTGCCGACGGGTATCAGGTCCTCACCCGGCCCCGGTCCGAACTCGACCTCCGCGACGCCGCCGCGACCGAGGCGTATCTGCGCGACGCCCGTCCCGACGCCGTCGTGCTGGCCGCCGCCAAAGTGGGCGGCATCATGGCCAACAGCACCTACCCGGTGCAGTTCCTCGAGCACAACCTGCGCATCCAGCTGAGCGTGATCGCCGGAGCGCATGCCGCAGGGGTACCCCGGCTGCTGTTCCTCGGCTCGTCCTGCATCTACCCCAAGCTCGCACCGCAGCCGATCCGGGAGGACGCGCTGCTGACGGGACCGCTGGAGCCGACCAACGAGCCGTACGCCCTCGCGAAGATCGCCGGTATCACCCAGGTGCGGTCCTACCGGCGCCAGTACGGCGCCTCGTACATCTGCGCCATGCCGACCAATCTCTACGGACCCGGCGACAACTTCGACCTGGAGAGCTCGCACGTCCTCCCGGCGCTCATCCGCCGCTTCCACGAGGCCGCGCAAGATGCGCGCGACGAGGTCGTGCTGTGGGGAAGCGGCACGCCGCGCCGGGAGTTCCTGCACGTCGACGACCTCGCCGCCGCGTGCCTGGTGCTGCTGCGCGGTTACGACGGGGACGAGCCGGTCAACGTCGGCTGCGGCGAGGACCTGACGATCCGTGAACTCGCGGAGACAGTGCGGGACGTCGTCGGTTTCGACGGCCGGATCGCCTTCGACACCACGAAGCCGGACGGCACACCCCGCAAACTGCTGGACATCTCCCGGCTGGCCGGTCTGGGCTGGAAGCCGAAGATCGCTCTTCGGGACGGCATTGCCGCCACCTATGACTCGTGGCTGAGCAGTCGGGAGACGCTGACCGACGACCAGGCGGCGGTCAGCGTCTGAGCCTCAGTACGCCCCGCGTCCGCTGAGCACCGCGCGGACCGTGCGGGTCATGACGTCCATGTCCCAGGACAGGGACCAGTTGTCCACGTAGCGCAGGTCGAGCGAGACGGTCTCGTGCCAGGTGAGGTCCGACCGTCCGCTCACCTGCCACAGTCCGGTGAGACCGGGCTTGACGCTGAGCCGGCGCATCTCCACGGCGTCGTAGTGCGCCACTTCCTCCGGAAGGGGCGGGCGCGGACCGACGAGTGACATGTCGCCGAGGAGAACATTGAGCAACTGGGGCAGCTCGTCCAGCGAGTAGCGGCGCAGGAAACGGCCCACGGACGTGACGCGCGGATCGTTGCGCATCTTGAACATGTGGCCGTCGTTCTCGTTGACCGACTCCAGGTCGCTCTTCAGCCGGTCCGCGTCCACCACCATGGTGCGGAACTTCCACATGGGGAAGTGGGTGTTGCGCTTGCCGACCCGGATCTGACGGTAGAAGACCGGTCCGGGCGATCCCACGCGTACGGCGACCGCGAGCAGAGTCAGAACCGGAGCCATACAGACGATCAGGAGCAACGCACCCAGCCGGTCGATGACGGACTTGAGTACCGTCGGCAGGCCTCGGCGGGCGGGGGGTGCGACGTGCAGCATGGTGAGCCCGGCCGCCGAGGCGAGCCGAAGCCTGTGCCGTGCCACGTCGAAGATGCCCGGCAGAACAGCCAGCGGGCATCCGTGGTCGTGCAGAGCCCAGGAGAGCCGGCGCAGCCGTTCGCCCGACATGTGCCCGCCGGGACTCACGAAGACCAGGTCGACGCCGAGTGAGTCCGCCGCCTCGATCACGGCCGAGGCGTCCTCCTCGAGCACCACGGGGCGCTCCGCCGCGAGCCGGACGTAGACCGGTACGCCGGAACGCACGTCGCCTTCACCCACCGCGCAGGCTCCCACCACGACGTACTCGTGGTCGGTGCGCTGGGCCAGCTGTTCGACGACCTCGTCCACCGCGGCGGCCTCACCGATGACGAGCACATGGCGCAGGGCCTGGGCGTCCCGGCGGGTGGCCATCAGGTCCCGGTGGATCAGCTTCCGGCAGACGACAGTGACGACGAGGGAGGGAACGAGCGCGGCGCAGGCCGCGGCCGGTGCGCTGTCGAGACCGCTCACGGTCCGTAGGACCGCCAGAATGCCGAGCATCGCCAGCCAGTCCCGGAACACCGGGCCGGCGCGCCCTCCGCCCAGATTCCAGGACGCGTAGCGCTTGCCGACCACACCTGTGAGCAGCCAGATGAGGGTGGCGATCGCCGCATGCTGGAAGGGGTGGGGCTGACCGGCAGCGGAGAGCGCGGTCGCCACTGGCAGCGCCACTCCCACGGAATCGAAGAAGAGCACAGCGGGCAGATACCAGCCGGCCTTCGTTTCTCTGCGCCTTGTTGACGCATTTCTCTGCGGCGTGACAGGGGACGCCTGTCGTTCTGCCGCGACTCTGAACCGCCGCATGGCTCTCCCTGCTACCCCGACGGAGGCGAGTGGGCGCGACTGCAACGCCCTCGTTGCCGACCGCCGCACGCCTCAATTGGATTCTTATATCAAGAAATGCAGATTTATACGGGGCCCACATGTGCTGCCGCACCATGTGGGCCGGTACCGGCGCTAGCTGCCCGGGAGGGTGACGTACTGCCGGATCGGCAGGTCACTGGCCCGAACCTCTTCGGCGACCATGCGGGCCAGCCGGGTCGCGCCGTACTTCTGGAAATGCACGTTGTCCGACTTGCCCGACGGATACGCCGGGTACTTGCGCGGGGCGACGTGCAGGAAGACGCCCTTGCTCGCCTTCGCTCCGATGCGGTTGTAGAACGCGATACTCCTGGCGTTCAGGTCGATGACCTGCGCTTTGCGCTCCTTGCCCAGCTGCCGCATCGCCTTGGCGTAGTCGGAGAACTCGTTGACGAAGCGCCCCTCCCCGTTGAAACGGCGCGTACCCATCGGGGTGACCAGGACGGGAGTGGCGCCGTGTGCGCGGGCTCCGTCCACGTACTTCGCCAGGTACTTCTTGTAGCTCGTGTAGGGCTCGGTGTGCCGGTTGCAGTACAAGGGCTTCGATGAGCACTTGGAGTCGGTCAGCGGCTTGTCGTTGTGGCCGAACTGAATGAACAGGTAGTCGCCCCGGCGGACTTTGGTGAGGATCCGGTCGAGATGGCTTTCGAGCACAAAGGACTTCGCGCTGCGTCCGCCGCGCGCCCGGTTCTCGAACTTCACCTCCGCGGTGAAGAACTGGCCGATCATCTGGCCCCATCCCGCCATGGGACGGACCGACGCCGGATAGTTCGCGACGGTCGAGTCCCCGGCGAGAAACACAGTGGTCGGACGCTTGGCAGAGTCGTCCGCTGCGTTCCCTGCCGCGGCGGGTCCGGCGAGGGGGAGGACCGACCCGGCGGACAGCAAAACGGCGAGCACCACACGGAGGCGCGGCATGGTTGTAACCCCTTGTCTTAGTGCGGGCACTCCCGGGGTGCGGGCAACGTGCCGGGATGACTGTCCTTGACTGGAGCCTCGGCCACGCTCGCGAGGCATGCCAACTCTTGTTGGTCCATCAGCCGTACGGACAGCCTCCGGACCTCCCGCCGCCGCCTGTTCCGGGCGGGAGCCGCCGGAGCACCGTGCCCAGCACTCGATCCGCCGGAAAGTAGCCCACTCGGCGTGAGTCGAAGCTGACGGCGTGGTGGTCGCCCAGCAGGACCAGGCTGCCGCGGGGCACGCGCTCTCCTCGAGAACGGCGCCCAGAGCAGGGACGCGGTCGCGGGGCACCGGGTCGCCCGGCGCCGCCGCCACCCGCTTGATGAGCCACTGGCGGCCGGCCACCTCGGCGGCGCTCGCCCGCCGCGGCACCGGCGGCAGGTTCCATGCGGCGCCGGCGGCGGGCCGCTCCGCCACGACCACCTGACCCGGTACGGGCGCCCCGTCTCGGCGCACGAGCACCCGGTCGGCGTCGTGGTACGAGGGCTCCATGCTCGCCCCGCGCACGGTCACGGCGACGAGCTTGCGCCCAGCACGGCGTACAGGAGCCCGACGGGCCCGCCCGTCATCACCCTCCTCCCGCAAGGACGGGGTCCTGCTCCCCGTCGGTGCGGTACCCGCACGCCTGCAGGGTGAAGAGCCTCGCGTACACGCCATCGGCGGCCATCAGCGTGGCGTGGTCGCCCTGTTCCACGACCTTCCCCTCGTCGAGTACGACGATGGCGTCCGCCTCGCGCACCGCCCCCAGACGGTGGGAGACGAGCGGGCTGGTCCGTCCCTCGCGGTGCCGCCGCGGTGACACGTGCGTCTCGTGCTCGGCCACCGCGTTGCGGTCATCCTTCAGCCGCTCCAGCTGCAGCCTCTGCGTGACGTCGATCAGCTCCAGGTCGACCGCCATCTCCAGCAGGCTGTTCTCCACCTGCTGCATTGGTGCACGCCGAGTCGGCGTCGAGCCTGCCTTGAGCCGCGTCGACGTCCTGGACCAGGTCACGGGCCTGGCTCTCACCGCGGTCCTGCAGCACCCCGGCCTTGTCGATCAGATCCGCACATACAGCAGTCCAGGTGAGGACTGTGGCCGCCCTGGCAGCGCCCGCCGTGTAGCAGCGGTACGCCTCACGCACCAGCGGCGACATGCGCGCGGTCGGACCGAGGTCGTCCCGCACGCGTACGGCGCCCCGCAGGCGGCCGGGCCGCAGCGGCCACGCGATGCCTTGACGGGCCAGGCGTGGCCGCCCTCGTCGTCGCGCACGCGACACCTGTCCGACACAGGTGTTCAGCACGGCTGTCGACGCCTCACCCGAGCCAGCGGCCGTCCTTCATGAGATCGCGCCCGGCGATCTCATTGACCTCGCGCCAGGCCTGGATCCGGACGGGCGTGATGCGGAAGTACGGGTAGGCCGGCCGGATGTCGCGCGGGTCGAAGCCAGTCTTGACGGCGAAGGCCGCCCCTTCCCCAGGGCCGAGATCCGCGACCTCCGCCGTCGTGGAGGTGCCTTCCACGAGGACGACGTCCCGCGTCGCCCCGAAGGCCAGCCGCACCCGCCCGTGGGTGTGCAGGTTACGGGCGGTGGGGCTGGCACGGGCGGTGGAGAGGAGAAACGTCCTGCCGTCCCAGAGGAACGACAGCGGTACGAGACACGGCACGCCCGTCCCGTCCGCCGTCGAGACCCAGACGTCGACATCGTTCTCGAACCGCGCGAGCGTGTCCTTGCGGCGTTGATCGAAGGTGCGCGGTGCGTCGAGTGTCACGTGTCTGCTCCCGTCGGACGGCGGAGGCTGCCTCGCTCAGGGTGCCGTACGGGCCCGCCGAGACCAAGGCGAGCGCCCCCGGGTGAAGCAGACGTTGAGCGACGGTCCGCTGATCGGGCGGATCCGAGGGCATCTGCCCGATGATTCAGCGCCGCGGCGGGAGTCCTACTTCCGAGCACACACATGGCGGGCCCGAGCTTCCCGGCGCTGATGCGGGACTTCTGGTAGTACGCGGCGGGGGCGTGAGGGGTGGCGCCTGGCCGGCGCGGGGCCGCAGTCGGCCGAGCTGCTCGAGGCGCTCGCCGACGGCCGGAAGGGACCGGGTCTCGGAGCGGCTGGCGGCACGGGACGCGATCACCCAACCCCGGTTGTGCCTGACCGACGGACGGGTCGAGGACCGGCGGTACACCCCGCTCGTGGCCGTACAGCGGCCGTGCGGCAGCGTGGCACCGCAGAACACCATGCTGGAGCCGGTGGGCGGGGATATGTACCGCATCCAGTGGCACCACCACCACCCGGACTACGGCAAGCGCTGCTTGAAGACGCTGACCGACGAACCGGGTGCGGGACTGCTGGAACCGATGGACGCCTGCCAGGACGGCAGCCGCTTCCACATCGAGCCGTCCGGGGCCGACGGAAGCGGCCGTGCTCCGCGTCGACTGACAGGGCTGCGTGGGCACCAGGGAGTCGAATACGTCCGAGGGCACCGAGGCAGTGATGGAGCGGTGCGTGGGCAAGGGCGGCCAGATCCTGCTCAGTACGTCTCCTGGCGACGGGGCGGCGGCCGCAGCGCGCTCCAGTCCAGGGCGCTCCGTGCTTGCTGATGCGTGTAGTGGGCAGCCTCGCGAGCCTCCTTGACGACGTCGCCGTGCTCCCGGAGCAGCTGGTCGTATATCGGTGGGTTCGATGACACGTTGTCTCTCCTGGGTCAGGCGGTGAGTTGTACATCCAGCTGCGCCTCGGCAGCGGCCAGCGCGGCCTCGGCCGTCCGGGTGCCGGTGGAGACACACAGGGTATACGTGACGTCCTCCAGCTCCCTGCGCGATTCCGCCGTGCGCTGTTCCGCGTGCAGCTTCCGCAGCGCCTTGTACCGGTCGACAAGATTCCGCAGGACCAAGGGGTGAGCCATCAGCACGGGCGATACCTCCGTCGTCGAACCAGGGTGGGCAGACCGCGCCTACCCGGACCGGCGAAAAGCATTCTGGGGGCGCCGTCACGCAAGACATGCATTTCTTCACGGGTCACTCATGACGTTCGTGACTGTTACGCGGTCCGACGGCGTGTCAGCGTCTTGGTGTCACCGGCCGAAGGAGTGGGATGAACAAGGGGTACGCCGTCTTCTGCGACGCGGACCGGCATTTCTATGATGCCCCGCACCGTTCCCGGCAGGACGGCGCCGGCAACGGCACCGGCACGGCCCCCTACACGGCCGCGCTGCGGGAACTGCCCGAGAACTGGCAGCGCCATCAGTCCGGCGACTGGCTGGCGTTGCGGCCCCTCGACAGTGAACTGCCCAGCCAGGGCTGGAAGATCCACCTGTCGGCCACCCTGGACAACGCGGAGAAGGTGCTCGCCCAGGTCTGGGACTACTGCGTCCCGAGAGCGATCGCCTTCAAGTTCATGCCGAGCCGGTATCTGCTGCACACCCGCAACGCCAAGTACGCCGACCGGGCCGCCAGCGGGAAGTTCATCACCGTCTACCCCGTGGACGACCACCAGTGCCGCACCGTCGCCGAGGACCTGGACGCCCTGCTCGGCGGCGAGCCG
Source organism: Streptomyces sp. NPDC051219 (assembly GCF_040682335.1). Lineage (NCBI taxonomy): Bacteria > Bacillati > Actinomycetota > Actinomycetes > Kitasatosporales > Streptomycetaceae > Streptomyces > Streptomyces sp. NPDC051219. Next base: position 51,558 of record NZ_JBFBAS010000023.1, read on the forward strand.
GGCCCGTACATCCTCAGCGACCTGCGGTGGAACGCCGGTCCGGTGTACGTGCGCTACGGCAGTTTCACGGAGCGGCACTGCTACGACGACCGGGGCGAGCTGTGCCCCGCGGTCGAGGACGCCGATGGACTACTGGTCCCCGACCGCAGGACACCGGCCTTCCACGTCCCGGAGTGGGTCTCGCCTCCCGCGTTCCTCGAACCGCATCTGGCCGCGCGTTCCGCCACGCGGCTCGACGAACTCCCGTACCGGATCGAGCGCGCACTGCATTTCTCCAACGGCGGCGGCGTATATGTCGGCCGGGATCTGCGCACCGATGTGCAGGTTGTCCTGAAAGAGGCACGCCCGTACGCCGGCCTGGCCGCTGACGGGGCCGACGCGGTGTCCCGGCTGGAGCGCGAGAGGGACGCGCTGCGACGGCTGTCGGGGCTCGCCTGCACTCCCGAGGTGCTCGACTGGTTCACCTGGGGCGACCATCACTTCCTGGTGATGGAGTTGGTCGAGGGCCGCCCGCTGAGCAGTTACTTCGCTCACCGGCACCCGCTGATCGAAGCGGACCCCGGCCCGGAGCGCCTTGCCGAGTACACCGAGTGGGCGCTGCGGATCCACGGCCTGGTGGAGGATGCCGTCGCGTCGATCCACGCGCGGGGCGTGGCCTTCAACGACCTGCATCTCTTCAACATCATGCTGTCCGAGGACGAACGCTCGGTGGTTCTGCTGGACTTCGAGGCAGCCGCGGTCGACGACGTGAACCGCCGCCAGGTCATCGCCAACCCGGGGTTCGTCGCACCGGCCGACCGGCGGGGCTTCGATGTCGACCGGTACGCCCTGGCCTGCCTGCGTCTGGCCCTGTTCCTGCCGCTCACCAGTCTGCTGGCCATCGACCGGTCGAAGGCCGCTCATCTTGCCGGGATCGCCGCCGAACAGTTCCCCGTACCGCGCGCCTTCCTACGGGAAGCGGTCGACGAGATCCTGCGCGGCCATCGTGCTCCGGACATACCGGGGGCCCGGGCGGGTGGCGGCGGCGAGCCGTACCTGCCTGTGCGGCTCGCCGACTGGCCGAGGAGCCGCGACTCCATGGTCCGGGGCATCCTGGCCTCCGCCACCGGGGAGCGGGAGGATCGTTTCTTCCCCGGAGACACGGCGCAGTTCGCCACACCCACCGGCGGGGCTTGCTTCGCCTACGGAGCCGCCGGCGTCCTGTACGCGCTGACCGAGACCGGCGCCGGACCGGCGCCGCAAGCGGAGGAATGGCTTCTGCGGGCCACGAAGGCGCCTCCGTCCGGAAGCCCCCTCGGGTTCTACGACGGCCTGGCTGGTATCGCCTGGATGCTGGACCGGGTGGGGCACCGCGAAAGGTCACTCGACCTCATCGACACCGTCACCGCACAGAGCTGGGAGCACATCGCGCCCGACCTGCACAGCGGGCTGGCCGGCATCGGCCTGGCCCTGGATGCCCTGGCCACGTCCACGGGCGAGAGTGCCCTGCGGGAGGGAGCCATGCGGTGCGTCCGGCTGGTGGCCGACAGTGCCGGTTCCCTCGATGACCCCGGCAACAGCAGGACACCGCGGGCCGGACTCCTCCACGGAGCCGCCGGCACGGCGCTGCTCCACCTGCGCCTGTACGAGACGACCGGAGACTCCGCGTTGCTGGACCTCGCCGCCGACGCGCTCCGCCGGGACCTCGCCCGCTGCGTACGGGGAGCGGGAGGCGCGCTCCAGGTCGACGAGGGCTGGCGGACCATGCCCTACCTGGGCGCCGGCAGCGTGGGTATCGGCATGGTGCTCGACGACTACCTCGCACACCGACCCGACGAGGAGTTCGAGCAGGCCAGGGGCGAGATCGTACAGGCGGCCCAGGCACGGTTCTACGCCCAGCCCGGCCTGTTCCGCGGAGCGGCGGGCATGGTGCTGCACCTGAGCCGTACGACAGCCGGAGGCCCCGGCACCCGGGCGGCCGACCTGCGGCGCCAGATCGACTCGCTGGCGTGGGGCGCGGTGCCCTACCAGGGGCATCTGGCCTTCGCCGGCGAGCAGATGATGCGCCTGTCCATGGACCTCAGCACCGGCACCGCCGGCTGCCTCCTCGCGCTGGGCAGCGCACTGCACGACCGCCCCGTGCACCTGCCCTTCCTTCCGCCGCCCCGGCGGCCCTGAAGCCGGCCCCCCGGTCGGGGGGCCTGAGCAAGATCCGTCCCCAACCAAGGAGAGAACACCTCATGACACTTCTCGACCTGCAGACGCTGGAGACCCCCAAGACCGAGGACACCGGCGAGTTCGCGACCGGAGGCGGCAGCCGCGCGAGTCTGCTGCTCTGCGGCGACAGCAGCCTGAGTGTCACCACCTGTAACTGACCCGCGGTCGCCGCGGTCCCGGGCGGGCGACCCTCGCCCGGGACCGCGGCATCCCGCTGTGCACCGCACCGAGGGAGGCGAGGACCGCATCCGATGGCCCCGACGACGACCCGGCCACAGCCGTCCCGGAACAGCACGGAACTCGCGCCCCGCGCGGACGGTTCCGGCCTCCTGGCCGATGCGGTCCGCCACAGTGCCGGCCGCACAGGCGCCGTCTTCCTCTTCAGCGCCGCGTCCGCCGCCGCTGCCGTCGCCCTGCCCGCCGCACTGGGGCACACCCTCGACCTGCTTCTCGACGGAGCCCCGGGAATTCGGGCGGCTGTCGCCCTGTGCACCGTACTCGTCGCCGCCGAGGTCCTCTTCGACGTTCTGGAGGCACTGGCCGGGGGCACGACCAGCGCCCGCAGTACCGCTTGGCTGCGTCGGCGCGGGATCGCGCACCTGCTCTCGGTTGCGCCACACCGCGCCGCCAACCGCTTCACTCCAGGCGACCTCGTGACCCGCCTGACCGGCAATGCCGCGGAGGCAGGCACCGCGCCCACCACCGCGGCGATCGGGCTGGCCTCGCTGCTCGTCCCGGCCGGCGGCCTGATCGGCCTGGCGCTCATCGACCTCCGGCTGCTCCTCGTCTTCCTCGCGGGGATCCCCCTGCTGGCTCTGCTGCTGCGCGCGTTCGCCCGGGGGTCCTCCGACAGCATCTCCCGGTACCAGGGCGTGCAGGCGGACATCTCGACCCGCCTCCTCGAAGCGCTCGGCGGCGCCCGTACCGTCGCTGCCGCGGGAACCGCCGAGCGGGAACGCGTACGCGTACTGGAGCCGCTTCCCGAACTGGCAGCACACGGGCGGCGCATGTGGCGGCTGTACGGTCGCGCCTCGGTCGGCAGCGGCATTCTGGTACCGCTGCTGACCACCGGCGTCCTGGCCGTCGGCGGAATGCGGCTGGTCGGCGGGGACCTGTCCGTCGGTGACCTGCTGGCCGCCTCCCGCTATGCCGCGCTCGCCGCCGGGCTGGGGGGCATCGTCGGCCAGCTGGGCTCACTCCTGCGCAGCCGCGCCGGGGCCGGCCGGGTGGCCGAAGTCCTCTCCCTGCCCGCCGTGCCGTACGGAACGCGGCCCCTGCCCGCGGAAGGCCCCGGGCGCCTGGAGCTGCGCGGTGTCACCGTCACGCGCGGCGGCGCCTCCGTGCTGCGCGGGGTCGACCTGGTGGTGCCCGGGGGGACGACCACGGCCGTCGTCGGGCGGTCGGGTGCCGGCAAGTCCACGCTCGCGGCTGTCGCCGGGCGGCTGACCGACCCCGATGCGGGGATGGTGACGCTGGACGGCGTACCGCTCACCGAGGCTGATCCGGCGGACCTGCGCCGGGAGATCGGCTACGCCTTCGAGCGGCCGGTCCTCTTCGGCGACACGGTCGGCGGTGCCATCGCTTTCGGACCGCGTACGCCCTCGGAACCGGAGGTGGAGGCCGCCGCCCGGGCGGCGGGGGCCGACACCTTCGTCCGGCTGCTGCCTGCCGGTTACACGACACCACTGGCCGACGCACCGCTGTCGGGCGGCGAACTGCAACGCCTGGGTCTGGCGCGGGCGTTCGCGCACGCAGGCCGCCTGCTCGTCCTCGACGACGCCACGTCCAGCCTCGACAGTGTCACCGAACTCCACGTCGGCCGGGCACTCGTGCACGACGTGCGGGCGGGAACCCGGCTGCTGATCGCCCACCGCGTGTCGTCGGCAGCTCGTGCCGATCAGGTCGCGTGGCTGGAGGACGGCCATGTCCGTGCGGTGGGACCGCACGAATGTCTGTGGGAAGAACCCGCCTACCGGGCCGTCTTCGCGGACGGCACGGACACCGGCCGGAACCCGGACGGGAGTTGACCGCGACGATGACCAGCCCCCGGCTGATGCCCCAGGCCCGGCGTTTCCTCGGCAGGCGCCCGCGCGTACTGCTCAAACTCGGTGGCTGGTCACTGCTGGAGTCGGCCCACACCTTTCTCGGCGGCTACGGCGTGGCAAGGGCACTGGACGATGGGTTTCTCGCCGGCCGGAGCGGCACGGGCCTGGCCTGGCTGGCCGTCGCCGCAGTGGCCGTCGTCATCGGCGGCCTCGCCACGGGTGGCGTCTTCCGGGGACTGGCAGACCTGGTGGAGCCGCTGCGGGACGGTCTGCTGCGCCGGGTGGTGGCACGGTCGCTGAACGAGGCGCTGACAGAACCGGCACGTACGGCGGACAGCGCTGTGGTGTCCCGGCTGACCAGTCAGACGGAGATCGCGCGCGACAGCTTCGCCGGGCTGGTGCTCGTGGCCCGGTCCTTCGTCTTCACCTCGGCAGGTGCCCTGTTCGGCCTGGCGGCCCTGGCTCCGCAGCTGCTGTTCGTGGTGGCGCCGCCACTGCTGACGGGGCTGCTGCTCTTTATGGCCACGCTCGTGCCCATGGCGGCCCGGCAGCGGGACTTCCTCCGCGCCGACGAAGCCCTCTCGGCTCAGGTGGGGGCGCTCGCACACGGCCTGCGTGATGTGGTGGCGTGTGGCGCCCGGACGCCCACCGCGGACCGGACGGACGTCCTGGTCGAGGCCGAGGCACGCGCGGCACGCTCGCTCGCCCACTGGTCGGCTGTACGCGTCCTGTCCCTCGGGGTGGCCGGACACCTGCCGGTGGTGCTGCTTCTGGTGGCCGCTCCGTGGCTGCTGCGCGAGGGCGTGAGCGCGGGCGCTCTGCTCGGGGCGCTGACGTATCTGACCCAGGCTCTGCTTCCCGCGCTGCACACTCTGATGAACGCCGTCGGCGCGGCAGGAACCCGGCTGCTCGTGGTCCTCGGCCGGCTCTCCCCCGGACCGGCCGGGCTGCCCGCTGTACCGGCATGGGCGCCGGGGGACGAGGCACTGGGCGGCCGTCCTGACGTACCCGGTGCCGAGTTCCACGGGGTGACGTTCGCGTACGGCGCAGGAGCGCAACCCGTTCTCCGGGGCCTCGATCTGACGATCGGGACCGGCGAACACCTCGCCGTGGTGGGGCCCAGCGGCATCGGCAAGTCCACACTCACCTGCCTGCTCGCCGGCCTGCTCACACCGGACCGTGGGACGGTGCGGGTCCAGGGCAGGCCGGCGCACCACCCGCCCGGCGACCCCGCTCGGCTGCGCGTGCTCATCCCGCAGCAGGCCTACGTGTTCACCGGCAGCCTGTACGACAACCTGGCCTACCTCTGCCCGGACGGGACATCACCGTCCGCGATGGAGGCCTCGGCGGAGGCGGTCGGCCTCAGACCCCTGGTACGCAGGCTCGGCGGTTACACCGCCCGAGTCGATCCGACGGCCCTGTCGGAGGGCGAACGGCAGCTCATCGCCCTTGCCCGGGCGCATCTGTCCCCGGCGCCGCTCGTCATTCTGGACGAGGCGACGTGCCACCTCGATCCGGAGGCCGAGGCCCGGGCCGAACGGGCCTTCGCGCGGCGACCCGGGACGCTGGTCGTCGTCGCCCACCGGATCAGTTCGGCACAGCGGGCCGACCGGATACTCGTGCTCGACGGCGTGCACGCCGAGTGCGGGAGCCACGAGCAACTGCTCGACACCTCGCCGCTCTATCGGGATCTGGTCGGGCACTGGCGCGCCGAACGCATCTGAAGCGCATCTGAGCCGTGCGGATCCGGGCTGATCCGGGCGGATCCGGGCGGTTCCGGGCGGGGCGCGGGCCTGCGCACCGACGCGGCCCGCTGCCCGCTGCCTACACCCAGCCGGCTCCCTGGGATCTGCGCACCGCGTCCAGCCAGTTGCGGGCGTGCGTCTTCCTGACGATCGCGGACATGTAGTTCCGCACGGTTCCCTTGGCCAACCGGAGGGTCGAGGCGGTCTCGGGTACGGACGCGCCCTCCGCCGCGAGGGCCAGCACGCTCAGCTCACGCGGAGTCAGTGGCACGTCGGCGGCATGGAGGAGGTCGAGTGCGAGGGTGGAGTCGACGTACCGCTTCCCGGCCGCCACCAGTCTTATCGCCTTCAGCAGCACGGCGGGCGAGGCGTCTTTGTCGACAAAACCCAGGGCCTTGGCCTGGGCGGCACGGCGCAGCACACCCGGCCGGCAGGACGTGGCCAGGACGAGGAGGTTGCAGCCCTCCCCCGCCGGGTGGTCCGGTAATCGCGAGGATCCCGGACAGTCCGCGTCCACGACGCAGAGGTGGGGCCGTAAGGAGAGGGCCCGGCTGGGAGCCTTCTCCCAGCAGGCGGCGGCTGCGTCGATGCCGTCCGCGGCCTGCAGCAGCGCGGTGAGCGCGGACCGCATCAGCCCTGAGTCGTGCACCAAGAGAACCCGGATCACATTCGCCCCACTTCGTGTGAAGTACCGAAACTCGCGCCGAGCGCATCCCTCCCTCTACCCAGTCGGGACGGCGGGATGGGCCCCCCTTTCAGCCAGCCGGGCGCAGGGGGCGCACGGGAGGGGCGCACCCCGTCCCGACCGTCCGCTCCCGCCAAGAAACCCCCCTCCGCAGGTCCGCCCAGACTCCACGCGCAGACAACGGCTGCGACCACCCCGGCCAAGAGCCGGCCGCGGCGGCGTCGAACCGGGTCTCCGGCCGTGGACATGAAGCCGTAGTCCACCAGGGCGCAGGTCCGGAGATCGTCGTCCACCAGGACGTTCTCCGGGAAGAGGTCACCGTGGACGACCGCCTGAGGGGCTTGGGCCACAGACCGCAGTCCTCCGGCGAGGCGGGCATGCTTACCGCCGAAGTCGTCGACGTGCGCGGTGAGCAGCTCACCGCACCGGACGCCCCCCCGATCAAGGAGGTCCGCCAGGGCGGAGGCGAAGGAGGCGTGGCCCTGCCACAGCGGACGGCCCTCGTCCAGGTCGGGCACCGCCGAATGTCCTCGAATGCGCGCCCTGGCGGCCGCCAGGGCGCGCAGCACCGCGACCAGGCAGTCGACGGCTTCCGGCAGCGGCTCGGGGTCGTCGGTGGACACCTTGGCGGCCAGTGGCTCGCCGGTCGGCTCCCGTTCCAAGGTCACCGGGATGCCGTGCGGCTGCCGGACGCGCCGCGGGGCGGGCGGGGCGCAGGCCGCCGCGTCCAGGAACCTCCGTCCACGGCCGCCCGGAAGCCGGCACGGCCCGGCACCGCGGTCCGCGCTAGTTCTCCCGGGTGGTCGTCGAAGCGGGGTCGCCCGGGGCGGGTAGTCAGCACATCTGTGCCACCCGTCCTTTTCCGTACTCGACCTCGACGGAGCCGCCGTGAAATTCGGAATCGCAACCTTCATCACCGACCAGGGCATCAGCCCGACCCGGCTCGGAACCGCACTTGAGGAACGCGCGTTCGACTCGTTGTTCATCGCCGAGCACAGCCATATCCCGGCGAACCGCCAGACGCCCTACCCGGGCGGTGGGGAGCTGCCGGAGATCTACTACCGCACCCTTGACCCGTTCATCGCGCTGACGGCGATCGGCGTGGTGACCGAGCGGCTGCTGCTGGGCACCGGCGTCGCGCTGATCCCGCAGCGCGACCCGATCATCACGGCGAAGGAGGTGGCCTCGCTCGACCTGGTCTCCGGCGGCCGCGTGATCTTCGGCGTCGGCGTCGGCTGGAACCGTGAGGAGATGAGCAACCACGGCGCCGATCCCTCCACCCGCGGCCGGCTCGCCGACGAGCGGCTGCGCGCCATGCGAGAGCTGTGGACTGCGGAGAAGGCGGAGTTCCACGGCGAGTTCGTGAACTTCGATCCGGTCTTCGCCTGGCCCAAGCCCGTACAGCGCCCCCATCCGCCGATCTACGTCGGTGGCGGCGAGGGCGCGTTCCGCCGGGTGGCGCAGCTCGGAGACGCGTGGCTGGCCAGCAGCGTGCCGCCGCAGGAGCTCGGTCCGCAGATGGAACGGCTGCGCGCCCTTGCCGGCCGGGACGTGCCGGTGACGGTGTACGCGGTTCCCGACGATCCCGAGCAGATCGAGGAGTACAGCCGTCTGGGGGTCGAGCGGCTGCTGTTCTACGTGCCGACGATGCCGGAACGGGAGACGCTGGAGTATCTGGACCGGCTGGCTGCAGTCGCTGCCCGCTTCCGCTGAGACACCTGGGCAGCGCCGGGCCTCGGAAGTGTGGGACCGACCCGGCAACCGCGAACGCCATGACCGCCGCGACTGCCGTGATTGCCGTGATTGCCGGAAAGGGGTGCGATGCCCGCTCTGACGAATGCCGAGGCACGGAAGCGGTTCGCCGCGGCGCGCATCGCCCACCTCGCGACGGCCGACACGACGGCCCGCCCGCACCTGGTGCCGGTGGTGTTCGCTCTGGACGGCGACACCGTGACGCTGGCCGTGGACCACAAACCGAAGCGGACGACGCGGCTGAAACGCCTGGCCAACATCGCCGCCAACCGGTCGGTCTGCCTGCTTGCCGACCACTACGAGGAGGACTGGGACCGATTGTGGTGGGTCCGGGCCGATGGCGAGGCCCGAGTGCTCCCGTCCCCGGACCGGTCGCCGGAGGCCGCCCGCCGCATCGGCCTGCTCACGGCGAAGTACCAGCAGTACGCGGACCGGCCACCCGGCGGACCGGTGGTCGAAGTCTCGGTCCTGAACTGGAGCGGCTGGCGCGCGTCGTGAGCCGCGCGCAACTCAGCGCGGCCGGTCCGCCGCGGAAGAAGGTCGTGCCGGTGATCGTCACGACCACCATTCGGAACCGCCGGCTCGACGGATTGGGCCACCACCCGATCGGGTGAAGGTCGCCGCCTGCCCGGCCGCCGGCGTGGATCCGCTCTCGGGTGCGACCGCTCCGGATCAGTGGTGACATGGAAGGCGAGATCGCCCGAGTGCGACGACGCGACAGGTGAGCGAGGAAAATTGCGTGTCATCCGCCGACAGCGGACCTGACGCCCGACTCGAATCGGGTGAGAACCTGGACGAGCTGTTGGCCCGGGTCGCTCGAGGGGACCGGGACGCGTTCGGCGCGGTGTACGACGCGGTCAGCGGACCTGTCATGGGACTCGTGGCCCGGATTCTGAGGGACCCGGCGCTGGCCGAGGAAGTGACGCAGGATGTGCTCCTCGAGGTATGGCGCACCTCCGGACGGTTCAGCCGCGAGCTGGGCACGGCCATGGCGTGGGTCATGGTCCTCGCCCACCGGCGGGCGGTGGACCGGGTCCGGTCCACGCAGGCCGTGAGGGACCGTGAGCACAGAGCGGCCCTGCTGGCGCACACCACACCGTTCGACGAGGTGACCGAACAGGTCGAGACCCGCATGGAGCAGCAGGAGCTCCGCCGCTGTCTGAGGAGCCTCACCGAGATCCAGCGGCAGTCGATATGCCTGGCCTACTACGAGGGAATGACGTACCGGGAGGTGGCCGAGTCGCTCCAGTTGCCTCTGGGGACGGTCAAGACCCGGCTGCGAGACGGCCTGATCCGGCTCCGTGACTGTCTGGGAGAGAGCCGGCAGCACTGATCGGCACACCAGATCCGGCGCCTACGCTCCGCGGGCCGTGTCGGCGTACGGCGGGCAGTCCGCCGTCAGGCGCTCAGACCGCCTGTGGGCGGCCGAACAACTGGTCGTATTCCGGAGGGAGTTGGAGGAGAACGCGGCGCATCAGATCTTCGTCGGCCGCGTCGGCCACCACGCTCAGCACGGCGCTGACGTCCCAGCGGGCGGTCTGTTCGGTGGCTCCCTCGATCCATGCGGCCGCTGCCCGGACAAAGCGTTCGGGCGTCAGCGGTTCGGCGGCCGGGAGCGGGTTGAGCAGCACGAGGGCGCATGCCTCGGGGAGCCGGGCGGCCAGTTCGGTCCGCTCGGAGCCCACCACGTGCGCGCCCAGCAGGGCGAGCACCACGCGGGAGGCCCGCTCGGCCTCCTCGGGCGAGGCGTATTCGCCCCGCTCCTGGACCTGCTCCAGGAACGCTTCCCATCTCATGACCATGTCGGCTCCTCGGCGGCGTAGCTGCGTCGGACGATGCCCGTCGCGGGGGCGGGAAGGCGGGCACCTGCCCGGGGGTCCCGCCCCCGTCCGGGTCAGCCGCGGATCTGCTTCGGGACGTCTCCGCCGGTGATGGCGATCTTGCGCGGCTTGGCCTGCTCGGCGACCGGGATGGTCAACCGCAGTACCCCGGCGTCGTAGGACGCGTCGATGCGATCGGTGTCGAGGGTCTCGCCGAGGAACATCTGACGGCTGAAAGTTCCGGCCGTCCGTTCGGCGATCAGGACTTCCGCGTTCGCGCTCGCGCGGGAGCGGCGCTCGGCCCTGACGGTCAGCACATTCCGCTCGACGTCCAGGTCGATCGACTCGGGGGCCACCCCGGGAAGGTCCAGTTCGACGACGAAGGTGTCACCCTCCCGGTAGGCGTCCATCGGCATGGCCGTCGGCCTCCCGGGGGTCCCCAGCAGCTGCTGGGTGAGCCGGTCGAACTCGCGGAACGGGTCGGTTCGCATGAGCATCATCGGTCACTCCTTTCCCGGATACGGGATGCACATGTGGCGACACCACTTATATAGCTCGCCGCAGCAACCTTGACAAGTAACCGCTCAAGTCGGGTCTCACGACTGCGCCCGGCGACTTCCGCTTCTGCTGCGGCGGGCCAGGGCTCGTTGCGCCCCGGCGAGCACGCGGGCGGCCGCGCGGTGGGTCCGCAGGGCCGCGCGGGCCGCGTTGGCGCCGGGTGCGCCGTGCACGCCGCCGCCCGGGTGGGCGCTGGCGGAGGCGAGGTAGAGGCCGGGCACCGGTGTCTCCGGGCGCCCGGTGCCGGGGATCGGGCGGAACACGAGCTGCTGGTGGAGGCTGGTGGTGCCACCGTTGATGGCGCCGCCGTGCAGGTTCGAGTCCATCGCCTCCAGCGTCGGCGGGGCAAGGATGCGCCGGGCGAGCACACGCTCGCGGAAGCCCGGTGCGTAGCGTTCCACTTGCGCTTCGATCCGGTCCGCCATCGCCTCCTCCTCGCGTCTGTCCCACACACCGCTCAGTTCGTCGGGCCCGGCGTCGCCCTTGATGCGGTGCGGGACATGGGTATAGGCCCATGCGGATTCGGTGCCGGCCGGCGAGCGGCCGGGGTCCGCGGTCGTCATCTGGCCCAGCAGGACGAAGGGTTCGTCCGGTACCTGTCCGGTGGAGATCTGGGCCGCGAACCGGGTGAGCCCGTCCACTCCGTCCGCCAGGTGCACGGTGCCGGCGGTCGCGGCTTCCCGTGCGGTCCAGGTCACGGGCCGGTCAAGTGCCCAGTCCACTTTGAAGGTGGCAAAATCCCACTGGAAGCGGCGCAGATCGTCGAAGACCCGGGACGGCAGATGCCGGGGGTCGACGAGCCGGGTGTAGAGGTCGGGGGCGACGACATCCGCCAGTACGGCCTTCGTCGCGGGGACCGCCTCGCCGGCGGCGGTGCGTACGCCCACCGCCCGGCCGCCCCGGACGACGACTTCGGCGACCCGCTCACCGCAGCGGACCGCCGCATCGCGCTGTTCCAGCCGACGGACCAGGGCGGCGGTCAACTCCCCCGACCCACCGACCGGGACCGGAAAGCCGTGTGACTGACCGAGCATGGACATGAGCCAGCCGAAACCGCCACTGCCCGCGGCTTCGGGCGCCAGATCCGCATGCAGCGCGCTTCCCGCGAGGAGGAGCCGGCCCCCCTCGCCGCCGAACTCCTCTTCACCCAGCCGACGTACAGGAAGCATCAGCGTCCGGGCGAGCCGCAGTCCGCCTCCGCTGCGCAGCCGCGCGGCCAGCCACGCCGTGGCGCGCACGGGCGGGAACGGCGTGAAGAGGGCCTCGAGAATCTTGTCGCCCAGCAATTCCCAGATGCTGCACAGGCGTTCCCAGGCCTCACCGTCGCCCGTGCCGAACGCTTCCAGGCCGGCCGCCGTCGTGCCGCGGTCCTGCTCGAGTACGGCGCACCGCCCGTCCAGCAGGGGATGTGCCAGCACCCGGGGCGCGCGGCTCCAGCGCAGCCCGTGCCGGGGCAGGTCGAGGGCTTCGATCACCGGCGACGCGGCAGCCAGCGGATAGAACGCGCTGAACAGGTCGCTGACGTAGTCCGGATGTACACCACGGTCGCTGCGCACGGCTCCGCCGGGCTCGTCCTGCGCCTCCAGCACCTCCACGCTCCACCCGGCGTCGGCCAGGACGTTGGCGGCTACGAGGCCGTTGGGTCCCGCCCCGATCACCACCGCGTCGGGCATGGCCTGCCTCCCGTCCCGCGCTGCTCGGCGCACCCCTCGTCCACCTCGCGCACCCGCCCGCCGGCACCGGCGCGGCTGTGCGCCCACCCGTCGGCCGGGCGGCGGCCTGCGCTCATGTCGAGGTCGTGGCCGCGCGGGGGCGGCTGGTCGCTTCCTCGACCACGTCCGCGAGGCGGCTCAGCATGCTGCGGTGCCGTATCTGGATCAGGGCGTCCAGGGCCGTGTTGTGCAGCGCGCCGCCGGGACCCCGCAGGGGGTGCTCGTCGACGATGACCAGCGTGTCCGGGCCCCATGAACGGATGTCGAAGGCGATGCGCGCGGTGCCGAGCGGCCCGCTGAGGGCCTCGAGTTCGAGCCACTGCGGTGGTTCGAGGCGCCGTACGACGGTGTTTCCTGCGAACGTCCACGGGCCGAGCCGAATGTCGTATTCGATCTTCGAACCCAACTGTGGCCAGTTGTCGTCGACGGGGCGGGAGTCGGACGTACCGACGACCCAGTCGGCATAGCGGTTGCCGTCTTCGAGCACCGCCCACACCGCGGGCGGAGGCCTCTTGATCAGCTGGTGTCGTACGGCCATTCTGCGCCTCCACGAACCCTCGGCGGAACAATTGCCATGGCCCTCCCCGTGTTCCCAGCCTAGGTCAGACCACTGCGTGGGGCCCCCGGGCCGTGGCCCGAGTGGAGAACCCCTCCCAACGGGCGCAGACTGAGAACGCCGAGCAGGCCGGTTGGGCCGACATTAAGCTCAAGGGCGCGGTAGTGGTCGTCACGGGGGCGTCCAGCGGAATCGGCCGGGCAACCGCCCTCGGGTTCGCCAGGCGGGGATCGACCGTCCCGTACGGGGTCTGGACTGCGCGCGGCGGCAGGAACTCTGGCTGGAGAAGGCCCGGAACATTCATGTGTGCACGGTGCTGCCGGCAACCATCGACACGCCGTTCTTCCATCATGTCGCCAACCGGACCGGCCGGAAGGTACGTGCCATGGCACCCGTCTACACGCCGGCGCGGGTCGCCCGCGCGATCCGGGGTCTGGTCCGTGTGCCGCGGCGTGAGGTCGTGGTCGGGCCGCTGGGGCGTGGCCTGTTGCTGCAGACACAGCTCGCCCCGGGGATCACGGAGAAGGTGCTCGCACTCAAGGTGGACCGGAACCACTTCGAACGGCACGAGTCCGCCCCGACAGCGAAGGCACCCTGTTCGTACCGCCGCCCGGGCCCGGGAGCGTTCACGGCGGCTGGCACGGCGCCGGCCACAGCGCCGCGCGGAGGTTCGCGGCCGTCGCGGTCGCGTCCTGTGCCGCGGTGAGGGCGTACCGGCGTCTGTCGGCGACGGGAGCACATGCCGCCACGGGAGATAGGCGGGCGCAGCCTCGATACGGGGCGCGGCCTGACCGGGCCGGGGCACGGAGCCTGGTCGCGGGGCGGCGCACCGACGGTTCGCCGCCCCGCGGCGGGCCTACTTCAGGCCGAGCGCCTTGCAGGCCGACTTGTACTTCGGCGTGCAGATCTCCTCGACCGTGTACACGCCGTCCCTGACGACCGTTTCCTCGATGTTGTCCTTGGTCAGCGAGACCACGGGGACCAACACCGCCGGGATGCCCGACTTCGTCGGGCTCTCCACCTCGGACTTGGCGATCGAGTCGAGCTTCTCCCCCTTCGCGAGCGCCACCGCCATTTCCGCCGCAGCCGCGGCCTCGGGCCCGTACGGCTTGTACACGCTCATGAACTGCTCACCCGCGACGATCCGCTGTACGGCGGCGAGTTCGGCGTCCTGGCCGGTGACCGGCGGGAGCTTGGAGAACCCGACGGCCTTCAGGGCGTCGATGACGCCGCCGGCCATGCCGTCGTTGGCGGAGTAGACGCCGATGATCCGGTCCGCGCCGATGGCCGAGGCTGCCCCCTCCATGTTCTCGTAGGCGTTCTCCGGCTTCCACTCCTTGGTGTCGTACTCCTTGCCGATTTCGACCTTGCCGTCGAGGACGGAGTGCGCGCCCTTCTTGAACAGTTGCGCGTTGGGGTCCGTGATGGCGCCGTTCATCATCACGATCCGGCCGTCGTCGGCCTTGCTCCCCAGGGCCTGGAGCAGGGCCTTGCCCTGGACTCGGCCGACCTCCTCGTTGTCGAACGAGACGTACCCGTCGATCGGACCCTCGGCCAGACGGTCGAACGCGACTACCGGAATCCCTTCGTCGTTGGCTCTTCGGACCGAACTCGAGATGGTCCACGTATCAACAGCGCCCAGGATGATCGCATCCACCCGCTCGGTGATCAGCTGGTTGACCTGGCGCTTCTGCTCCGTGGCGTCCTGTTCGGCATTGAGGTACGTGACGGTGGCGTCCGGCGCGAGCTCCTTGATCCGCTTCTCGATGAGCGGCCGGTCGAACTTCTCGTACCGCGCGGTCTCCTTCTCCGGCAGCAGCAGACCGATGTTCAGCGGGCCCTTGTTGGACTGGCCGCCCTTGTCGTCCGTCTCGGCACTGCCGCACGCGGCGAGCGAGAGCGCGGTCACGGCTGTTGCGGCAGCCATAGCGGTACGACGCACTGTTGTGTTCACTTTCCAAGCCTCCCTGACAAGGCCGCATCCCTGCGGCCGAGGTGCAGGAAGTCAACGTTGCCGTCAGGTTTGAGTCAAGAAGTCGCACACTAACGACCAGGCAACGGGGCTGTGCCTCTGCTTAGTGAAGGCAAGCCGGGCGTGGTACATCTCGTCCTGACGTGCCGCACGGCCGGCACAACCCCGCACGGGACGCAGGAGGCACGGGTGCGAGATCTCGCGGTCATCGAGGCGCCGTCCATTCTGGGGTTGCGGCCCTCCGGCGTCGAGGACCTGCCGACGGCACTGCTGCGAGCCGGTCTGCTCGACGGCCTGAAGGCGGTGCACGCGGGCCGCCTCGACGCACCGCCGTACGATCCGCTGCGGGACCACGACACGGGTGTGCTCAACCCGCACGGCATCGCGCGGTACTCGGCCGACCTGGCCGACGTCGTCGGCGGGGTCCTCGACCTCGGCCTGTTCCCCGTCGTCCTCGGTGGTGACTGCAGCATCCTGCTCGGCAACCTGCTCGCCCTGAAGCGGCGAGGCCGCTACGGCCTGCTCTTCCTCGACGGCCACACGGACTTCTACCAGCCGTCGGCGGAGCCGACGGGCGAGGTGGCCTCGATGGAACTGGCTCTGGCGACGGGCCGTGGCCCTCGGCTGCTCGCCGACGCCGAGGGGCGGGGTCCTCTCGTACGGGACGAGGATGTCGTCGCCTTCGGCTTCAGGGACTCCGAACAGTCCGCGGAGGCCGGTATGCAGCCGCTGCCGCCCGGGCTGAACACCATCGGCCTCGGCGCGGTACACGAAGCGGGTGCCGCGGCGGCGGCGCAGACGGCGGTGGACCTGCTCACCGCCGCCGACAGCTCCGGATTCTGGGTCCACCTCGATGCCGATGTCCTGGACGACGCGGTCATGCCCGCTGTCGACTACCGGCTCCCCGGTGGGCTCGACTGGGCCGAGTTGGACAGTGTGTTCGAGATGGCACTCGCCCACCCCGGGGCGATGGGGCTCGACGTCACCATCTTCAACCCGCGGCTCGACCCGGACGGACGGATCGCGGCCCGTCTCGCGGCGTGTCTGCGCCGGGGGCTGTCAGTATTGACCAGCCACGACCGGCCACCGCTGAACCGAGACAGTTCTCCCGATCCCGGAGAGAGACAGTGATGAAGGAAGTGACGCTCCCTCTGGTTCCTGACGACCGTGGCGTGTTGCATGCCGCGGCTTCCGATGTGAGCGGTGTGCTGCGGAGCCTGGGCGCGGGCTGGCTGCGCGCGGTCCGCGCGGGCGCTTCGGAGCTGGACGAGGAGACCGTGGCCGCGCTGACCATCGAGCTGGCGAAGCTCGCCGACCGGATCGATGTCGAGTGCATCGGCCACACGAGCAGGGAAGACGGCCGATGAGCCGGCACCGGAAGGGAGCGGGGGAGCAGACCCCGCTCCCTTCCGGTGCACCGGTGTTTCAAGCCGTCACATGGGATCAGCTTTCGCCGCCACCGTAGGGGCGGGTGATGACCTCCATGCCGTAGCCGGCCGGATCCATGAAGTAGACGCCGCGGCCGCCGTCGTTGTGGTTGATCTCGCCGGGCTGCTTGCCGTGCGGGTCGGCGAAGTAGCTGGTCCCGCACGCTCGGATGCGCTCGAAGATTCCGTCGAACTCTTCCTCGGTCACCAGGAACGCGTAGTGCTGCAAGGCGATCGACTCGGCCGGGATGGCCGCGAAGTCGAGAGTGACGCCGTTGCTCAGGGCGACCGGGATGAACGGGCCCCACTGGGGACCGGTCTCAAGACCGAGGATGTGCGCCAGGAACTCGGCGGATTCCCGGTTGTCCCGGGCGTGGATGATCGTGTGATTCAACTGGACAGACACTGTGGAATGCCTCCGTAGGGCAATCTCACGGGCACCTCCATGCCTCACCCGGCCGGTGACCGGCACGCGATGCCGTTCCGGGGATCCTACTGGGGCGTGTGCGGAGTCGCGACGAGCCGGTGGCCGGCCCAGGGCCGCCAAGCCCGGGCCGTCGACGCCGAGGTCGTCGATGAGCTGGTGCGCACCTACGGGCCCGCCGCCTGAGTCAGAGCGTTTCGCTCAGGGAGTCCGCCAGCCGGCGCCGGGCGGCCCGGGCAGCAGGCAGCGCGGCGGCGGCGACCGCGCCCAACAGGGCCCCGGTCACGACCGCGGCCGGCAGCGACGCGGGGGGCAGGTGGGCGATTCCGGCTCCCATGCCGCTGAAGCGGCCCTGGGTGTCCACCAGCCAGCTGCCCGACACCAGGCCGAGTCCAGTGCCGAGGAGGGCCGCCGCGAGTGCCGTGAAGCCCGCGGCTGCCACGATGGCCGCGCCGATCTGCCGGGGGGTCAGTCCGATCGCCTTGAGGGCGAGCAGATCCCGGCCACGGTCGCGTACTCCCGTACCGATCAGTGTCATCAGCTCGGTGAGCCCGATCAGGGCCAGTACGGCGATGAGCGCCGCGATGACTCCCCGTGCGGGTTCCAGTCCGTCCGCCGGATTCCGTGTCTCCCGGATCTCCAGGACTCCGCCCGCCGCACCGGCCAGCTCGGCGCTCACCGACCGGGGGTCGGAACCCGGGCGCAGGACGACATGGCGGACGTCCGGCCGCAGCCCCGGGTCGCGTTCGCGGAGCGTGTCGACGGTCGCTGAGATCACCCGGCCGCCCGCTTCCGGTTCGATGCTGCGCCCGACGACGTGCAGGATCTGCGGGCGCCCTTCGACGGTCATCCGTACCCAGTCGCCGATCCGTACGTCCAGCAGATCGAGCAGCCCCTGTCCTGCGACCGCTTCGTCCGGGCCGTGGGGCGGGCGGCCCTCGACGACGGTGAAGGGATAGGGGTCGCGCGCTGTGCCCAGCCCGCGCAGGGTGATGGTGCCGGTCTGCCCCGGGACCAGGGCCGCGACCTCCACCGCCGGATGGACGGCGGCGACGTCCGGCGGCGCACTGAGGGTTCGGTCGAGTTCCTGGGCGGTGAGGCTGCCGGGCCGCTCGGCCCGTACGGTCAGGGCTGCGGGCAGTCCCATCCGCGCCGGGCTGCTGCGGAACTGGTCAAGGGTGGACCAGGCGACCAGCGCAACCGTGATCATGAGCAGCGGAAGCGCGAGCCGGGCCACGGTGATCAGGGTGCGGGGCCGGCGGGGGAACGCGGCCCGCCAGCCGAGCACCAGGGCGGGCGGCACCCGCAAGCCGATGGCACGGCGCCCCAGGCCGGTCATGGGCGCGGCCGAGGGGAGCGCCGCCCGGCCGGCGGGCACCGGCGGGACCCGGCCGGCGCGCCAGGCGGAGAGGCCGGTCGCTGACGCGATCACCAGCACCGCCCCACTCGGGACGCCGAGCATCAGCGCCGTGTGCCCGGGCAGGTCCTGCCACACGGCGGCCGCCTCCCCGATTCGGCCGGGTATGCGGGCGCCCAAGAGGGCGATCGCCGCGGCGCCCAGGGTGACCCCGAGCAGCGCGAAGGCGAGGTGCTGGAGGAGGAAGCCGCGTATCACCTGGCCGGGAGTGAATCCGATGGCCTTGAGGATGGCTATGTCCCTCAGCTGTCCGCGAATACGGGCGCCGATGGCACCGGACGCGGCGAGCGCGGCGGCGAGCAGCGCACCCAGACCGAAGACGGCGAAGAGCTGTCCGAGCAACCGGTCGTCGCCGCCGGCTTCGGCACGCGCCTGCTCCCATGTGGTGACCTGGGCGACACGGTCGGCGCCGAGCAGGGTGACCGCCCGCTGGACGGTGAAGTCGGTATCGCCCGGATCGTCCAGTCGCAGTCCTGTGCTCTGCCCGGTGCTGCCGGGTGCGATGCGGTCGAGCGTGGCCGGCAGTACCCAGCCGATGCCCGGCTGCCCGCCGGGCCGGTATCCGGGTTCGGCGGCCTCGGCGACACCCGTCACCCGGAGGGAGCGAGTGGCGCCGTCCGTTCCTGTGACGGTGAGGGTGTCGCCGGGCTCGGCCCACAGCACTCGGGCGAGGGAGCTCTCGAGGACGACTGCGCCGGCGGCATCGGGGGCGTCGGCGTGCGGAGTGAGCCAGCTGCCCGCGGTGACGAGTGGCCGGCCGGTCTCCGGTGGGCGGGTGTCCGCCGCGCGCAGGGTGGTACCCGCCCTGGCGCCGCGCGACTCCAAAGTGGTCTGGGCGGTTCGGTAGGGCCCCGATACGCCGACGACACCGTCCAGCCCCGAGAGGGCATTCGCGTCCGCGGCGACGCGGGTGTGAAGCCAGACGTGTGCCCCCTGGGACTGGGTGAAGATCCGCTGCCAGGGGTTGGCGGCGTAGCTGAACAGGGCGCCGGCGAGGAGCAGCGAGGCTATGATGCCGGCGCTGGCCAGCACGACGAAGAGGGCCTGGCCGCGATGTGACCGGAAGTCGGCGTGCGCCCAGCGCAGGGTGGCCCGCACGGTCACTCCTTCAGTTCGAGTACGCCGGAGACTCCGCGGCCGGGGTTCCGGTGCCCGCCGCCGAGCGCCGCGTCGTCGGCGATGCGCCCGTCGAAGAAGCTGATGACCCGGTCGGCGGCGCCCGCCACCCGCGCGTCATGAGTGACCAGCAGGATCGTCTGGCCGCGCTGGTGGAACCGGGAGAGGAGCCGCAGCACCTCCCGGGTCCCCTTGCTGTCCAGGCTGCCGGCCGGCTCGTCGGCGAGCAGTAGCGCGGGGTGGTTCACCAGGGCTCTGGCCAGGGCGACCCGCTGCTGCTCGCCGCCGGAGAGTTCGCCGGGCATGGACCGCTCCCTGCCTTCGAGGCCCAGTTCGGCGAGCAGTTCACTGCGGCTGTCCCGGGCGGCCTTGGGCGAGGCGCCCGCGAGCAGTGCGGGGAGTTCGACGTTGTCGGCCACGGTGAGGTCGGAGACGAGATTGAAGAACTGGAACACGACGCCGACGCTGCGGCGGCGCAGTACCGCCCAGCGTGCTTCGGAGAAGGTGTCGACCCGTTGGCCGTCGAGCCAGAGGCGCCCGGTGTCGGGCCGCTGGAGTCCGCCGATGAGGTGCAGCAGAGTGGACTTGCCGGCGCCGGAGGGGCCGGTGACGGCGACGAACTCGCCGGGCCGGACAGTGAGATCCACTCCGCGTACGGCCTCGACGGGGGTGCCTTCGCCGTAATGGGTCTTGGTCAGGCCCTCGGCGCGCACGATCGGCTCAGGGGCCCCGGGGCCGGGTACGCCCGTCGCGGCGGGAGCGGTGCCGTCGCTCATTCCAGCTCCTCCTGACAGCGTTCCAGCCAGTCGAGGTCGGCTTGCAGATGCAGCATGGCGCCCTCGATCAGAAGCTGGGAGAACCGGTTGTTCCGGTCTTCGGCCGCGGCCAGCTTCGACAGGTCGCGCATGGTTTTCAGGTACTGCCGCCGCTGCTTGTTGATCAGGGCGATGGGGTCGGCCAGTCCCGACTCCGGGGCGAGGGCGAGCTTCATGAAGAACTCGTCCCGCACCCTCGGTTCGTCGTTGGTCTCGTCGAACCAGGCGAGCACGGCCTCGTGTCCGGCATCGGTGAGCCGGTATGTCCGTTTGTTGGGCCTGCCGGACTGCTCGACATCCTCACCGGCGATGAGACCGGCCTTTTCCAGCCGCCCGAGGGTGACATAGATCTGGCCGACGTTGGGCTGAGGGTACGCGGCGCCCAGGAGCTTCTCAAGGTCCTGCTTGAGCTCGTAACCGTGCGCCGGGCCGCGGGTGAGGAGTGCCAGGAGCGGCAGCCGCACGCGCTCCCCCTCCCTCCCGGTTCCGTAGTTTCTTGTTGGCTCGGATGCGAGAGTGGTCCGCGCCACCAGGCTTCTCCGCCTGGGTGTCTAGTATCGCCCATGCCTAACGGGTATACATAGGCCACGATGGACGGCGGCGCGGCCGGATCGGTGCACTGGGAGGAACCTATGCGGTGGATGCATGCCGCGGGTAGGGGGCTCCTCGCGGTCGCGGTGTTGCTGGTGGGTTACGCGGGATTCGGCATTCAGCCCGGAGACGCAGACGCCGGCTCCACGAAGGGGCGCGGGCCCATGACGCTGGTGACGGCCGGCGATCTGACCGATTACCTGGGTCCGTTGCTGGACGACTGGAACCGTGGCCGCCCCAAGGAGCGGGTGACCGTCGTGGAGCTGCCCGACTCGGCCGACGAGACCCGGGCCCAGATGATCAGTGAACTCCGTTCCGGCAGCGACCGTTTCGACGTCCTGAACATCGATGTGGCCTGGACTTCCGAGTTCGCCGCGGCGGGCTGGGTCCGTCCGCTCGATCCGGACCGGTTCCCGCTGGACGCCTTCCTGCCGCCGGTAGTTGACACCGCCACCTTCGACGGCCGCCTGTACGCGGTCCCTTATGTGACGAATGCCGGAATGCTCTACTACCGTTCGGACATCCTCCGACGGGAGGGCGAACGGCCGCCGCGCACGTGGGCGGAACTGGCCCGGCAGGCCAGAACCCTCGCGCCCGAATACGGCATGGGCGGGTACGCGGGCCAGTTCCTGCCGTACGAAGGACTCACCGTGAACGCCACCGAGGCGGTGCACTCGGCTGGTGGCTCCTTCCTGCGGGACGACGGCGCCCGGGTAACGGTCGACTCGGCCGCGGCGCGCGCCGGACTGGAATTCCTGGCCGGTGGCGTGCGGGACGGCTGGATCTCCCCGGACGCCCGCGGTTACAAGGAGGAGGAGTCGCGGCAGGCGTTCCAGGACGGACGGCTGCTCTTCCTGCGGAACTGGCCCTACGTGTACTCGCTCGCGGGCGCCAAGGGCTCCAAGGTGGCCGGCAAGTTCGCCGCGGTGCCGCTTCCCGGTCCGTCCGGCCCGGGCACCAGCGTCCTGGGCGGCTCCAATCTCGCCGTCAGCAGCCGCTCCCGACACCCGCAGTCGGCGGCCGATCTGATCTCGTACCTGACCAGCGAGCGGGTCCAGCGGCAGGTACTCACCGCGGGATCGCTGCCACCGGTGCGCGCCGCGCTGTACGAGGACCCCGCGCTCATCCGGGACTTCCCTTATCTGCCGACGCTGCGGCAGAGCATTCTGGCAGCCGAGCCGCGCCCCAAGAGCCCGCGGTACGACCAGGTGAGCCTCGCCGTGCAGGCCGTCGTACAGGACGTCATGGCGCTGCGTCAGACGCCGGAGCAGGCAGTGGCGCGGCTGACCCGCGAGCTGGGATCGATCGCCCGCAGGGGCTGAATCCGCCCTCCTCATCCTCGCATGCGCGGCACCCGCTTCTACTTTCGCGTTAGGTAACCCGCCTTTTTCGATATCGCCAAATTCCGGGCAAACTTGGGCCGCTTTTCGCAGCATCGTTGACACTTGCCTGTCACCCCTACTTAACATGCATGCATAACAGCGCACCCGCTCTGGGTCGCTCTCGCATCCAGCAGGAACAGGTCAACGCGAGATGCTCACAGCTCTTCCGGCCGGCATCGGCCACCCTGCCCGCACCGCCACCGCCGCCTGGTGGCGCGATGCGGTGATCTACCAGGTGTACGTACGCAGCTTCCTCGACAGCACGGGGGACGGCATCGGCGATCTGGCCGGCGTACGCGCAGGTCTGCCGTATCTGCGGAAGCTCGGCGTGGACGGGATCTGGCTGAGCCCGTTCTATCCGTCGCCCCAGCACGACCACGGCTACGACGTGGCCGACTACCGCGACGTCGACCCCGTATACGGGGACCTGGCCGAGTTCGACCTGTTGATGGCCGACGCCCGCCGCCTCGGACTCAAGCTGCTGCTGGACATCGTCCCCAACCACTGTTCCAGCGAGCACCCGTGGTTCCGCGAAGCGCTCGTCGCCGCCCCGGGCAGCGGCGCCCGCGCCCGCTTCCACTTCGCCGACGGCCGCGGGCCGGACGGCGCGGAGCCCCCCAACAACTGGCGGGCCATGTTCGGCGGGCCCGCCTGGAGCCGGATCACGGAGCCGGACGGCACCCCCGGGCAGTGGTATCTGCACCTGTTCACCCCCCAGCAGCCGGACCTCAACTGGCGCAACCCCGAAGTGGGCGACTCCTTCGAGCAGGTGCTGCGCTTCTGGCTGGACCGGGGCGTGGACGGATTCCGCATCGACGTCGCCGCCGGCCTCTTCAAGCACCCGGAACTGCCGGACTCGGCCGACCCGGGAGCCGACGAGCGCGCCCGGGACTCGGTGAACCCGCTGGCCTGGAACCAGCCCGAGGTCCACCAGGTGTGGCGGCGGTGGCGCTCGGTCTGCGAGGAGTACGCGGACCGGGACGGCAACGAGCGGCTGCTGGTCGGCGAGGTGTCCGTACCGACCGCACGTGAACACGCCGAGTACGTACGGTCCGACGAGCTGCACCAGGCGTTCTTCTTCGACCTGCTCAGCGCCCCCTGGGACGCCGACGCCTTCCGGGCGACCATCACGGAGGCGATACGCGACATCGCCGGGACCGGCTCCACCGTCACCTGGGTGCTCAACAACCACGACCAGGTCCGCACAGTCACCCGGTACGCGGGCGAGCCCGGTGTGGAGGGCAGCGGCCTCGGCGCCGCACGTGCCCGTGCCGCCGCGCTGCTGATGCTGGCGCTGCCCGGCGCCGCCTACGTGTACCAGGGCGAGGAACTCGGCCTGCCCGAGGTCCTGGACCTGCCCGACGACGTCCTGACCGACCCGATCTTCCACCGCACCGGAAGCCGCAAGCGCATCCGCGACGGCTGCCGAGTGCCGCTGCCCTGGTCCGGGCACGCCTCCCCGTTCGGCTTCAGCCAGGGCGCGGCCGGCGCCCGGCCCTGGCTTCCGCAGCCCGAGTGGTTCGCCGAGCACGCCACCGACCGGGCCCTGTCCGACACCCGGTCCTTCTGGCACCTGTACCGCGAAGGACTTCAGCTGCGCCGCAGCCTGCCGCAGCTGGGCGAGGGAACCCTGCGCTGGCTGGAAGCGCCCCCGCAGGTCCTCGCCATGACCCGCGGAGACGGGTTGATCTGTGCCGTCAACTTCGGTACCGAGCCGGTTCCCGCCCCCGTGCCCGGCACCCCGCTGCTCTCCAGCGGCCCCTGCCCGGACGGTGTGCTGCCCGGCGCGACGGCCGCCTGGTGGACAGGCGACTGCGCCGCCCCCTGAACTTCCACCCCCGAATCTCCACTGACCGCGCGTACTTCTCCCCACCCGTTCCGGAAGGACACCCACCATGCGACGACCCACCACAACCCGGCGGACGGTAACGACCGCGTCCGCCGTGCTCGCCCTCACCCTCGGCGCGACTGCCTGCGGCGGCTCGCCCGGCCCGGCGAGCGGCAAGGAACTCAGCGGCCAGACCGTGACCGTGGCCGGAGTCTGGACCGGCAGCGAGCAGAAGAACTTCAAAAAGGTGCTCGACGCGTTCACCGAGAAGACCGGCGCCAAGACCGACTTCGTGCCCACCGGCGACAACGTCTCCACGTTTGTCGGCAGCAAGATCGAGGGTGGCAACGCCCCCGACGTGGTGATGGTGCCCCAGCTCGGCGTACTCCAGCAGTTCGCCGGGGAGGGCTGGCTCGCACCGCTCTCGCAGCAGACCGCGACGACGGCCGGCGCCAACCTCGCGCAGGTGTGGAAGGACTACGGCACCGTCGACAAGACCTACTACGGGCTGTACTTCAAGGCCGCCCACAAGTCCACGGTCTGGTACAGCCCGAGCGCCTTCGAGCAGGCCGGCGTGGCCGAGCCCAAGAACTACGCGGAGATGCTCAAGACGGGCCGGACACTCGCCGACTCCGGGCTCCCGGCCTTCTCCGTCGCGGGCGAGGACGGCTGGACCCTGACCGACTGGTTCGAGAACATCTACCTCTCCCAGGCCGGGCCCGAGAAGTACGACCGGCTTGCCGCCCACACCCTGCCGTGGACGGACGCGAGTGTGGTCGCCGCGCTGACCACCCTGGGTGAGCTGTTCAAGGACAAGCAGCTGGTGGCCGGCGGCTCCGAGGGTGCGCTGCGCACCGACTTCCCGGCCTCGGTCGAGCAGGTCTTCGGGCCCGCGCCGAAGGCCGGCATGGTCTACGAGGGCGACTTCGTGGGCGGCATCGCGAAGGACGAGTTCGGCAGGAGTCTCGGCAAGGACGCCAAGTTCTTCCCCTTCCCCGGTGTCGGCAACGGCAAGGCTCCCGTGGTGAGCGGCGGGGACGCGGCCGTCGTGCTCAAGGACGGCAAGAACCAGAAGGCCGCGATGCGGCTGCTGGAGTTCCTCGCCACCCCAGAAGCCGCCTCCGTGTGGGCGGGCGCGGGAGGCTTCCTCTCGCCCAACAAGGAGGTGGACCCCGCTTCCTACGGTGACGACACCACGCGCGCCACCGCCGAATCGCTGGTCCGGGCGGGCGATTCCGTCCGCTTCGACATGTCCGACCAGGCGCCGGCCGCATTCGGCGGCACCAAGGGCGCGGGTGAGTGGAAGCTCCTCCAGGACTTCCTGCGCGACCCCTCCGACCCGAAGGCCACGGCGGCGAAGCTGGAAGCCGCGGCCGCCAAGGCGTACCGGAACTGAAGGCCCACACCATGGCTGTCACCACATCCGCCCCCGCTCCCGCCGCCGTGTCGCGGGACGTCAACCCCCGCCGGCGGGCCCAGCGCAGGAAGCGGAACATCGCGGTGCTGTTCGTTCTGCCCGCCCTGCTGCTGCTCGGCGCGCTCGTCGTCTACCCCGTGCTGTTCTCCCTCGGACGCAGCCTCTTCGACGCGAGCGGCGACCGTTTCGTCGGCGGCGAGAACTACGCCGAGATATTCAGGGATCCCGCGACGCTCAAGGCGATTCGCAACAGCACCATCTGGGTGGTCGTCGCCCCGGTCCTGCTGACGGGACTGGGCCTGGTTCTCGCCGTTCTCACCGAGAAAGTGCGCTGGGCAACTGCGTTCAAGCTCGTACTCTTCCTGCCGATGGCCGTCTCGTTCCTCGCGGCCGGAATCATCTTCCGGCTCGCCTACGAGCAGGACCCGAACCGGGGCGTACTCAACGCGGTGGTCGTCGGCGTACACGATGCGTTCAACGACCGGTCCGCCTACCCCACCGCCCGGGCCCGGGAGAACCAGGGCCTGACCGGGGACGCGGGTGGTGCGTACCGCACCGGCGACACGGTCCGGCCAGGGCAGTCGGTCAGCCTCGGCTTCGTGGGAGTGGCGCCGGACAAGATGCCCGCCGACGCCCGCCCCGCCCGGTCCGCGGCCGCCGCCCCGCCCGCCGGGGACGCCGTCGGCGGAGTGGTCTACCTCGACTTCACACCGGGCGGAGGCGGCACGGCGGGCAAGGTGGACCCGGCCGAGAAGGGCCTGCCGGGCATGACGGTCGAGGCGGTCAGGGACGGCCGGGTGGCCGCCACAGCCACGACGGCCAAAGACGGATCGTTCAACTTCCCCGCTCTGCAAGCCGGTTCGTACACGGTGCGGCTGCCCGGTGAGAATTTCGCCGCCCCCTACGAAGGGGTCTCCTGGCTCGGACCCGCTCTGGTGACGCCGGCCGTCATCGGCGCCTATCTCTGGATCTGGACCGGCTTCTCGATGGTGCTGATCGGCGCGGGACTGGCCGCGCTGCCGCGGGACACCCTGGAGGCGGCCCGGATGGACGGCGCCACGGAGTGGCAGATCTTCCGGAAGATCACGGTGCCGCTGCTCGCTCCGGTGCTGACGGTGGTCTTCGTGACCCTGGTGATCAATGTGATGAAGGTGTTCGACCTCGTCTACATCATCGCTCCGGGGCCGGTGCAGGAAGAGGCCGGCGTACTGGCGACCCGGATGTGGCTGGTGTCCTTCGGCGGCGGCAACAACCAGGGACTCGGGAGCGCCCTCAGCGTGCTGCTGCTCCTGCTGGTCGTTCCCGCCATGGTCTTCAACGTACGGCGCTTCCGAGGGAGCGGAAAATGAGCGGTCACAGCACCATCGAGCGCAATCCGTCATCCGTGCCCGCGGCCGCATCCCCAGGTCGCGTCGCCACCCCGTCGCCGCCCCCGCGCCGGCGTGCTCCGGGCCTCCTGGCCCGATGGCTCGGCAACGGGCTGGTACAGGCTGTCCTGATCGTGGTCGCCCTCGTCTGGGTCACCCCGCTGGCCGGGCTGTTCCTCTCCTCGATGCGCTCCGAAGGGGACAACGCGGCCACGGGCTGGTGGACGGCACTCACCGATCCAGGGCGACTGTCGCTGGACAACTACACCGTGCTGCTCCAGGACTCGGGCATCACCCGCGCCTTCTGGAACACCGTACTGATCTCGGTGCCGACCACCGTCCTGGTCGTCGGAATCGCGGCGCTGGCCGGATACGCCTTCGCCTGGCTGGAATTCCCCGGCCGCGACACGATCTTCCTGGTCGTGGTCGGGCTCCTCGTGGTGCCGGTCCAGATCGGCCTGCTGCCGGTGGCCAAACTGTTCGGCTCCCTCGGCCTGTTCGGCACCATCCCGGGCGTGGTCCTCTTCCACGTCGCGTACGGGCTGCCCTTCGCGATCTTCCTGCTGCGCAACTACTTCGCAGAGATCCCCCGCGAAATGCTGGAAGCCGCCCGGATGGACGGCGGCGGCGAGTGGCGGATCTTCTCCCGGCTGGTCCTGCCACTGGGGCGGCCCGCTCTCGCGAGCCTGGCCATCTTCCAGTTCCTCTGGGTCTGGAACGACATGCTCGTCGCACTCCTCTTCGCGGACAGCGACGCCCAGCCGCTCACCGTCGCGCTCCAGTCCGAGATGCGGCAGTTCGGCAGCAACTTCGGCGTACTCGCGCCGGGCGCGTTCCTGTCCCTGGTCGTGCCGGTGGTCGTCTTCTTCGCCTTCCAACGGCACTTCGTCCAGGGGGTGATGGCCGGCTCGGTCAAGTAACGGAAGAAACGGGACCGGTGGCGGGCCCGGTACGGCCGGCGACAGGGGCGCGGACGGCGAGGCGGGACGGGGCGGCGGGGCGGATGTGTCAGACCAGGCTGCCGGCGCTGGTCAGTGCCGACGGCAGGCTGCGGCCCAGTTCCAGCAGGCGGCGGGGCTGGCGGAGCCAGTTTACAGCCGCCACCGCCACCCCGCGCCGGTCGGCGAAGTCGTTCAGCCGCTCCAGGAAGTGCAGTCCGGCCGAGTCCATGAAGGCCACTTCAGCCATGTTCAGCACGACATTGTGCGTATCGGCCGACAGGGCTTCCAGGGCCGCGTCCAGAACCCGGACGGACTCATGGTCGATCTCCCCGCACGGCGTCAAAACGGCGCTGCCGCCGCTCAGTCGGGTGCGGACGTCCAGGCCGTACGAGCAGTCCGAGTCAGACAGGTCTGTCCTTCGCGACATGCCTTTACCATGGCAGGGACAGACCAATCTGTCCATCGACGGACGACAGGCCTACGCACGGGGCAGTGATGACCAGCGAGAAGTCGGCACCGGAAGCACCGGCACTGTTGCCCCGCGAGCAGCCCCGCGAACGCATTCTGAACACGGCCTACGCGCTCTTCTCCCAGCGCGGGATCCGGGACGTCGGCGTGGACGAGGTGATCGCCCGTTCCGGAGTGGCCAAAGCGACCCTGTACCGGCACTTCCCCTCGAAGAACGATCTGGCGCTGGCGTTCCTGCAGATGCGTGAGGAACGCTGGACACTCGGGCTGGTGGAAGCCGAGGCCAGGCGGCGTGGGAGCACTGCCGAGGAACAGCTCCTGGCGATCTTCGATGTGTTCGGCGACTGGTTCCGCCGTACCGACTTCGACGCCTGCGCGTTCATCAACGTGCTCCTCGAGATGCGGCCCGAGCACCCCCTCGGCCAGGCCAGCATCCAGTACCTCGACAACATCCGCTCCATGGTGCGGGGCCTGGCCGAGGAGGCCGGCCTCGAGGACACCGATTCCTTTGCCCGGTCCTGGCACATCCTGATGAAGGGCTCGATCGTCTCCGCGACCGAGGGCGACATGGACGCCGCCTCCCGGGCTCAGGCGATGGCCCGCGACCTCATCGGCCGGCACCGCCGCGGCGCGGACGGTGCCGTCGGCGACTGATCCGTCCGGATACGGTGGGACGGTACGGAATCCGCGGGCGGCGGGCACGGCGGCGTGGTTCAGCCCGCGGGGCCGGCCTGTTGAGAGCCCGGGCGAGGGCGGACGCGTGCCGCGAGGACAGCGACGTCGTCCTCGGCGTGCAGCGCGTCGAGGCGGGCCAGCACCTCGTCCAGGATCTCGTCCACACCGGCTCCGGCAGGCATCCGTAGCCGGGCCAGCCGGGAGAGAGACTCGTCGATGTCCTCTCCGCGCCGCTCGACCAGGCCGTCGGTGAACATCAGCAGCGTTTCGGCGGACGAGAGGTCGCGGGTGACCAGTTCGTAGCCGCCCAGCCCTGTACCCAGGGGCGGCCCCACGGGGACGTGCAGCACGTCGGCGGTGCCCTCGCTCGTGAACACCACGGGAGGCAGATGGCCCGCGCTCGCGAACGCGGCGATTCCGCGCGCGGGATCGACGCGGACGAGCAGGCAGGTCGCGGGACGCCGGACCCCCTCCTCGGACACGGCGGCGTCGAGTTGGCGCAGCACCCGGTGGGGTGGCAGATCTGTCGAGGCCACATAGCGGAGCATGGAGCGGTAGGCGTTCATGTCGACCGCGGCATCGATACCGTGTCCCATCACGTCCCCCATCACAAGCAGTGTCCGGCCGTAGTGCAGCCGTACGGTCTCGAACCAGTCACCTCCGACGAGCGCGGTGGAGCCCGAGGGCAGGTAGCGGGTGGCGAGTGCGAGATTGGGATGCGGCCGGCCCGGTTCGGCGAGCAGCGCCCGCTGGAGGTTCAGGGCGGTGGCCTGCGCCTCGGCGTGCCGGCGGGCGTGTCCGACGTGGACCGCCGCCAAGCGTGCCGCGTAGTGAATGGTCGCGGTCTCGTGGTCGGTGAACGTACCGCCCTTACGGACGGCGAGCAGGACGCCGTAGATCCGGCCGTGGGCGAGCAGTGGCACCGAGACAGCCGCCAGGGCGACTCCGTCGGACACGGCCGCCGTGGAGATGATCGGATGCCCCTCGTCCAGCGCCCGCACCGATACCGTCGGGGCAGGTTCCGGGGCCGCGGACCCCGCTTCCGCTGCGCCGTGCTTCGTCACCTCTGTGTCCAGCAGGTGTACCTGGCCCGCCGTCGCGGCGCGCCTGTGCGGGGCGTGGGGAGACGCGGAGCGCTCCGCCGCGGCGTCCTTGTCGAGGAGGTCGACCGCTGCGGCGTCGCACAGCCGGGGGCAGAGAAACCGCGTGAGCTCCAGACAGGTCGCACGCTCGTCGAGGGTGGTACCGATCCGCTCGGCGGCGTGTTCCATCGCTCGGAGCCGCGCCAGAATCCGCGCTTGCTCGCCTTCCCGGTTCGACAGGGCAGCCTCCACGACACTGCGCGCCGCCTCTGTGGTTCAGCGCTGATGCAGCTATTTCAGCAGGAGAAGGGCATTTCCACCCATTACGGCCCAGACTCCAGTGGGCGGGGCGGTCGAGAGAGAGGGGCAGCCGGGTGGTGGCGTCGCCCTTGGCGGCGTTGAGCTGGGACTGGGTGAGGAAAATGCTCCCGGTGAGGTCGGCGCCGCGCAGATCCGCGTCCCGGAAGGCGGCCCCGATCAGATCGGCCGCTCGCAGGTCGGCACCCCTGAGATCGGCGGCGATGAGACAGGCGCCGCGGAGATTGGCGCCCCGAAGGGCGGCTCCCTTGAGCTCGGCGCCGATGAGATCGGCTCCCCGGTAGTTCTTCTTCCTGCCCGGGACGCGTGCCCGCACGAATTCGCCCACGCGCAGCAGCAGGACGTTGACCTCCTCGCGGAGCGCCGCCACGTCCGCCTCCGCGAGCGTTTCGGCACTGCTGCGCGTGAGCTCGTCGATCCTTCCGGGACAACGTACTTGATCTCCTGGTACATGGTGCGTGCCGCTTCGCGCCGCGCTCCTGACGCGTCCCATTCTCTCCGACCGGACGCGACAGAACGTGACCGGCTTCCGCACACCCCATCGCAAAACCGGGGGCGCCGTGAGACTCTCCCGGACGTGGCACGGCGACGGTGAGGGAGCGCGGCCGTGGAGTTGTTCAGCCTTTCCCCGGTGGTCCTGGCCGAGCCCAGGCGATCGCTGCTGCGCGCCCATCACGGGCCGAAGATGGTCCTCTCCGCTGCCGACGGCCCCGTGCTCGCGCGGCTGTACGAGCGAGGCACGCACAGCTACGCCGTCGAGGACCTGACGGGCACGCCCGTACTCGGGGTGGATCTGGTGGCCGGAGCGTCGTTCGGGAAGCCTCGGTTCCGGCTGACGGGGCAGGGTGGCCGCCTTCTGGGCGAGGGGCGGGCACACAGCCGGTTCTTTTCCGGCCGACTGGATGTGTGCACGCCCAACGCGACGCTGCGTTTCTCACGTACGGCGCCGGCGGGGAAGGGTGCCTGCAGGGCGCGCGTCCCCGCAAGGGGTGGTGTGACCGTCTTCACCCCACCGAGCCCCTGTTGTGACGGTACGTACTGAGACCATTACGTCCTCGATACGTACTGTTACCTGTGTGGTCAAAGCACACCACGGGGCACTGGAGGAGAAGCATGCGACCGTTCGCGCTGAACTACGCACTTCCGGCAGAGGACTCACCGGCCATCAGCTCCTACGCCTATGACTCCACACTGCAGTTGAACGTTCTGCCCGACGGACGTCCCGCGATCAGCGACCGGGCCGTACTCCTGGCGGCCGGCGCCACCGCCTCCACGGCCGGCTCCAAGACACACTTCGACGACTGACCTCCCCGGCGCACCGATGACTGTGCTGATCCTGACCTGTAAACAGGATGTGACCGCGGACATGGTCGTGGCCGAGCTCCACGAACGCGGTGTCCCGCTGGTACGCCTGGACCCCGCGGATCTCCCCGGCGAGGTGGCCCTCTCGGGCGAGTACGTCCGCGGCGACTTCCACGGCCACCTGACGGTCGGCGGGCGGCTGTTGAGCATGAGCGCCCTGCGCTCGGTCTGGATCCGCAGGCCGGGCGAGCCCGCGGCCCACGCCCCCGACCCGTC
This sequence comes from Streptomyces sp. NPDC051219, assembly GCF_040682335.1. Classification (NCBI taxonomy): domain Bacteria; kingdom Bacillati; phylum Actinomycetota; class Actinomycetes; order Kitasatosporales; family Streptomycetaceae; genus Streptomyces; species Streptomyces sp. NPDC051219. Next base: position 83,445 of record NZ_JBFBAS010000023.1, read on the forward strand.
GGCATGGCTCACCGCCGAAGCGGGGCAGGCCCTCTACGGAACGCTGTACTCCACCGGCGCGCGGTGGATGAACCATCCCTGCGCGGCCGCACAGGCCCGGTTCAAGCCGTGGCAGCTGCATGCCGCCCACCGCAGCGGGTTCGCGGTACCGCCCACCCTGATCACGACGTTTCCGCGGATCGCCCGTCAGTTCGCCGCCCAGTACCGGGACATCGTGGTGAAGTCCGCCACCGGCCCGCCGCGCGACGATCAGCCGACCACCCTGCCCACCACGCGTCTGGCCCCGGACACCGACTTCACGGCAGTCACCGCAGGCCCTACGCTCCTTCAGCAGTACATCCCGAAGCAGGCGGACATCCGCCTGACCAGTGTGGGCGGCCGGCTCTTCGCCGCCCGGAAGGCTGCCACGCGCGGCCAGGTCGACGGCCGCTACGACACGGCCGGGGCCTGGGAGCCCACAGAGATCCCCGACCGCATCACCCGCGCCGTCCACGAGTACACGGGCCTCGCCGGGCTGGCGTACGCCGCGTTCGACTTCGCCGAGGACACCGAAGGCACCTGGTGGTTCCTGGAATGCAACCAGGGCGGCCAGTTCGGGTTCGTCGAGCTCCACACCGGGCAGCCCATCGCCCGGAGCGTCGCATCGTGGCTGGCCGGCACCGCCCCTTAGGCCACCGAAACCCGGTAGGGGATCCGCGCGTCGCGGATCTTGCCCTTGGCCCGTACGAGTCGCTGGGCCATGGTCGCCTCCGGCACCAGGAAGGCGTGGGCGATCTCCGCGGTGGTGAGTCCTCCCAGCAGCCGGCGCGTGAGCGCGACCTGCGTGCCAGATGCTCCTTCCCTTCGGCGTACGGGCCGGATTCGGGCTTGGACGGTGTCAGGCGTTCTGCGGCTTGGCGTAGTCCGTCATTTCGCCGGCCATGTCATAGACCAGGGCCGTCTCGTCCCCCACCACCCAGGCGTCGTGCCCCGGTGAGCACACGAAGAGGTCGCCCGGGCCGGCCTCGTTCTCCGTGCCGTCGTCCATCAGGACATGCAGGCGCCCCTGGGCCACATATCCGATGTGCGAGAACTGGCAGCTGTCCGTCCCGGCCAGCGGACGTACCGACTCCGACCAGCGCCAGCCCGGCTCGAACTTCGCCACGCCGAAGTTCATTCCGGGCAGGCTGACGACGTCGAGGTGTCCTTTGGGGAAATCGCGGCTCTCGTCGGCTTCTCTGACGTTCTTGATCTCAAGCATGACGTTCCGCTCCCTCCGCGGATGGAAGAACCCGTCCTCTCCATCATGGCGCCCGACCGGCCGGGACGCCGCAGGAGCGGAACAGGGCGGTGGCGGCGGTCAGTCCGTGGTGTCGCCGAGCGATTCGAGGAGATTCCGCAGCGCGTCGGCCAGGGCGTCGCGCTCGGTCGTGCGGAGTGCTCCGAGCAGCCGGTTCTCGTTGGCGATGTGGTCGGGCAGGGCCTGGTCGATCAGCACGCGGCCCGCGACGAGTGCGGCGAGGACGACGAGTCCGCCCAGGGACTGTGCAGCGGTGAGTTCCTGACCGAGCGCGAGCCAGCCGAGGCCGGTGTGACGACCGGGCTGAGCAGGCCGAGGAAGCGGGCCTCCGTACCGCCTGCCCCCCGCCGACCTGATGCGGACGGCCATGGTCACCTCGGGAGCCGTCACCCAGCGTCTGGACCGCCTCGAAAGCCGCGGCCTGGTGTCGCGCACCCCGAGCGAAGCGGACGGCCGCGCCGTCCACGTCGCACTCACCGGCGAAGGCCCCAGACGAAGGATCAACCGGCCCCGGCCGACCGCAGATTTCGTCAGTCCGATCGGAACAAGGAGCGAATATCCATGCGCAGCAGCGTCTTCTGAGCGGCCGAAAGCGTAGGCGGCCGAGTGGTCACGGAGGCCCTGTTTCCGGGGCCACCGGGTCCCGGCAGTCGTACGCGATCCGGCCCGATTACCCGAATTACCCGCCGCCGCGGTCCCTCGGCGATGCCGGAACGGTGCCGCTCGGACACCGCAGCGTGGTCACGTTGCCGGTGGGGTCACTGCGCCGCCGCCTCCCGGAGCGCGTCGAGCAGCCCGCGCAGCGCGGGCTCCGCCGGTGAGGACTCGCGCACCGCCGCGCAGATCGGCCTGATCGGCTGCGGTTTGCGGACCTTGCGCACCACGACGCCGGGGTGGCGATTTCCCAGACCCATGCGCGGCATCAGGCTGATGCCGAGACCGGCCGCCACGAACCCCTGCGCCGTGGCGTAGTCCTCGCTCTCCACCACGAAGTTCGGGCTGAACCCCGCCGCGGCGCAGGCATCCAGTACCACTTCGAGGCAGGGGCCCGCCGGCCACTCGTTACCGACCCACGGCTCGTCGGCGAGATCGGCCAGATCCAGCACCCGTTTCACCGCGAGCCGGTGGCCCCGTGGCAGCACCGCCCGGTACGGGTCGTCGAGCAGGTGGACGAGACGGATGCCTTCACTGTGCCCGCCTCCCGGTCGGACCACGATGGCCAGATCGGCCCGGCCCTGTTTGACCTCGGGCAGCGGGTCCTCGGGGTCGATCAGCTTGAGGTCGACCCGCACGCCCGGGTGGTCGCGGCGCAGTCGCGCCAGCGCGGGCGCCACCAGCGCGGCGCCGGCGGTGGCGAAGTAACGGATCGACAGATGCCCCGTGCGCCCGGCCCGCAGGTCGGCCAGCGCCGTCTCCGCTTCGGCGACCTGTTTGCCGATGGCGGCCGCATGCTCGGTGAGCAGGCGCCCCGCCGCGGTCGGCTGTACGCCCCGGCCGACGCGTTCGAGCAACGCGACTCCGGCCTGCTTCTCCAGCGCCGCCACCTGCTGACTGACGGCGGACGGCGTGTACCCGAGATTCCTCGCTGCCGCGGTCACCGAACCACTGGTCACCACGGCCCGCAGCACCTGCATACGTCGCACATCAAGCATGTAGCAGAGGTTAACAGTGCATGCAGGTCTTTTCACTTGTCCTGTCAGGTTGGCTCAGGCACCGTGCAAGCAACGGAGCGAACAGAAGGGCCAACTGTGTTCAGTATGTTCAGTGGCGGACGGGGAACCCTGGTACGCATGGGCCTGCTGGCCCTGCTGTGGGGATCGGGCTTCCTCTGGATCAAGGTGGCCCTGAACAACGGCCTCCCCCCTCTGCACATCACCGTCACCCGCTGCGCGCTCGGCGCGGCCGTGCTGCTGATCCTGTGCCGCTCGGCCCGTCAGCGCCTCCCGCGTGGCCGCGCGACCTGGGGGCATCTCGTGGTCGCCGCGTTCTTCTGCAACGCCCTGCCGTTCGCCCTGTTCAGCATCGGTGAGCAGACCGTCGACTCCGGAGTTGCGGGCGTACTGAACGCGACGACGCCACTGTGGTCGCTGCTGATCGGTCTCGCGATCGGCGCGGAACGCAGCTCTCACCCGATCCGCCTTGCGGGGCTCGTGCTCGGGTTTGCGGGCACGCTCCTGATCTTCGCGCCATGGCAGCAGACGGGGCTGGTGAGCTGGGGGGCTCTGACCATCCTCGCGGCGGCGGCGAGTTACGCCGTCGCGTTCGCCTACATGGGCCGCAAGCTCGTGGGGACCGGCACCACTCCCCTCGCCCTCTCCGCCGCCCAACTGCTCACCGCCACGGGGCTGAGTACGCTGGCCCTGCCCGCAGCCGGGCCGGTGACCTCCGGGATCACTCCGGCGGCCCTGATCGCTGTCGCCGTCCTGGGCGTCTTCGGCACCGGGTTCACCTTCGCCCTCAACTACCGCCTGATCGCAGACGAAGGCGCGACCAACGCCGCGACGGTCGGGTATCTGCTGCCGGTGGTGTCCGTGACGCTGGGGGCGATCGCGCTGGGCGAGGAGATCGGTCTCCGGATTGTCGCGGGCATGGTCGTGGTACTGGTCGGCGTGGGCCTTACCCGGTGGCGGAAACGGACGCCCTCCCTCACACCTGTTGCGACTGACGCCCCCGGAGCGCGGCCGGAGTTGCCGCACCTTCGCTGATGTGGTCCGTCGAACGGTGCCTGCAGCCGGAAAAAAGAAGCCAGATCTGTCGCGCCAGGCAACAGACCGAATCCGTGCGGGTACCGCTCGGATCGCGTCGAAGATGTCGGCGCCGGGAGCGGAGACGGGCAGCCCGGCGGCCACCCACACAGCGCGTGCGCGTGCCATGCGGCGATCAGTCGCCTGTTCGGACTGCGCCCGGCAGCCGGCTGCCGGCGAAAACGCGCTGATCGGCCGGCAGCCGCAGCACACACGCTCAACGAGGCCGGATTTGGTGATGCAGTGGAGCGGCCTCGGTCGGCGTACGCCGAACGGACGCGGCAGCCCTCGTCGGCGGCTTCCCCCGTCACTTCTTCATCGCCGTGATGGAATCCATCGACATTGAAGCGCCGGCCACCGGACTCACCACCACAACCGACGGAACCGGGCACATCACGGACCGGACCTGGGCCATGGGCGACGGCACGGATTCAACTACATGTTCTTCACAGCGCATGCGGTGCGCATGTCCTCCTGATAATGCGGGGCTCTTTGGAGATCTATTCCGGCCGATCACGGATTCGGCCGGATGACGCCGGACTCGGGCGTCCGCACCGCGAACCCGGGGAGGCCCTCTTCACAACTCCGTTGCATGGTGCTGAGATATGCGCGCCATCTCGGCAAGTCCCCCGCTTTACCTTCACAATGGAGAACACCCATGCGCAGAACTCTGGCTGTCGGCGGCGCAGTCGCGGCGTTATTCGCCTCGGCGACGTCCGCGCAGAGCTCACCCACGACCATCGTGGCGCCGCCCGACAAGATCGTGATCGAACTCGCAACCGTGAACGGATCGGGCTGTCCCGAGGGGACCGCCGCCGTCGCCGTGGCCCCCGACAACACCGCGTTCACCGTGACGTACAGCGACTACCTCGCCCAGGTGGGCGTGGGCGCCTCTCCGACGGACTTCCGCAAGAACTGCCAGCTCAATCTCCGTGTGCACGTTCCGCAGGGCTTCACCTACGCCATCGCAAGGGCGGACTACCGCGGATACGCGTACCTGGAGAAAGGCGCGACCGCCCAGGAGAAGGCGAACTACTACTTCCAGGGCATGCCGCAGACGGTCCAGAAAACGCACCCGTTCAAGGGTCCGTACAACGACAACTGGCAGACGTCCGACGAGACCGAGGTCGGCGCGCTGGTGTGGGCACCGTGCGGCGAGAAGCGCAACTTCAACATCAACACAGAACTGCGCGTAAGTGCCGGCACGTCCGACCCGAAGAAGACGACGAGCTTCATGACGATGGACTCGACGGACGCCGGCATCAGCACCATCTACCACCTTGCGTGGAAGGAATGCCCCGACCCGGCGTAACGCATGCGCGGGCCGTATTTCTTTCCGACGGCCCCTTGACGCATTCAGGCAAACGGCGCGCCTGAGTGCGGGGGTGGGGCGCGGTTCCGAGCCCCCCGGAATCGAGCCTCACCCCTGGCCGGCCCATTACGGGCGCCGCGCCACCACCAGGCGGCAGCGGGGCCCGCCGTCCGGCCGCAGGCCTAGCTCCGTCAGAGGCAGGAACTCCACCGCGAACCCGGCGTGCGCCAGCTCGGCCAGTACGTCCGGGAGCCGGAACGTGCGGTAGTACATGACGAACGACGGCCGCCACAGCGCATTGCGCACGCGCATCACCGCGTCGAAGCCCACCTGCGCCCAGTAGGCCCGCGAGCCGGTCCGGGGCGGTGCGCCCACGGGGAAGACAAACATGCCGCCCGGCCGGAGCGACGCGTACACCTGGGCGAACAGCTCGGGCCGCTCCTTCGCCAGGAAGTGGCCGAACGCCCCCAGGCTCACGCCCACATCGAAGACCGGGGCGAAGGGAAGGGCCAGGGCGTCGGCCCGCACCCAGTCCACCACGGGCGCCCCGGCCCCCTCCGGGAGCGCGGACCGGCCCGCCTCGAGCATGCCCGCGCTGAAATCCGCTCCCACAACTCGCTCCCCGCACACCTGCCGCAGCACTCCTACGCCGGCGCCGGTACCGCAGCAGATGTCGAGTCCGGTGTCGAACGGCCCGAGCTGCCGGAGCGCGCCCGTCACGGCGTCCAGCACATGGTCCGGGGTCCGGAACGGGGTCTCGTCGAACTTCGGTGCGAGCAGGTCGTAGCCGCGCTCGATGGAGGACAGCGCCTGCACGGCGAGTTCGCGGAGGGTGGGGCCGAGCGGGGTGAACATCGCAGCCAGCCTAGCGGCCCGGGGCCATGATGTGCGCGGAGTTCCGCGAGCTAGGATCCCGTTCGACAAATGGCTGCTGGTGCCGGTCGAGAGGGCGCCGGGAGTCGAGCCGGTCCCACCCCGAGCAAGGTGACGCCATGACGAGCACGCATCAGCCGCCCGCTCGGAGTCCCCGTACGCCCGACGCCCCGGCCATGCCGTCGTCGGTCGACCACACGGCGCGCATACGCCGTCGCCTGGAGCGGTTGATCGGGATTGCCGCGACCGAGGGCAACGCCCTGCTTCCTTTGCGTAACGGGGACGAGATCTTTGCCGCGATGCTGGCGGAGATCCGTTCCGCCGAGCACACGGTCGACATGATGACCTTCGTGTACTGGCGCGGAGACATAGCCCGACAGTTCGCGGAGGCACTGGCCGACCGGGCCCTCGCGGGCGTGCGGGTACGGCTGCTGCTGGACGGCTTCGGCAGTCGGCTGATCGAGAAGGAGCAGTTGGCGGCCATGGAGCGAGCCGGGGTGAAGGTGGCGTGGTTCCGCAGGCCGCTGTACCTGTCCCCGTTCAAGCAGAACCATCGCTGCCACCGCAAGGTGCTCGTGGTGGACGAGAGCGTGGCGTTCACCGGCGGGGTGGGGATCGCCGAGGAATGGTGCGGCAACGCCCGCAACGAGCACGAGTGGCGGGACACGCACGTAAAGGTGAGGGGCCCGGCCGTCGACGGGATCGCCGCCGCGTTCGCGCAGAACTGGGCCGAGTGCCACGAGGAACTGTTCGACCACCGCGACCGCTTCGTCGACCACCGCCCGCAGGGCGGCGCGATCGTGCAGGTGGTGCGCGGCTCGGCGAGCTTCGGCTGGCAGGACATGCAGACCCTGATGCGGGTCGTCCTGGAGTCCGCCGAGGAGCGGGTCCGGCTGGCCACCGCTTACTTCGCCCCCGACGCTTACTTCATCGAGCTGCTCTGTGCGACCGCGCGGCGCGGCGTCGCGGTGGAGATACTGCTGCCGGGTCCGCACACCGACAAGCGGGTGTGCCAGCTGGCCGGCCAGCACTTCTACGAGGATCTCATCGCCTGTGGTGTGAAGATCTTCCAGTACCAGCCGACGATGATGCACGCCAAGGTCGTCACCATGGACCGGATCGCGGCGCTGATCGGCTCGACCAACTTCAACCGCCGCTCTCTCGACCACGACGAAGAAGTGATGCTCGCGGTCCTGGACGAGGAGTTCACCGCTGCGCTGGACCGCCACTTCGACGACGATCTGGCCGTGAGTGAGCAGATCGCCGGGGGCCGCTGGAAGCGGCGTTCCGTCATTCAGCGGGCCCGGGAAGCCGCCGTCCTCCCGATCCGCCGGTTCCTCTGACCCGCCCGGCGCTCAGGTGGCAGGGTTGTCCGTCGGCAGGAGCCGTTCCACCATGGTGGCGATCAGGTCGTCGAGGGGGTACGGGTCCAGCAGACCGGGCGCGGTGAGGTCGTCCACGATCAGGCCGAGCATCGCCAGGTAGAGCAGCACGACGCCGGTGCGGTCGCCGGGCAGCCCCGCTTCGAGGTGGAAGTGGATGTTGCCCTCCAGCTGGTCGCTGAAGAAGCTCGTCAGTTCGGCGTGCAGTTCCGGGCGGCGGGTGGCCTCCAGCCGCAGCTCCAGCATGGCCAGGTGGGTACTGCGTTCCCGGCGCATGCGGTCCACGAGCTGGCGCAGCAGTGTCGCCGTCATCTCCGCGGAACGCGGTGCCCGCATGGTCTCGGCCAGCTCGGTCTCGTCGGGGGTGAGGCGTTCGCGGGTGCGGTGCATGACCTGCGCCAGCAGGTCCGCGCGGTTGGCGAAGTAGTTCGACGTCGTGCCGGTGGGCACACCCGCCTCACCGTCCACCGCGCGCAGCGTCAGGCCCCGGGAGCCCTCGCGGGCGAGGACTTCGATGGCCGCGTCGAGCAGCGCGGTGCGCCGGGCCGGATTCTGTCGCACGAGGGGTTCTCCCAACCATGACGCACCCGAGAAGGCACGGAAGTACTGCAGGCAGAGTACGTCAACTGCAACCCCGCGCCGGCGCCAGGAGCCGACCCATAGATCATGCTTATGGGCTCATAGAAGACCGACGGCTACCAGCGCCGACCGGATCTTGTGAGGGTGGCGTACGAGACAAGCTTCCGGCCCGCTCGAAGGGAACATATCCATGCCCCGACCCCTGCGGGTCGCGATCGTCGGAGCCGGCCCTGCCGGCATCTACGCCGCCGACGCACTGCTGAAGTCCGAAGCCGCCGCCGACCCCGGCGTGTCCATCGACCTCTTCGAGCGGCTGCCGGCCCCCTTCGGCCTGATCCGGTATGGCGTCGCGCCCGACCACCCGCGTATCAAGGGCATCGTCACGGCTCTCCACCAGGTCCTCGACAAGCCGCAGATACGGCTGTTCGGAAACGTCGACTACCCCAACGACATCAGCCTCGACGATCTACACGAGTTCTACGACGCCGTCATCTTCTCGACCGGTGCCGACGCCGACCGGGTTCTGGACATCCCCGGCATCGACCTCGACGGCTCGTTCGGCGCCGCCGACTTCGTTTCCTGGTACGACGGCCACCCGGATGTCCCCCGAACCTGGCCGCTGCACGCGCGGCAGGTGGCCGTGCTCGGGGTCGGGAACGTCGCCCTGGACGTGGCCCGGATCCTCGCCAAGACCGCCGACGAACTGCTCCCCACCGAGATTCCCCCGAACGTCCACCAGGGGCTGGCCGCCAACCAGGCCGTGGAAGTCCATGTGTTCGGCCGGCGCGGCCCCGCCCAGGCGAAGTTCAGCCCGATGGAGCTGCGCGAACTCGACCACTCCCCGACCATCGAAGTCGTCGTCAACCCCGAGGACATCGACTACGACGAGGGCAGCACCGCCACGCGGCGCGCCAACAAGCAGGCGCACATGGTCGCCTCGACCCTGGAGAACTGGGCGATCCGGGACCCGGGCGACCGGCCGCACAGGCTCTTCCTGCACTTCTTCCAGTCCCCGACCGAAATCCTCGGCGAGGACGGCAGGGTCACCGGACTGCGCACCGAGCGCACGCGGCTCGACGGCACCGGCAACGTCACGGGCACGGGCGAGATGCGCACCTGGAACGTCCAGTCCGTCTACCGGGCCGTCGGTTACCTGTCCTCAGAGCCGGCCAAGCTTCCCTTCGACTTCCTGACCGGAACCGTGCCGCACGAGGCCGGGCGCGTCATCGAAGGAGGCAAGCACCTCCGGTCCACCTACGTGACGGGCTGGATCAAGCGTGGTCCGGTCGGTCTCATCGGCCACACGAAGGGGGACGCGAACGAGACCGTCGCCTGCCTGCTCGACGACCACCGCAACGACCGCCTCCTCTCCCCCGCCGCCCCCGGCGAGGAAGCGGTCGTCGCCCACCTCGAGGGCAGGGGCGTCCGTTACACGACGTGGGACGGATGGCACCGCCTCGACGAGGCGGAACGCGCGCTCGGAGCCGCCGAGGGGCGCGAGCGGGTCAAGATCGTGGACCGGGATGCCATGCTCGAAGCCTGCACGGACCCGGCCACGGGCCGCTCGTGACGGGCTGAGCCACTGGGCCATGTCCGGGCGGTGTCCGCGGTCTTGTCGTGACCGCGAACACCGCCGGACAGGTTCTAACCGAGCGGGCACCGCGTCAGCAGTGACGCCGTGTCAGCTGAGCCGGGACGTGGCAGGGTCCGGCTGGACGGCGGCTGCTCTTCCCGGCGGAGCCAGTCCTCAAGTGCCGTGAACGCGGAGCGATGGCAGGGAACCAGAGGCCGCAGCCGGTCGGGGAAGGCGTCGAAGAGCGAGTCGACGTGTGTACCCGCCTCGACGCGGTAGTAGCGGAACAGGCCGCCACGGCCCGTGTCACGCACCATGCGGGCGTAGACGTCGGACTGCTCACTGACGGGCAGCTGTACGTCGAGTGTGCCGTGCAGGGTGATCAGCGGCTTGCCGATCCGGCCGCTCAGGGCGATCTTCGCCACCGCGTCGCGCACCTGCTGCGGCCTGGACGCGTAGTCGTAATCGGCGTCGCACGCGGGGGTGCCGGGCGTGCAGTACGGGTCTCCGGCCTCGGTCGGGCCGTCGAAGCCGGGGTCCAGCTCCTCCCGGTAGATCCGCTGGGTCAGATCCCAGTAGACCTGGTGGTGGAACGGCCACAGGAACTCCGAGCCGGCCGGGTAGCCCGCGGCAAGCATGTCCCGGTGGGCGCGCTCCGCTCCCTCACCACCGGCGGCGTACGCCGGGTAGGCGCGCAGTGCGGGCGGCATGAAGGTGAGGATGTGCGGTCCTTCGGTACGCCAGAGGGTGCCTTCCCAGTCGACGCCCCCGTCGTAGAGCCCGGGGTGGTTCTCCAGCTGCCAGCGCACCAGGTAGCCGCCGTTGGACATGCCGGTGGCGAGCGTTCGGGTGGGCGGCCGTTGATAGCGCTGTGCGACCACCGCTCGTGCGGCACGGGTGAGTTGCGTGACCCGGCTGTTCCATTCCGCGATCGCGTCGCCCGGTTCGTCGCCGTCCCGGTGGAAGGCGGCGCCCGTGTTGCCCTTGTCCGTGGCGGCGAACGCGTACCCGCGCGACAGTACCCAGTCCCCGATCGCCCGGTCGTTGGCGTACTGCTCGCGGACCCCGGGTGAGCCGGCGACGACGAGTCCGCCGTTCCACCGGTCGGGGAGGCGGACGACGAACTGCGAGTCGTGTTTCCAGCCGTGGTTGGTGTTGGTGGCCGAGGTGTCGGGGAAGTAGCCGTCGATCTGGATGCCGGGTACGCCGCTCGGAGTGGCCAGTCCGGCGGGAGTCAGGCCCGCCCAGTCGGCCTGGTCGGTGTGACCGGAGGAGACGGTCCCGGCGGTGGTCAACTCGCCGAGGCAGGACGTCTCCTGGAGTTCGGCGCCGGGCACCCTCAGCCGGTCCATCCGCGCGCAGTGGCCGGCGTCACCACGTTCGGTGTCGCCGGGCCGCTGGGCGGCCGCGGGGACGGCGGCGAGTGTCACGAGCACCGCGGCGGTGGCAACGGCCCGCCGGTGCAGGCGGGTGCGGGACGCCGGCCCTGCACCCCGCGCAGTTGGTCCCGACGGTACGGCACGGGCCACGGACAGGAACACGGATACCTCCGGAAAAGAGGGGGTTGAGGCCGGCGGGCCGGGGTGCCGGTAACCGTAGAAGCCGCAACCACCCGTGCTGAATGGCGATGCCACCCACAATCGCGTGAACTCCCGGAGGTCCCCGCCCCGTTGCGCCGCTGCCGCAGCCCCTGCTATCGGGCCCGGAGGAGGGACAGGACTCCTTCGACTCCGGTAACGGTCCCTCGGTGATCAAGGGAGTGCCGTCGCCGTGAGCCCGGACGATCCGGGCCGTCTCCGGCCCGGCGAGTCCCTGCGCCTCGACCAGCTCGCCCGCTTCGGCGAGCTTCTGGTTCGTCTCCATCATGAACGCGATGTGCGCCTGGATCTCCTCCGGCGCCCAGGTCCCGATCCCCGGGAAGTCTGCATTTCGACACTCCGGGTGAGATTACGCAGAAGAAATCTAGCCGGGTGAAGTCCGGGAGCGCCCGGGCACGCCCGTCACCGCACCGGCCGCGAGGTGGCAGCCGCATCCAGCCATTGACTTTGATGCGCTCCTGACAATCGCGTCGATGCGTGGCACTCTGCCTCACGCACTTCGAATCCGCACCCCTTGTCTGCCCGGACCGCTCACACCACGGCCCGGCCCCCACACGGACCGCGCGGAACCCCGCGCGGCCTTGGCAGAAGGAGTACGCGTGAGGCGTCCCCGTCCCATCGCCGTCGGCATCCTGCTCGCCGCAGGCGCTCTGCTCACCACAGGACTGCAGGCCACCGCGGCGGGCGCCGCCACGGTGCCCGCCCCGGCGGCCACCCACGGCGCGGCCACCTCGGCGGCCGCCCAGAAGCAGGTCAGCGGCTTCTGGACCGCCGAACGGATGCGCAAGGCGACACCGCTCGACCTGACCGCAGTCAGTCCCGGTGCCCTGCGCGCCCGGAAAGCCGGGGGTCCGCCCTCCACCGTCGCGCCCACCAGCCCGTCCGCGGGCGTCAAGTCCTTCCCGCAGGCCGGTGGACCCTGGACCGGCGGCGGCGCTGTCGTGAAGACCTCCGGCCGGGTGTTCTTCACCTTCCAGGGCCGGACCGCATCCTGTTCGGGCAACGCCGTGACCAGTCAGAACGCCAGCACGGTGATCACCGCCGGGCATTGCGTGAAGTATCAGGGCAGCTGGCACACCAACTGGGTCTTCGTCCCCGCCTACAACAACGGACAGACCCCGTACGGCACATGGACGGCGTCGAAGACGCTGGCCACGCCGCAGTGGGCGGCCGGCGAGGACATCAACCACGACATCGGCGCCGCCGTGGTGAACCCGCTGAACGGCCAGAAGCTGACCCAGGTCGTCGGAGCGCAGGGGCTGCAGTTCAACGGCGGGTACAACAAGGCCATGTACGCCTTCGGCTTCCCGGCGGCAGCCCCGTACGACGGCTCCAAGCTCATCCACTGCAGCGGGAACTCCTCGAAGGACTTCCTGTTCTCCCAGGACCACAGCCTGGGATGCAACATGACGGGCGGCTCGAGCGGCGGTCCGTGGTTCGTCTCCTTCAACGAGTCGACCGGAACGGGCCTGCAGGCCTCGGTGAACAGCTTCGGCTACACCTTCCTGCCGAACCGGATGTTCGGTCCGTACTTCGGCAACGAAGCGAAGGCCCTCTACGACCAGGCACAGGCTTCCTGAGACGCCTGCGTCGCCGTGCGCGCCATGGCGGCCGGTACGCACTCCGTGCCGGCCGCCGGCTGCGAGGCCCAGTTCGGTGGCCGCCTCGCCCGCCAAGCGGCCGGAAAGGTCGGTCTCGACCGCCCGGACGGCATGACCGGGCTCACGCAGGTCGTGGAGCACGGCCTCGCACAGGCCCGGGAACATCCGACCGGCACGGCGATCTTCTCCACCTCTCGCAGCAGCAGTTCGTCCTCGGCGCTCACCCGGCACCGCCCGTCGTCCCGTCCCGGCCGTCGGGCGTGAACAGGCGGCTCATGGTGGTGGTGGCCTTCATCCCGGAACCGGTGAGCAGAACCACCGTGGTCTGCCCCCGCCCGATGGCCCCCCGCGCCCTGAAGACGTCAACAGCCGCGGCCGCGGTCGCGCTCGTCGGCTCGGCGTACAGTCCCATTGCCGCCAGGCGGCGTACCGCGGACTCGATGTCGGCCTCCGGTATGGCCGCCATGTCTCCGCCGGACCGCCGGATCGCCGCCAGCACCTCCGGGAGCCGGACGGGTTCGGGGATGGCCGCGCCCTCGGCGATGGTCGGGGCGTGGTCGACCGGTACGAGCGTGTCCGATCCGGCGTGGAAACTCGCATGGAGCGGCGCACAGTTGGCGGGCTGTGCGACCAGCAGCCTCGGCCGTCTCCGGATCGCACCCGCAGCCAGCAGTTCCGAGAAGCCGATGTCGCAGCCCAGTACGATGCTGCCCGCGCCGGCCACGGTGACGATGTTGTCGGGAGCGCTGAAGCCGAGGTCCTCCCACAGTTCGTACGCGAGCGTCTTCGTGCCCTGCAGGAAGAACGGATGCCAGTTGTGGCCGGCGTAGTGCGTGTGGGCAGACTGGCGCAGCGCTTCGGCCGCGGTGGCTTCCCGGCCGCCCGGTACGAGCTGAACCTCGGCGCCGTACGCCCGACTCTGCACGATCTTCGCCGGCGAGGTCGACTCGGGCGCCAGGATCCGGGCCCGGATTCCGGCCGCCGCGCAGTAGGCGGAAACGGACGCGCCGCCGTTTCCGGAACTGTCCTCGACCACCTCGGTGACCCCCTGCTGCGCGAGCAGGGAGATCATCACGCTCGTGCCGCGGTCCTTGAAGCTGCCCGTCGGACTGAACCACTCGAGTTTGAACCCGATCCGCTCGCCGGCCCACGATTTCTCGACCAGCGGCGTGCAGCCCTCGCCCAGGGAGACCGGACGCGTGATGTCCAGGGGCAGCGCCGCCCGGTAGCGCCACAGTGAACGCGTACCCGTGTCCACGTCGCCGCGTGTGATGCCGGGCTGCGGGCTCACGGTCAGGGGCGCGCCGTCGTCGCCGCGCCAGCGCAGATCGTCGATCGGGTAGGTCCGGCCGGACCGCTGGTCGACGTAACTGGGTGCCGCCGTCGCTTCCATGGTTGGCCAGGCTGTCCACATTTACATTTGCTGTCAATGTGGGTGGCCGCCGAGGCCCCGTTGCGCTTTCCCAGGCTCCGCTTATGCTCCGAGGCGTGTTCGACTCCCGGCACATCCGGACGTTCCACGAGGTCGTCAAAACCGGCTCCTACTCGGCCGCCGCCCGCTCCCTGGGCTATACGCAGCCGGCCATCACGCAGCAGATGAAAGCGCTCGAACGGGCAGTGGGCACCCCGCTGTTCCTCCGTGTCGGCCGTCGTATGCGGCTGACCGAGGCCGGCGAGACTCTGGTGCGCCACGCGGACGTCATCCTGGGCAGCCTCTCCGCCGCCCAGCAGCAGCTCACCGCCCTCACCCGGCTGCGGACCGGCCGCGTACGCGTGTGCGCCTTCCCGAGTGCCAACGCCACTCTGGTGCCCGAAGCGCTGTCCAGGCTGGCGACCGGCCACCCCGGTGTCCGGGTCGAGCTGCTGGAGGACGAGCCGCCCGAGTCGCTGCGGCGGCTGGTGCGCGGCGAGTGCGACCTCACCCTCGCCTTCACCTATCCAGGCCTGCACGACGAGGTTCCGGACGAGGTGGTGGAGATCCTGCTGATGGAGGACCAGTTGACCGTCCTCCTGCCGACCGGTCACCCGCTCGCCCGGCGCCGCTCGGTCAAGATCACCGATCTGGCCGGTGAACGGTGGATCGCCGGGTGCCTGCGCTGTCGCGCGAACCTCCTGCACGAGTGCGCGGAGCTGGGGTTCGCGCCGGACGTCGCGTTCGCCACCGACGACAACCTGGTGGTGCAGAGCCTGGTCGCGGAGGGGCTCGGTGTCGCCATGGTGCCGGCTCTGGTCCTCTCCTTCATGTGCCACAAGAAGGTCACCGGGCGCCCGCTGGACCCCGCGTCCCGCCGCCGGGTCTGCGCCTACGTTCTCCGGGAGCATCTGCGGATCCCGGCCACCGCCCTGGTGCTCGACGAACTCCGTGCCGTGGCGGCCAACAAGGTGGGCTGCTGAGCCTGTCGCCGTACGTGTCCTCCGCACGGCCATCCATAAGCCGGAGTTGGCGTCCGGCGAAACAACTGTCGTTGGACGCGGGGACCGGGTGCCCCGACGCTACCCGTATGACCTCACCGACCGCTCCCGGGCCCACGACAGTCCGCACCGCGCGGCTCGACGCCTTCGTCGCCGAGGCACGGGCCGTCGTCGAGCGGGGCCTGCCACCCGCGCCGACGGCGACCCGGGTCGGCGAACGGCTGGCGCCCCATCTCGGTACGCCGGACCTCCTGCTCCCCCACCAGTGCCTCGGCGACCCGCTGCGGTACCGCCAGCACATCCTGCACGCCGAGCAGGACGGCAGCTTCTCCGTCGTCGCCCTCGTCTGGCTGCCCGGGCAGCGGACACCGGTGCACGACCATGTGTCGTGGTGCGTCACGGGAGTTCACCGCGGCCAGGAGAGCGAGCGCCGCTACCGGCTGGTCCCCGACGGCGACACCGGCCGACTGGTCGCCACCGGCGATGTGGTCAACGCGGAGGGTGACGTGTGCGGCTTCGCTCCGCCGGGAGACATCCACCAGGTAAGCAACTCCTGCCGCGGCACGGCGATATCCCTTCACGTCTACGGCGCCGACATCTCCCGGCTCGGCAGCAGCATCCGCCGGGTGTACACGCTGCCGGCCGATTGCTGACGGCGCTCTGATGACACTCTGATGGTGTTCCTCAAAGAGGGCGCCCGCCTGCGCACGCTCCACGTGCCGCGGCGCCGGGCGGTGGCGCCCTCCATCGTGCCCGGCCTCTCGCTCGCCGTCCTCGGTGTCGGCGCGGCCTGGTCGGTCCACCTGCTGGTGCCCGCCGTACCGGTGCTCACCGCGTCCGTGGCGCTCGGCATCGCCGCCGCGCATCTGCCGGGTACACGAGGATGCGTACGGGGCGCCGGCCGTCCCGGTCTGTCACTCGCGGGCAGGCGGCTGATGCGCCTCGGCATCGTCCTGCTCGGTCTGCGGCTGGGCCTGGACGACATACGCGGCCTGGGCTGGGCCACGGTCACCATGGTGCTGGCCGTGGTGACCGCCGCCTTCCTCGGCACCTGGTGGCTGGGCCGCCGGATCGGTCTGCGCGGGGACCAGCCGTTGCTGATAGCGGCCGGCTACTCGATCTGCGGGGCATCCGCCATCGGCGCGGTCGGCGAGGTCTCGGGCAGCGACGAGGAGGACATGGCCGCTTCGGTCGCCCTGGTCACCCTGTGCGGCACCCTGGCAATCGCCGTACTGCCTCTGCTGCAGTACCCGTTGGGGCTCACCGACGCGCAGTTCGGGCGCTGGGCGGGGGCGGGCGTCCACGACGTGGGCCAGGTGGTGGCGACGGCCCAGGCCGCCGGACCCGGCGCGCTCGGCGAGGCCGTACTCGTCAAACTGATGCGGGTGGCACTGCTGGCGCCGCTCGTGGCTGCGGTGGCCCTGGCCGTACGAAGGCGACAGCAGTACGGCGGAGACCGGGCCCGGCGCACAGCCGAACGCCCGACACCGGTTCCGCTGTTCGTGCTCGGCTTTCTGGCGATGGTCGGCCTGCGCAGCACCGGTCACCTGCCCGGCATCGCACTCGATACCGCACACGGCGCTCAGGAACTGCTGCTCGCCGCGGCCCTGTTCGGCCTCGGCAGCATGGTCCACCTGCCCACTCTCGCCCGGACCGGGGGCAGGATCGCGGTGCTGGGCCTGAGCGCGTGGGTGATGATCGCGGGAGCGTCGTACGCGGGCGTACTGCTGACGACGGCCTGACCCCGGCGCCAACGCGCCCGCCGACGCGGCGCCCGACGGGAGCGCTGTCGAATTCCGGACACGCGTGCCCGATGGGTGAACGGTGGCGATTGACGCATAACACAGCGCCGCCGGCCCGGCTGCCGCGTCCACGGCCGGCGCGGGCCCCTCGCCCGCAGGGCCAACCCGCGGGGCGTGAGCCGCGCTGCCGGGCTGCCGGGCTGCCGGCCCGGCGTGTGCGGGAGCCACCGCACACGTACGGGACTCCGAGCACCGGCTCAGGCCGCCCGCACGGGGAAGAGGGTTCGGCTCCGGTGACCCGACACGGGGGATCCTGCCACTCTCAGCAGCGGAAACAGGAAACGGCGTTCCAGTTACCGGACCCCACTCGTCCCGGGCAACAGGTCCCGGCGCTCCGGCCACTTGCGTCCCGACCGTGCTCCAGCAAACGGCCAACGGACCCTCGCCATGCACTCCCCGACCCGTGCGCGGAACTCCCGCCGTGAGGTGACGCCCGTCCGGCACCCTGTCCCTACGCGCGGGTGGCTGGCTCTCACGGTGGACGCGCGTAGAGCGGCCGAAAGCCGATCTTGCCGCAGAGCGAACCGGAGGCGAGTATCCCTACGACACGACTTGTCAGGGCCATGTCGGTGGCGCCAACCGTCCCACCCCGGCTGCCGTGCCGCGTTCGGGTCCGCCCACCCAGCGGGCCCCGGATCCCCCCAATCGGAGGATGTAGTGAACATCAAGCGCTTCACCCCCCTGATCTCTGTGGCAACGAGCCTTCTGGCCGTCTGCGCACTGGCCGCCGCCCCCACTGCCGCGGCCGAGCCGGCCGACAACGTCCGGGCGACCACCGCGCAACTGGCCCAGGCGAGCGACGCTGTGCTGGAGGCCGATGTGGCAGGCACCGCCTGGTACACGGACAAGTCGTCGGGCAAGCTCGTCGTCACGGCGGACGACACGGTCTCGGCCGCCGAACTGGCGGAGATAAGGAAGGCCGCGGGCGACCGGGCGGGCGCGCTCGAGATCAGGCGTACCCCTGGCAAGTTCAACAAGCTCATCGCGGGCGGCCAGGCCATCTACGCCGGCGGCAGCCGCTGCTCGCTCGGCTTCAACGTCCGCAGTGGCAGCACCTACTACGCCCTCACGGCGGGTCACTGCACCAACATCGGCGGCACCTGGTACACCAACTCCGCTCACACCACGGTCCTGGGCCCCACGGCGGGATCCAGCTTCCCCAACAATGACTACGGCATCATCCGGCACTCCAACGCCTCGGCCGCCGATGGCAGGGTCTACCTCTACAACGGCTCCTACCGTGACATCACCGGCGCGGGGAACGCCTACGTCGGTCAGTCCGTCCAGCGCAGCGGCAGCACCACCGGCCTGCGCGGCGGCACGGTGACCGGCCTCAACGCGACCGTGAACTACGGTGGCGGAGATGTCGTCTACGGCATGATCCAGACCAACGTCTGCGCCGAGCCCGGCGACAGCGGCGGCGCCATGTTCTCCGGCAGCACCGCACTCGGTCTGACGTCGGGCGGCAGTGGCAACTGCTCCTCCGGCGGTACCACGTTCTTCCAGCCCGTCACCGAGGCGTTGAGCGCCTACGGGGTGAGCGTCTTCTGATGCGCCGCTGAACAGACCGGCGGGTCCGCGCAGGCGGACCCGCCGGTTTCTCGCTTCTCCGGCCGACCGCTCAGACGACCCGCTCAGACGACCCGCTCGGGCGCGCTGCCGACCAGCGAGTCGTCCGCGGTACGGGCGCCGGGAAGCCGGTAGCGAGCCGCGACCAGGGCGGCCGCCACATCGCTCGTACCGGTCGCGACACAGAGCAGGTGGGCGACATCCTGGAACTCGCTTCGACCCGCCGGGCTGCCGGCGTCCGCGTGCAGCGCGGCAAGGCACCGGTATCGCTCGACGAGGTTGTTCAGGATGACGGGGTGGGCCAGCAGCACGGGGGTACTCCTCACTTCGACGGGCGGGTCCGGTCGCTCCACACCCGGCTGCCCCGTGCTCGCACTTCCATGCCCGCCGTACGCACCCGCGGCCGGTCAGGACCGCGTGGACGGTGACGGCGACGGCGACAAGGACTGGGACCCGCCCTCGCGTTCCGCCGTCGCGTGCAGCGACCTCAACGCCAGCAGCAGTACGCCGATGTCGTCGAGCAGCACGGGATCCGGCAGCAGGTCGACCGGGAGCACTACGTAGGCCAGCGCGCCCCAGAATGCCCAGCGGCTTCCGGCGGGCACTCCCGCCCGGCGCAGCTCACGGCGAACCCGCACCATCCTGACGACCAGGGCGATGACCAGTCCCAGCGTGATGGCGGCCACTACCACCACCACCGCGACGACGACCTGGAGTTCGGTACTCATGGGCGCTCCCCGTTCGGCCGGTTCACCCGACGTCCTCTGACCGGATACCCGGCCACGGCCCGGGATATCGCCGAGCCACACCTCAACACCCGGACGCGCCAACGCTCAGGGCAGACGGCCGTCGACGGGGATGAGAAGTTCCGGCCGGTCCCACATCACCGCGGGTGGACGCGCGGCCTCGATACCGACCCGTACGGCGCCCATGCTGCGGTAGAAGCCCTCCGCGGGGGGATGCGAGACGACCCGGACACCCGTGAGTCCGGCGCGGCGCGCCTCGCCCCTCATGTGCTCGACGAGGCCGCGGCCGATACCGAGCCCCTGGGCCGCGTCGGAGACGAACATCAGGTCGAGCTCGGGCGGGGAGAGGACAAGGGCGTAGAAGCCCAGCAGCCGGTCGTCGGCCCCGACCGCCACGAAGACCTTGTGCGTCTCGATGTAGTCGGGTCCGACCCGGTAGCCGGCAACCATCGGGGCGTACGGGCCTTCGTACGCACGGGAGGTCCGTACGAGCCTGGTGAGCCGCTTCGCGTCGCGTGCGGTCGCCCGCCTGATGACCGGGGCCGCCCCGCGCGGCCCGCGCCCTGTGGTAATCGCCGGACTCATACAGAGAGTATTACTGATCCCTGGCCGGCCGATACACGTAAGGGGTGGTGGTGCTCAGCGGTACGAATCCGAGCCGGTGCAGGATCGGGCGGCTCTGACTGGATGCGTCGACCTGCAGGTAGCGGTAGCCGCGGTCCGCGGCGATACGGGCCCGGTGGGCGACCAGGGCCCGGTAGATGCCCCTGCCCCGCCAGGGGGCAACGGTGCCGCCGCCCCACAGGCCGGCGAAGTCGGTGTCCGGATGCAGTTCCATGCGCGCCGCGCACACCGGCAGGCCGTCCGCCATCGCGACGGTCATGCTGACGGTCTCGGGACTGCGTTCGAGTTGCGCGCGCAGCCTCTTCCGCAGCCCGGCGCCGCTCGTGCCGAAGGCCTGCTCGTGCACGTCCGCCACAAGGTCCACGTCTGCCGGGTCGTTCACCGGACGGAGCCGGACGCCGGCGGGCAGGTCGACAGCGGCCGGAAGGCCGCCGAGTTCGGCGACCATCAGCGTCTCCTCGTCCTCCGGCGTGAACCCGGCCGCCTCCAGCCGGGCGGCCAGGCCGTCGGGCCGGTCGTGGGCATACAGCTTCCATTCGAAGGAGCGGCCGAGCGAGGTGAAGTACCGCACCTGCGCGGCGATCGCCGGCCCCGCCGTGACCCGGTCGAGGTCCGACCAGACGACGCCACTCCAGTCGTCACCGCCTGCGCCGACCTGCCGGACGACGCCGCAGACCCGCTCGACCCGGCCTCCGGGGCCTTCGGCCGGGGCGTCCCGCCGCATCTGCCGGTCGAACAGGGCGAGCACCTCGTCGGGATCCATCCGTACATTGCAGCAGCGCGGGGGCGAACCCACCAATGCTTTTCCCGCGCTCAGCGGTGCGGCCCCCGGGCCGGCCGACGGCGCACGCCGGGACCTACGACGTTGCCTCGAGAAGGTCCCCGGCCTGCACGAGGGTGTTCGCGATGTCGACCCGGTCGTCCTGCACGACTCCGACCTTCACGTGTTCGGAGGGCCCGCCGTCCGCGTGGGCGGGGAGGCTCAGCAGGGACACCGTGGCCAGGGTGCTCGCGGTGACGGCGGTACGGAAGGCGGTGCTGCTCATGGTGCGGCTCCAGTACGGGACGGCCGGCGATCCGCCCCGGGTGGGCAGTCGCTCACCCGGATCAACGACGCGGAACCCGAGTACGCACCGCCCCGCGTTCCACCGGCGGGCATACGGGTGAACGCGGGCGGCCGCGGGCCCGACCGGAATTCGAACAGAGGTACGATCGAAGGGTGACGACCTGCGACTCTCCCATTCCTGGCCGGCTGTGTGCCCTGCAGCTCCGGCTGCACCGCGTGCGCGCTCGGTACAAGGCGCCGTACGGAGCCCCGCCCTGGTGCGCGGAGCCGGCCGCGGGACGGACCGCGGCCGCCAGGACGTACGGCACGCGGCGGCTGCGCGAGCGCGTGCCGCGGCTGTCGGCAGCCGTGCCGACGCACCCGCACTGGGCGGCAGTGGGCCGCGGCCGGGTCGTGGATGCCCGCACGGAGCTCACGCACGTCCGTACAGCCGGGGCCGAGGCGGCGTAAGCGCCATGGAAGACGAACGGCCGGCGCTCGCGGACGGGGAGATACCGTCCGCGCCGCCCACTCCCCCAATCAAGATCGTGCTCTACGACGACCAGGAGCTCTTCGGCAGGCTGCACCGGCGCTGGCAGGCGAACACCGGCGCGTGGATGTACCGGGTGTCGGTGACACTGTGGGCAGCCGTGCAACTGGGCGGCCGAGAGGTGTCCGAACCGAGCGACGTCGAGTTCGACGTGCCCTCCACACATGTCAGGCCGGTCGCCGGGGTGGACTACCGCGACGTACCGATGCGCCGCCACCGGGAGGCGGTCGTCCGGGCCCGCACCGGCCGCCGGCCCCCACCGGCTCCGGCACCCGACGCCACGGGGGCTCGGCCCCGGCCGCCCGAACGCCGGTCCCCGGACAGGTGGACCCTCCAGCGTCTGCGCATCGCGTACGACGCGAGCGGACCACGGCCGGCCGTCGTGCACCGCGCCGGCTGCTTCGTCAGCGACGAGCGGACCGCGCTGACCACCGATCAAGCGCTGGAAGCCCTCGCCCGGCCTGGCGTCAGAGCATGCGACACGTGCGGTGCGGACGAGGGGCTCCAGGAGATCCGCCGGCAGCGCGGAACGGGTGCCGTGTCCGACCCCTGGCAGGAGCCCGGCGCCGGTGGAGAGCGGCGCCGCGCCTGAGCGGCGCGCGTTCGGTGGTCAACACGGGTCAACACGCCCCGCAGGCGAGGGCCGTTGTCAGTCCCGGCAGGGAAGCTTGAGGTCCACACTCTTCCCGACAGGAGCCAAGATGATCGCCACCACTCACGAAATCGCTGCGGCTCAGGCCTACCTGAGGCTACTGCGGACCGCCCGCGCCGTTCTCGAGGGCCCGGCGACGGCCCCGACGCCCGTGCAGGTACTTGCCGTTCCGATGGCCGAGGCCGACCAGGCCCTCAGCGACGCCGAGTTGGCGGGCAACGAAGCGGCGTTCTTCGCACTTGTCGCCGGGCTCTGCACGGACGCGGGCGTCGGCTCACCGGACCCCTGTCAGCGGTAGGGCGTGCCTTCGGGATCGGACGAGCCCGGCACGATCCGAGAAGTACGCCGCAGCCGTCATCCCGCGCCCGGCTGCCGCGACGCCCCGCTTCTGACGCCCCGCATCAGAAGCCGCGAATCAAATCAGGAGCGCATGCCCGCCCCTCCCGGCACCATGAACGCCATGCCGAGAGAGTCGACCTTGCGTACCGCTGCCGCCGAAGCCGCTGCCGGAGACCTGGCGAGCGCGCTAAGTGCCCGCCGGCGTCTTCTGGGCCTGGTGGGGTCCTTCCCGCAGGACCTGGAGATACGGGAGCGGCTCGCCGCCGTCTGCCGACTGCTCGGCGAGGCGGACCAGGCCGGCCGCTGGAGCTACCTCGGCGATCACCGCGACTCGGACGAGACCGCCGCGTTCGAGCGCGCGTTCGCCGGTGCCGAGGGCCGGATGAGAGCACTGCGCTGGGTCGGCCCCGAGTCGGACGCGGCCACGCCGGTCGCCGCGGGACGCCTGCGCGAGCTGCGGGAACTGGCCGAGCGGGAGAGCGGCGAGCCCCTCGCGTACGAGCGTCCGCGCCGGCGTGCGCACGACGAGGCCGCGTCCGAGGAGAGCGCCTGGGCGGGCTTCCTCCTCTTCTCCGGCTGCGCGCTGGTGACGCTGCTCCTCGGCGTCGGACTGGTGACTCTCGTCCGGTTCCTCATCGACCGGCTCACCGGCTGAGCCGGTCGGCGCATGCGAGTCGCGTGCCGGGTGACAGAGAAGAGCCCCGGCTGGACGGGGGGACCAGCCGGGGCAGTCAAGGGGTGCGGGTGCATGGACTTCGCCTGCGACTTCCGCACGTAGATGAATGATAAACCACTCGGACGTGTGTTTGTCCAGCGGCCTGCACCGGCTTCGAGCGCGGCCACACGGCCGACACGGTTGTGCCGTCCGGAGGTCAGGCTGATCCTGAAGGGACGGAGAGGCAGGTGCCATGCGCCCGGTACACGCAGCCGAGGACGCCGACTTCCGCGGCCCCCTCGATGTCACGCGCGCAGCCACGGCTGTCCTCGATGCCGGCGGCACCGTCATCGGGTGGAGTCCGACTGCACAGAGCCTGCTGGGATATCCGCCCCAGGAGGTTCTCGGACGCCCCGTCACCGGTTTCGTGGAGTCCGGGCCCGGGGATCTGCTGGCCCCGGACACGGCGGGTGGCATGCACTTCCGTCGCGGCGAGCTCCTCGTCCGGCACCGGGACGGCCACCTCATGCGCATGTCCGCGGGAGTGCTCCCGCTTTCCCACGCCGACGGCGGGGCAGCCCGGCTGCTGAACGTGGCCGACGCGGCGGAAACGGAGCAGTGGGAAGCGAAGCAGTCGATGCTGCGCGGGCTCGCCACGGAGTCGCCCGTCGGTCTGGCCATCTACGACATGGACCTGCGGGTGGTGTGGACGAACGGGGCCCTGTACAAGGAGATGGGCGACACCGACTACATGGGGGTGGGCCCCGACGACATGGTGGCGCAGGGGGAAGTCCTGTCGGCGCGCTATCCGCCGACCTTGACCGAGGTCATGAACCACGTGCTCGCCACCGGCGAACCCGTCGTCGACCTCCACTACCGTGGCCGCCCGCCCTTCGACCCCGACAGCGACCACGTCTGGTCGTGCTCGTACTACCGTCTGCAGGACACCAGAGGAACTCTGCTGGGCGTGTGCGAGGAGACGGTGGACATCACCGATCGCTATCTCGCTCAGCAGAGGCTGGATCTTCTCGTCAGGGCCGGCGAGCGCGTGGGCACGACGCTGCGCATGGACCGCACCGCGCAGGAGTTGGCCGAGGTCACCGTTCCCCGATTCGCGGACGCGGTCACGGTCGACCTCTGGGAAGCGGTGCTGGAAGGTGAGCAGCCCCCACCCGGAACCGCACCGGCAATCCGCATGGTGCGGGTGTGGGGAGGGGCCGGAGACGAGGCGACGAGGCCGGGCGGGACCACGTACGGTGAGCCGGCCCTGATCGACCACTCGCCGGATTCCCCCCAGGCTCGTTCGCTGGCGTCCGGGCGGCCGGTGCTCGAGCGCGTGGCGGGGGACGGCGCCGCGCCGGGAATGCCTCCGGCGCGCTCGCAGCTCGTCGTACCCCTGCGATCCGAAGGCACCACGCTCGGGCTGGTGAGCTTCACGCGTGACCACAACCCCGCCCCGTTCGACTCCGGCGAACTTGAACTGGCCGACGAGCTGGCCATGCGCACAGCCGTATGCATCGACAACGCGCGGCGCTTCACCCGTGAGCACACCGCGGCGCTCACTCTCCAGCGCAGTCTGCTTCCGCAGGCGCTCCCGCGGCAGAACGCGGTGGAGCCGGCGTACCGCTATCTGCCTGCCGACAACGAGGCCGGCGTGGGCGGGGACTGGTTCGACGTGATCCCCCTGTCGGGCGCGCGCGTGGGACTCGTGGTGGGAGACGTCGTGGGCCGTGGCCTGAGTGCGGCCGCGACCATGGGGCGGCTGCGCACGAGCGTACGAGTGCTCGCCCAACTGGACCTGGCTCCGGAGGAACTGCTGTCCCGTCTGGACGACCTGGTCGGGCAGACCGCCAACGAACGAGCGGCCATCGACCCGGCCGGCAAGGAGATCCCGGAGGAGGACGACCAGGCGCTGGGGGCCACGTGCCTGTACGCGGTGTACGACCCGGTGACCGGGCAGTGCCGGATGGCGCGGGCGGGCCATCTCCCTCCCCTGGTGGTCGAGCCCGCGACCGGATTCGTCTCATGCCCGGACCTTCCGGCCGGCCCGCCCCTGGGTACGGGGGGTTTGCCTTTCGAGAGCACGGAGCTGGACCTGCAGGAGGGCAGCCTCCTCGCTCTGTTCACCGACGGCCTCGTACAGACCCATGACCGGGACATCACCGAGCAACTGGACCGCCTCGGTGCGGTCCTCACCCGGCACACGCTGCCGCTGGACGCACTGTGCGACGAGGCGGTGGCCACGATGCTGCCGGGAGCCGTGGGCGACGACGCCGCGCTGCTACTCGTCCGCACGCGCAAGCTCGACCGGCATCAGGTCGCCGCCTGGGAGCTGGCTTCCGACCCGGAGCAGGTCGGCCGGGTCCGAGCCGCGGCCGCCGCACAGGTCGCGGAGTGGGGACTCGACGAACTCGTCTTCACCACCGAACTGGTGGTGAGCGAGCTGGTCACGAACGCGATCCGGTATGCCGCGGGGCCGATCCAGGTGCGGCTCATCCGGGACAAGACCCTGATCTGCGAGGTCTCGGACGCCGGCCACACGTCTCCCCATCTGCGGTACGCCGGCAGTGACGACGAAGGCGGCCGAGGGCTTTTCCTCATCGCGCAGATGACCCAGCACTGGGGCACCCGTTACACGCCCACCGGAAAGACGATCTGGGCGGAACAGCCCCTGCCCTCCGCCGGACCGGCCACGGCCTCCGACAGCGCGCGTACCACCTGACCGGCAGCCGCGGCGGGTTGCGCCGGCGCCCCGGGGCCCCGGGGGGTCCGGGCGCCGCCCCCCCCCTCGCCCCGGGGGCGGGGGGGGCGGGGGGGCCCCCCCCCCCCCCCCCCCCGGGGGGGCGGCCGGGCACTAGGGAAAGGCCA
>NZ_JBFBAS010000024.1:0-109063 GCF_040682335.1 Streptomyces sp. NPDC051219
CTATGGGGCGCCAACGCTAAAACCCCCCCCCCCCACAAAAGGTTAATAACCCCAACTAAAACCCAACACCCCCACGGGCCCCCGGCCGGTCGCCCGGCCGGGCGCCCCTTTCGCTTGCGCAGCCCGGGAGTTACGCCGACTTCTCGTGGCGCTCGCCCTTGCCCAGAATCCTCGGCACCAGCGTCGGGTTCACGTTGGAGCGGACCACGTCCGCCGTGATGACCACACGGGCAACGTCCTTGCGGGACGGCACCTCGTACATCACCGACATCAGCACCTCCTCCATGATCGCGCGCAGACCGCGCGCTCCCGTCTGGCGGAGGATCGCCTGGTCCGCGATGGCTTCGAGGGCCTCGCGCTCGAAGTCCAGCTCCACGCCGTCGAGTTCGAAGAGACGCTGGTACTGCTTCACCAGCGCGTTGCGCGGCTCGACCAGGATCTGGAGCAGGGCTTCCCGGTCCAGGTTGTGCACGGACGTGATCACGGGGAGACGGCCGATGAACTCGGGGATCATCCCGAACTTCACCAGATCCTCCGGCATGACCTCCTGGAACTGGTCGCTCGCCTCGATCTCCCGCTTGGAGCGGATCGTCGCGCCGAAGCCGATGCCCTTCGCCCCCGCCCGCGACTCGATGATCTTCTCGAGGCCGGCGAAGGCGCCGCCCACGATGAAGAGCACGTTCGTCGTGTCGATCTGGATGAACTCCTGGTGCGGGTGCTTGCGTCCGCCCTGCGGCGGGACCGAAGCAGTCGTGCCCTCAAGAATCTTGAGCAGGGCCTGCTGAACGCCCTCACCGCTGACGTCACGCGTGATCGACGGGTTCTCGCTCTTACGGGCGACCTTGTCGATCTCGTCGATGTAGATGATGCCGGTCTCGGCCTTCTTGACGTCGTAGTCCGCGGCCTGGATCAGCTTCAGCAGGATGTTCTCGACGTCCTCACCGACATAGCCGGCCTCCGTCAGCGCCGTCGCGTCGGCGATGGCGAACGGGACGTTGAGCATGCGGGCCAACGTCTGGGCGAGAAGCGTCTTGCCCGACCCGGTGGGGCCGAGCAGCAGGATGTTGGACTTGGCGAGTTCGATCGCGTCGTCCCGGGACGTGCCCCCGCTGTTCTCGCCGGCCTGGACGCGCTTGTAGTGGTTGTACACCGCTACCGAGAGGGCCTTCTTCGCGGGCTCCTGCCCGACGACGTACCCCTCGAGGAACTCGTAGATCTCGCGCGGTTTGGGGAGTTCCTCCCACCGCACTTCGGAGGTCTCTGCGAGCTCCTCCTCGATGATCTCGTTGCAGAGGTCGATGCACTCGTCGCAGATGTACACACCGGGGCCTGCAATGAGCTTCTTCACCTGCTTCTGGCTCTTTCCGCAGAACGAGCACTTGAGCAGGTCGCCGCCATCACCGATGCGTGCCACGAGGTGCTTCCCCTTCGCCTGGGAGACGCCTGGTTCAGCGGCTCCTGGTGCCTCATATCCGACGGTACCTTGCCCGGGCCCCCGTTCGGGCCCCCCTTGGCGTGGTTCACATTGACGTGAATCACGCCAAGGGTTGGCAAGTCCTTGGGCAGCCTGGTCAGCCGGCCACTGCGCCAGTGCTCTTGCGGGTCGAGACGATCTGGTCGACCAGACCGTACGCAAGGGCTTCCTCAGCGGTGAGGATCTTGTCGCGCTCGATGTCGTCGCGGATCTTCTCGATCGGCGTCGTGGAGTGCTTGGCCAGCATCTCCTCGAGCTGCGCACGCATGCGCAGGATCTCGTTGGCCGCGATCTCCAGGTCGGAGAGCTGCTCCCGGCCGGTCTGGCTGGACGGCTGGTGAATCAGCACGCGCGCGTTCGGCAGAGCCATTCGCTTACCGGGCGTACCGGCGGCGAGCAGGATGGCTGCGGCGGAGGCCGCCTGGCCCATGCACACCGTCTGGATGTCCGGCTTCACGAACTGCATCGTGTCGTAGATCGCGGTCAGCGCGGTGAACGAGCCGCCGGGGCTGTTGATGTAGATCGAGATGTCGCGGTCCGGGTCCATCGACTCCAGGCACAGCAGCTGCGCCATGACGTCGTTGGCGGAGGCGTCGTCGATCTGCACGCCGAGGAAGATCACGCGCTCCTCGAACAGCTTCGCGTACGGGTCGTACTCACGCACACCCTGCGAGGTGCGCTCCACGAAGCGCGGCACGATGTAGCGGTTGTCCACCTGCGGGCCGGTGTACAGGCCGCTGGCGCTGAGGGAAAAGTCGTTCATGTCGGTGTTCACCATCCTGGTGGCGTTCTGTGGGCTGTCGGGCTCGGCTGCGAAGCGGTGGTCCGGGATCAGGCCCCGGTGCCGCCGCCGCCCGGAACGCCTGCGGCGTTGGTGATGATCTGGTCGATGATGCCGTACTCCTTGGCCTCCTCGGCGGAGAACCAGCGGTCACGGTCACCGTCCCGGATGATCGTCTCCTCGGTCTGGCCGGTGTGGTGTGCGGTGATCTCCGCCATGCGCTTCTTGGTACGCAGCAGCTGCTCGGCCTGGATCTTGATGTCCGAGGCGGTGCCGCCGAGGCCGGCGGAGCCCTGGTGCATGAGGATGTCGGTGTTGGGCAGCGCGAAGCGCTTGCCCGCGGTGCCCGCGGTGAGCAGGAACTGGCCCATCGAGGCGGCGAGGCCCATGCCGATGGTGACCACGTCGTTCGGGATGTACTGCATGGTGTCGTAGACCGCCATGCCGGCCGTCACCGAGCCACCGGGGCTGTTGATGTAGAGGTAGATGTCCTTGTCCGGGTCGGCGGACAGGAGAAGCAGCTGCGCCGTGATCTTGTTGGCGATGTCATCGTCGACGGGCTGGCCGAGGAAGATGATCCGCTCGCCGAGCAGCCGGCTGTAGACCTGGTCGCCGAGGCCACCACCAATGGACGGCTCGCCGGCGGCGGAAGGCATCAGATTCGTCACGTATCCACCTGCTCGTCTCTGACGGCTACGGCCGTCTCAGCGTCTTCGTTCTGGGGCGCGGGGGGCCGGGCTCGCGCAATGGCGCGAACCGGCTTACGCGTACTTCCGTGCCCTCGTATTCATGGACCCTAACGCGCAGGTAGGACAACGCCATCCCGGTTCCCGAACTGTTCGCTCGGAGCGCAAGGTGCAGGCTCCGTATACGTATGACAAGAGGCCCGGACGCATGGCGCGTCCGGGCCTCTCGTACGAGATCAACAGGGTGGAGCAGAGGCTCAGGCCTCGTTCTTGCCCTCGGCCTCGTCACCCTCGGTCACGTCGCCCTCGGTGGCGTCACCGGCGGCCTCAGCCGTGGTCTCGGTCTCGTCCTCGTCGTCCAGGTCGACGACCTCACCGTTGCTGTCGACGACCTTGGCGGCCTCGACGACCACGGCGAGCGCCTTGCCGCGGGCGACCTCGCCGACGAGCATCGGCACCTGGCCGCCCTCGACGACCGCCTGGGCGAACTGGTCGGGGCTCATGCCGGAGGAGGCGGCACGCCGCATGAGGTGCTCGGTGAGCTCCTCCTGGCTGACGTTCAGCTTCTCCTTGTTGACAAGCTCGTCCAGGACGAACTGCGTCTTGATGCCCTTGACCGCCTGCTCCTTGGTCTCGGCGTCGAACTCCTCGACCGTCTTGCCCTGGATCTCGAGGTACTTCTCGATGTCCAGGCCCATCTGGCCGAGCTGGTGGTGCTCCAGGTTGTGCTTGCGCGTGTTGACCTCGTCCTCGAGGAGCTTCTCGGGGATCGGCACCTCGATGAGCTTCAGCAGCTCCTCGAGCACGCGCTCCTGCGCCTGCGTGGCCTGGTCGTACTGCTTCATGTTCTCGAGGCGCTTGCGGCTGTCCGCCTTAAGCTCGTCGAGCGTGTCGAACTCGCTCGCCAGCTGGGCGAAGTCGTCGTCCAGCTCAGGCAGCTCACGCGCGGCGACTGCGGTGACCTTGACCGTGACCTCGGCGTCCTTGCCCTCGGCGCTGCCGCCCTTGAGCTGGGAGGTGAAGGTGGCCTCGCCGCCGGCCTCCAGGCCGGTGACGGCCTCGTCGATGCCGTCGAGCAGCTCGCCGGAGCCGATCGTGTACGAGACGCCGCTCGCGACGCCGTCCGGGAGGACCTCGCCGTCGACCTTGGCCTCGAGGTCGATCGTCACGACGTCGCCCTCGGCCGCGGCGCGCTCCACCGGGTTCGTGGAAGCGAAGCGCTCACGCAGCTGCTCCACCGACTTCTCGACGTCCTCGTCGGTGACCTCGACGGCGTCGACGGTCACCTCGATGCCCGAGTAGTCGGGGATCTCGATCGCCGGGCGGATGTCCACCTCGGCGGTGAAGGCGAGCAGCTCGCCGTCCTTCAGCTCGGTGATGTCGACCTCGGGCTGGCCGAGGACGTTGAGCTCACCTTCGTTGACCGCCTCGGTGTAGAACTTCGGGAGGGCGTCGTTGACGGCCTCCTCCAGCACAGCACCACGGCCGAACCGCTGGTCGATGACTCGGGCCGGGATCTTGCCCTTACGGAAGCCCTTCACCGTGACCTGCTGGTTGATCTTCTTGTACGCCGCGTCGAGGCTGTCCTTGAGCTCCTCGAAGGGCACCTCGACAGTGAGCCGAACCCGAGTCGGGTTCAGGGTCTCCACGGCGCTCTTCACGGTTCGGTCTCCTTGGTGGCTGACTTCTTGAGGGTCTGCTGACGCTGGGATTCAGCGGTTCAGCGGATGGGGCCCGGTAGATCAGACACACGGGCACGCAGCTTGCATAGTAACCGCAAGCAGCAGGCGGCCCACAACGCGATCTTGCTGGTGGTCGGGGTGGCCGGATTCGAACCGACGACCTTCCGCTCCCAAAGCGGACGCGCTACCAAGCTGCGCCACACCCCGTCGGTGCGACACGTAGGGTACATGCCCCCACGGCCTGCGGCTCCCGCTTTGCGTCGGCGCGGCACTCCGGCGGAAGGGGTGTGCGCCCAGCCACTCCGACCCGCTACGATGCTGTTCGTGCCGCGGCCACATGATCTGTGGCGCGACATATGTGCGGGCGTAGCTCAATGGTAGAGCCCCAGTCTTCCAAACTGGCTACGCGGGTTCGATTCCCGTCGCCCGCTCCAGACGACTCCGGGCCAGGTCAGAGGATTCATCCTCCGCCTGGCCCTGATGTCATTTCGGCGGCTGGATCAGAGAACCTTTCGAACTTTTCTCATGCCTGCTCGGCCCTCTCGACATGGACCCACCGCCGGCGCGGGGCCGTACCGTCCCCGCCCGGGTCCGGACGGCGCCGGGCCGACGCGCTGTGCCTCGCAGGCGGGATGAGTGCGTGGCAAGGTGGTGGATGAGGTCACCTCTCCCTCGCCCATCCCTCGATTCCGATGAGGAGACCCGCATGGACGACAAGGAGTTCTTCCAGGCAGTGGCGGATCGCACGGGACTCTCGCGGCAGGAAGCGGCCGATCTCACCCGCGCCACGCTCGAGACGCTCGCACTTCGTCTGAGCGACGGCGAAGCCCGCGATCTGGCCCTCGAACTTCCCGAGCCTCTGCTTGACTCACTCAACCGGGGGCGGGGAGACATGCACGTCTTCGGGCCCGACGAGTCGATCCGCAGGGTGCGTGAGCACACCGGCCTGTCCGAGTCAGAAGCGGCCGGCGGTTTCCGGGCGGTCCTCGGCACTTTGCAGGAGGCCGTCCCCCAGAAGGCGTTCGATGACGCCATGTCACAGCTCGGCAAGGAGTACGCGCAGCTGGTGGAGTCCAGCAGCTGACGGGCTCCTCCTCCTCCTGCGGCGACGGCCCGCCGGGCCGGTACACCGGTCGGCGGACGGGCAACGACCGAACGAGACAGGCTTTCTGCCACGAGGGTCCCGTCAGTCGTGCGCGGCGTCAGAGATCACGAGCACGCGGCCCCTGGTCCGCCAAGTGCAAGATCTCCGCCCAGGGCAGTTCGCGAACAGATTCGTCTTCTCGCGGCTCGCGCAGTGGCCAGGCCCCGGGACCGTAGACGAGTTCGACGCCGCCTCTGCGCAGGGCTTGGATGTGACCCTCCCAGGCCGGATGGCGGGCATGGGCGGCGTTGATCCGCGGGAACAGCACCACGGGTACGCCGATCGTGCCGATGGCCTCCCCGACCTGTGTGAGTGCTTGGTTGTCGGCGATACCGGTGGCGAGTTTGGCGACGTAGTTGGCACTCGCCGGAGCGACGGCGTAGCAGTCGGCGACGGGGTGTGGACGGGGTTCACCCGGCAGCCGCGGCATGTCACGGACGGGCAGACCGGTCAGCTCCTCCAGCCGTTCGGCTTCACCGTTCGACCGGAGCCATCGGCCGGCAGTCGGCGTCAACGTCACAGCCACTTGCCAGCCGCGCTCCATCGCCGGTTCCACCAGGCCCGTGCGCAACGACTCGATGCCGTCCGTGGCCGCGCCGACGACGCCGAGCACTCCGCGCTTGCTCACTCCCTGCCGCACCGCCCTGCGTCGTCACCGTTCCGCGTCACCCCGTTCGTGATTCGCCTCACTCCCGCCCCGGGCGCACAGCCCAGCGGACGGTGATACACATCGGCCGGCGTCCCCATCTTTGGCTAGAAATTGATCTGGTTGATGGTGTCCGCTATCGAGTTGAGGAAGCGGTTGACCGACGGCGCCATGTCGGTGGACGCGAGAAAGAAGCCGAACAGCACCGCCACCAGGGCGGGCCCGGCCTTCAGGGAGCCTCCGCGGATCAACACCACCAGGATGATCGCCAACAGCAGCACCACAGACAGTGAAATGGCCACAACTGATCACACCCTCGGTCGGTCCGCCTTGCCGGCCGGGGAGCGTACGGCCCCGCACACCCCCACATGCACCATCGTGCCACCAACAGGCCGGTCCTATCCGCCGCGTGACGAATCATCGGCAATCAGTTCACGCCATCAGGGCGCCCGACACTCGCTGCAGGGGGCTTCGGAGGTCGGGTTTACCCATCCCGGCAGCGCCACTATGGTGCCCTGGATGTTCCACAGCCCCACACTGTCACGGACCGTAATTCCCCCACAACCGGCCGCCCCACCGGCCGAGTCCGCCACCAAGCAGCGCGACCCGTACTTCGACAACGCCAAGTATCTGGCCATCGTGCTGGTGGCCGTGGCCCACGCCTGGGAGCCTCTCAAGGACGGCAGCCGTGCCGCCGAGGCGCTCTACATGCTCGTGTATGCCTTCCATATGCCCGCCTTCATTCTTATATCGGGCTATTTCTCCCGCAGTTTCGAGATGCGGCCCGCTCAACTGCGGCGGCTGGTGGGCGGCGTGGTCGTGCCGTTCGTCGTCTTCGAAATCGCGTACTCGCTGTTCAAGCGCTGGGCGGGCAGCTCACCGGAGCAGCAGATCAGCCTGCTCGACCCGATGTATCTGACCTGGTTCCTGGCCGCGCTGTTCGTGTGGCGGCTGACCACCCCGCTGTGGAGGGCGGTGCGCCGGCCGCTGGTGATCGCGGTCGGCGTCGCCGTGCTGGCCTCCGTCACGCCGAGCATCGGCAAGGACCTGGACCTGCAGCGCGTCCTGCAGTTCCTGCCGTTCTTCGTGGCCGGGCTGTATCTGCGGCCCGAGCACTTCGAGGCGGTACGGCGGCGCGCGGTCAGACTGCTCGCCCTGCCGGTCTTCGCGGGCGCGCTGGTCATCGCGTACTGGGCCGTGCCGCGGACGACCGCCCGCTGGCTCTACCACTCCAGCAGCGCGGAGGAGCTCGGCCAGCCGTGGTGGACGGGGGTGCTGATGACACTGGTGCTGCTGACCGGCTCGGCGCTGCTGAGCGCATGTTTCCTGGCCTGGGTGCCGCGCCGCGAAATGTGGTTCACCGTGCTGGGTGCGGGCACTCTGAGCGGCTACCTGCTGCACGGCTTCCTGGTGAAGGGAGCGGCCTTCCGGGGCTGGTTCGGGATCGACTGGCTCAGCAGCCCGCTCGGCCTGGTCGCGGTGACCGTGGTGGCAGCGGGGGCGGTGACGGCGCTGTGTACGCCACCGGTGCGGAGGGCGTTCCGGACCGTGCTGGAACCACGGCTGGAGTGGGCCTTCAAGGGCGCCCGCCAGGAACCGAGGCGGGAGCGGTCCCCCGCACCGGCCACCGGTCAGACCTGATCGCGGCCCTCGCCGGTCCTGCCCTCGCCCGTCAGGCCCAGCAGCCGGCGCATGCGCGCGTACTTCTCCCTCAGGCGGTTCCGGGTCGGCTCGTCGAGTCTGGCGAGCCGGTCCGGGTCGGTGTTGTGCGCGAGGTCCGCCTCCTTGATCAGCAGCGCCCCGGGGGTCGCGAGGATGCGACGGGTGTACTCCTCCATGGACTCGCCCGCCCGCTTGCTGACGGCGCGGACCATGTCCTTGGTGGCCTGCGGGAGCGCGGCGCCTTCCAACCAGCCCTCCGAGAGCGCGCCGTCCTCGATGGTGTCGTGCAGCCAGGCGGCGGCGAGCTGCTCGTCCGAGCCGCCGCGGGCCCGAACGCCGTCGGCGACCGCCTGCACATGCTCGATGTACGGACGTCCGTCCTTGTCGGTCTGCGTGGCATGTGCGGCGCGGGCGATCGCCTCGACGTCGGCCAGGGTCAGATCGGACACAGGACTCCCTCGCTCTCGGATCGACGGGCGCAGTCTCCCAAGCATTTCACCACTGTCGCGCGACGGCTGGGGAACTCATCGCGGGCGAGGGGCCGCGGGCAGCTCGTGGCGCAGGGTCTGCCACCGCCCTCCTGCGGTGCATAATCGGGAGCCCGCCGGGTCATGTGAGGATCATCCGATGAACACCATGCGCCGACTGGGTCCGGTTCTCGCGGCGGCCGCCGTTCTGAGCAGCGCGTGCGACGTCCCGCCGCCGCCGGAGGCGGCCCCCGGCCCCAGCCGGCCCTTCCTGCCCCCGCCACCTCCCTCGCCCGACGAGACGTCAGCCACTCCGGCCGCCTGCCCGGCGCCCGGAGTGATCATCACCGAGGCGAGAGCGACGCCGCCATGGGGCTCCGGCTCGTGAACCTGGACATGGTCAACTGCGGCACACGCCCATTCACGGTGAAGGGTTACCCGGACCTGCGGCTCCTGGACCGGGACCGGGCACCGCTCGCGGTGACGGTCGTCCGGGGCTCCACCGAAATCTCCCGGATCGACAGCTTCGAGCAGGAGCCCGGCACAGTGACACTGCAACCGGGCGAGTCGGCATCGGCCGGGCTGGTGTGGAGGAACTCCGTTACGGACGTGACGCGGCCCCCGTCCAACGGCGCCTCCCTGGACATCGCGCCTGTGGCCGGTCTGCCGCGCCAGACCGTGACGCCCAAGGGGCCGATCGACGTCGGCACCACCGGAAAGCTGGGCGTCAGTGCCTGGCGGGCCCGCCCCTGACGTCCACGGAAGGACCGGCCCGGCTCCGGAGGCCGCCGCACTGGGCCGGAGACGGCCCCGGCGGCCCGAATCCGCGGGAGCCGCGCCCGGGGGTGTGCTGGGCATCAGTCCCGGCGGATCATGAGCAGGGCCCTGTCGTCGTTGACGTCCTTGGCCACCGCTTCGATCAGGTGCCAGGCCGCGCCCTCGAAGCCGGGCCCGACATAGCGTTCGGCCTCGCCGGTCAGCCGGTCGATGCCCTCGCTGATGTCGCGGTCGGCCGTCTCCACCAGGCCGTCCGTGAACAGCATCAGCACGTCGCCGGGGCGCAGCGAACCCTTGACCGGGTCGAACTGCACTCCGTCGTAAACCCCCAGCAGCGGGCCCTCCGCCGCCTTCTCCTCCCAGCGGCCGGTGCCGGCCGACAGCTGGAGAGCCGGAAGGTGGCCGGCCGACAGGAGTTCGTAGTCGCCCGACTCCAGGTCCAGTACGAGATGGATCGAGGTGGCGAATCCCTCGTCCCAGTCCTGGCGGAGCAGGTAGCCGTTGGCGGCGGGGAGGAAGCCGTGCGGCGGGAGGGAGCCGAGCAGACCGCCGAAAGCGCCGGACAGCAGCAAAGCGCGTGAGCCCGCGTCCATGCCTTTGCCGGAGACGTCGGTGAGGACGACCTCCAGGGTGCGCCCGCCGTTCGTCCGGGCCGCAACCACGAAGTCGCCCGAGAAGGACTGACCGCCCGCCGGGCGGAGGGCCATCTCCCGGTGCCAGCCCTTGGGCAGATTGGGCAGTTTGCTCTGGACCCGGATGCGTTCACGCAGGTCGAAGAGCATCGTCCCGCCGCGCCGCCAGGGCACGCCCACCCGGCTGCGGAACTGAGCGATCAGCAACCCGAAGAACCCGCAGGCCGCGACCACCAGGACGGTGCCGGGGGTGACCCGCGCCGGACCGTCGGTGTACGGACCGAGCTGGATCGACTCGACGATGAGGGCCAGGGCCGCCGCCCCGTACAGCCCCAGCAGGCTGGCCGGGCGCAGCAGCAGACCGCCCGCGACGATGGGCAGCACCAGTGCGGCGGGCGCGCACCAGACCGGCATCGCGATGGTTCCCCACGCGATCGCCGGGATGGTGAGCAGCAGTCCGGCCAGGGCGATCCAGTCGGAGCCGTCGCCGCGGAAGTAGTCGACGCCGGACTTGCGCAGCGCGGTGCGGACCCGGTGCGCCGACTTGCGCATCCGGGCCGTGAACGAATCCGCTCCCACGCCACCGGCCATTGCACCGGGACCCTATCCACCCGGCGCGCGGCCGCGCAGGGGGACCCCCAGACATTGCGTTCGAAATCGGCTCGCCCGGACGGGAACGCACTGGTAGGCATGTCGTATGACGACAGAGTTGCGGGGACTGCGCCCGGCCGAATGGGACGACTGGTACGACAAGTTGGAGCGCGCCTTCGGCGGCGTCGCGGAGCCCGCCGAGGAGCGTGAGCTGTATCGCGACCTGACCGAGTACGAACGCTCGATCGGGGTCTGGGACGGCGACGAGTGCATCGGCACGGCCGGTGCCTTCACTTTCCGGCTCTCCGTTCCGGGAGGCGCGCTGGTGCCCACGGCCGGCGTGACCATGGTGAGTGTGGCGGCGACCCACCGCAGGCGCGGCGTCCTGAGCGAGATGATGCGGCATCAACTCGACGACGTACGGGGGCGTGGCGAGCCGCTCGCCGCGCTGACGGCCTCGGAACCGGACATCTACGGCCGTTTCGGGTACGGACTGGCGACCCAGCAACTCAGCGCCGAGATCGACACCTCCCGGGTGCGGCTCAGAGTGCCCCAGGGCACGGACGCGGTTCGTCTGCGCTTCGCCGAGCCGACGGCCGTACGGGACGCCTGCGAGGCGGTGTACGCCCGCAACGTGCCCCGGCGGCCCGGGATGCTGGACCGCCGGCCCGGCTGGGAGCGGCTGCCCGTGCTCGACCCGGAGAGCGGGCGCGACGGCGGATCGCCGCTGCAGTGCGTGGTGGCCGAGCGGGACGGTGAGGTCGTCGGTTACGCGCGCTTCCACAACAAGCCGGAGTGGGACGTGTCAGGTCCCAGGGGCACCATCGTGCTGCGGGACACCGAGGCCCTGGACCCGGCGGCATCCGCGGCGCTGTGGCGCTTCCTCTTCGACATCGACCTGACCTCGACGCTGCGGGTACGCAACCGGCCCGTCGACGACGCCTGGCAGCACCTCGTCTCGGACATCCGCCGGTGCGGCCTGCGACTCCGGGACTCGCTCCACCTGCGGCCGGTGGACGTGGGCGCCGCGCTCGAAGCCCGTACGTACGCCACGCCCGTGGAGGTCGTGTTCGAGGTCGAGGACGCCTTCTGCCCCTGGAACGAGGGGCGTTGGCGGCTCACCGGGGACGGCAAGGGCGCATCCTGCGAGCGGACCGAGGACGACGCCGATCTGGCGCTGTCCGTAAGGGAGTTGGGCGCCGCATACCTGGGCGGCGTCTCGCTCGCCTCGCTGGGGGCGGCCGGCCGGGTACGGGAACTGCGCGAGGGTGCACTGGTCGAGGCGTCCCTGGCGTTCTCCTCCCCCGTCGCCCCTTGGCTGCCGCACGGCTTCTGAGGCGCCCGCCGGGGTGCGGCTATGCCCTCTGGCAGGCCGGGCACCAGAAGAGGTTGCGGGCGGCGAGACCGGCGGTGCGGATCTCGCCGCCACAGATGTGGCAGGGCAGGTCGGCCCTGCGGTACACGTACACCTCGCCGCCGTGGTCGTCCACGCGTGGCGGCCGCCCCATCGCCTCCGGGGTGTGCTCGGGGCGGACGGTGTCGATGCGGTTGTTCCGTACGCCCTCGCGCATCAGGGCGACGAGGTCGGCCCAGACGGCGTGCCACTCGGCCTCGGTGAGGTCCTTCCCGGCACGGTACGGGTCGATGCGGTGCCGGAAGAGCACTTCGGCGCGGTAGACGTTGCCGACGCCGGCGACGACCTTCTGGTCCATCAGGAGTGCGGCGATGGTGGTGCGGCTCCGTGAGATCCGGCGCCAGGCCCGCTCGGGATCTTCTCCCTCGCGGAGCGGGTCCGGGCCGAGGCGGTCGTGTATCGCCCGCTTCTCGGCGCCGTTGATGAGGGCGCAGGTGGTGGGGCCGCGCAGATCGGCGTAGTGCCCGTCGTTCCGTACGCGCAGCCGGACGGTGTCGGAGGGCGGCGGGGCCTGGCCCTCGCCGAAACCGAGCTTGCCGAACAGGCCGAGGTGGACATGGATCCAGTCCGGGCCCTCGAAGCCGAGGAAGAGGTGCTTGCCGTGCGCGTCGACCCCGGTCAGGATCCGGCCGTCCAGGAGCGCCGCACTCTCGGCGAACCTGCCCTGAGGGCTGCTGACCCGCACGGGCCACCCCGCGAAGCGGGCCTGGTGGTCCTCGGCGAGGCGGTGGATCGTATGCCCCTCGGGCACGGCGCGTGCTCTCCCCTCTTCTTGGTTCCGGCTCTGGTTCCGGACCGGTTCCTGTTCCGTTCGTCGCACGCCTGTGCCGCCGGGTCGCCCGGCGGCACAGGGAGGGACGGTGGGTCAGCCCTGCTGAGGGTGGTGGGACGGGATCGGCGGGAGGACGCCGGTCGTCTCGTACGCCGAGAGCATCTCGATCCGGCGCGTGTGACGCTCCTCACCCGAGTAGGGCGTGGTCAGGAAGATCTCGACGAACTTCGTCGCGTCGTCCTGGGAGTGCATCCGGGCGCCGACGGAGATCACGTTCGCGTTGTTGTGCTCGCGGCCGAGCGCCGCGGTCTCCTGACTCCATGCCAGCGCCGCGCGCACGCCCTTGACCTTGTTCGCGGCGATCTGCTCGCCGTTGCCGGACCCGCCGATGACGATGCCCAGGCCGTCCGGGTCGGCGGCCGTCCTTTCGGCGGCACGCAGACAGAACGGGGGGTAGTCGTCCTGGGCGTCGTAGATGTGGGGGCCGCAGTCGACGGGCTCATGGCCGTTGACCTTCAGCCACTCCACAAGGTGGTTCTTGAGTTCAAAACCGGCATGGTCGGATCCGAGGTACACGCGCATGTTCCGAGTGTGGCATGCGGGGTGCCGGGTAGGCGCCGCCGGGTGCGGGACCCCGGACCCTGACCCGGGGTCCCGCCGTATTGACCCCTTTGGGCCGTACTGCTCCTTCTACAACGATCCGGAGTCGGGTCTTCCGTCCCGGCGGAAGTCAGGTTTGAATGCACGGGCTCGTAACCCGAGAACCTAAGGATTACGCATGACCACGCAGACAACCCTTCCGAAGGCAGGCGAAAAACCCGGAAACCCCGGGGAAACGCAGGCTTCCGATGGGCTGAAAGCCGGCCTCAAGAACCGCCATCTCTCCATGATCGCCATTGGCGGTGTGATCGGTGCGGGCCTCTTCGTGGGGTCCTCCGGCGGCATCGCCAAGGCCGGTCCCGCCATCCTGGTGTCCTACGCACTGGTCGGCGCGCTGGTCGTGTTCGTCATGCGGATGCTGGGCGAGATGGCCGCCGCCAGCCCGAACTCGGGGTCCTTCTCCGCTTACGCCGACCGTGCGCTGGGCCGCTGGGCGGGTTTCTCGATCGGCTGGCTGTACTGGTTCTTCTGGGTGGTGGTGCTCGCCGTCGAGGCGACCGCCGGCGCGGTCATCCTCGAGGGCTGGGTCCCCGCGGTGCCGCAGTGGGCCTGGGCGCTGATCGTGATGGTCGTGCTGACGGCCACCAACCTCGTCTCGGTGTCCTCCTACGGTGAGTTCGAGTTCTGGTTCGCGGGCATCAAGGTCGTCGCCATCGGTGCCTTCGTGATCATCGGTCTGCTCGCGGTCTTCGGCGTCCTGCCGGGCTCCGACAACCCGGGCGCGGGCTTCGCGCACCTCACCGACGCGGGAGGGTTCCTGCCCAACGGTGCGGGCGCCATCCTCACCGGTGTGCTGATGGTCGTCTTCTCCTTCATGGGCAGCGAGATCGTTACGCTGGCCGCCGGTGAGTCCGAGGACCCGCGGCGCGCGGTCACGAAGGCCACCAACAGCGTGATCTGGCGGATCGGCGTCTTCTACCTGGGCTCGATCTTCGTGGTCCTGACCCTGCTGCCGTGGAACGACAAGTCGATCGTCGAGAAGGGCTCCTACGTCGCGGCCCTGGACTCGATCGGCATCGCGCACGCGGGCCAGATCATGAACGTGATCGTGCTGACCGCGGTGCTCTCCTGCCTGAACTCGGGTCTCTACACCGCCTCCCGCATGGCCTTCTCCCTGGGCGAGCGCGGTGACGCGCCGAAGATGTTCGCCAAGGTCAACGCCAAGGGCGTGCCGACCGCCGCCATCCTGGCCTCCGTGGTCTTCGGCTTCGCCGCCGTCTACTTCAACTACGCCTTCAAGGACACGGTCTTCCTCTTCCTCCTGAACTCCTCGGGCGCGGTGGCCCTGTTCGTCTGGCTGGTGATCTGTTTCACCCAGCTGCGGATGCGCGGGATCCTGCTGCGCGAGGCGCCGGAGAAGCTGACCGTGAAGATGTGGCTCTTCCCGTACCTGACGTGGGCGACCGCCGCGATGATCACCTTCGTGCTGGGCTACATGCTCTTCGACGACGCCAACCGCGAGGTGGTGCTGCTGTCGGTGCTGGTGGCAGCGATCGTGGTGGCCATCGGTGTGGTCCGCCAGCGTCTCCACAAGAACGTGGCGGGCAGGGTCTGACCCCAACAGGAAGGGGGCCCGCACACCGTCACCGGTGTGCGGGCCCCCTTCGTGCGTCCGCCCGCGTGCGGACGACGTACTCAGCCGCGGCGGCCGAGGAGCTTCCAGGCAGCGGGGAGCGCGCCCATGGCGAGCGCGGCCTTCAGCGCGTCGCCGATGAGGAACGGCGTCAGGCCGGCCGCCACAGCGGCGCCGAGGGAGATGTCCGCGGCGAACGCCAGGTAGGGGACACCGACCGCGTAGATCACCGCGGAGCCGATTGCCATCGATCCGGCCGTACGCGGCACGGAACGGTCCGCGCCACGGCGGGCGAGCGCACCGACGACCGTCGCGGCCAGCACCATGCCCAGGACGTAACCGAAGGAAGCACCGCCCGCGCCCGAGGTGCCGTTGGCGAACCACGGCACGCCCGCCATACCCACCAGCGCGTACAGCGCGAGGGAGAGGAAGCCGCGCCGGGCGCCCAGCGCGGTGCCGACGAGCAGGGCCGCGAAGGTCTGGCCGGTGACCGGGACCGGGGAGCCGGGAACCGGCACGGCGATCTGGGCGGCGATACCGGTGAGCGCGGCGCCGCCGAGCACCAGGGCGATGTCGCGGGCCCGGGCGCGCGAGGCGCCGGCGGCGGGCAGCAGGTCGGCGAGGACCGCTCCGGGACGCGAGGTGAGGGAAGCAGTGCTCATCGGAACTCCGGGGGTGAGGCAGACAGGGGAACACGGTGACGCTAACCCGGTTGTCAGCGTCCGATCACCGTCAGCCAACGACAAAGCCCGCGGCGCACGGTTGGTGGGGATCACACAAAGGAAAGCTTTCATGCGCCGGATGACGTGAGACTCGTCACTGGAGGTGGGAGCAGAGCCGGTCCGTTTTGCGTCGAGGGGCCCCACTCGGAGACACTGTGGGATCCCACCAAACCGCTGAGCCCCTTGCGAGTACGAGCGCCATGCACGACGCACTCCCTGCCGAACCCCTCTCCCACGGGCTCAAGCAGCGCCACCTGACCATGCTCGGCCTCGGCGGGGTGATCGGTGCCGGCCTGTTCGTCGGCTCGGGAGCCGGGATCGCGGTGGCCGGCCCCGGGATCGTCGTCTCCTACCTCATCGCGGGCACGCTCGCGATGCTGGTGATGCGGATGCTCGGCGAGATGTCCGCCGCGATGCCCGCTTCCGGCTCCTTCTCCGTGCACGCGGAGCGGGCGATGGGGCGTTGGGCCGGGTTCTCGGTGGGATGGCTGTACTGGTTCCTGCTGGTCGTCGTCCTCGCCGTGGAGGCGACGGGCGCGGCACAGATCGCGAACGGGTGGGTGCCCGGTGTGCCCCAGTGGGCCTGGGTGCTGATCTTCATGGTGGTGTTCACCGCCACGAACCTCGCCGCCGTGAAGAACTTCGGCGAGTTCGAGTTCTGGTTCGCGGCCCTCAAGGTCGGGGCGATCGTGCTGTTCCTGGCCCTGGGTCTGCTGGCGGTGTTCGGCGTGCTGCCCGACACCGAGCCCGTCGGCATGACCAACCTGACCGGGCAGGGCGGCTTCCTGCCGAACGGCTGGGAAGGCGTGGTCTCCGGCGTTCTCGCGGTCATCTTCGCCTTCGGCGGTCTGGAGGTCGTCACCATCGCCGCAGCGGAGTCCGACGACCCGGCGCGGGCGGTCGCGCGGGCGGTGCGCAGTGCGGTGTGGCGCATCCTCTTCTTCTACGTCGGTTCGATGCTGGTCATCGTCACGCTGCTGCCCTGGACCTCGATGGAGCCCGGGCAGAGCCCGTACGTCGCGGTCCTGGACTCGATCGGTGTGCAGTCCGCCGGCCAGATCATGAACATCGTGGTCTTCGTGGCGCTGCTGTCGGCCCTGAACGCCAATCTGTACGGGTCGTCACGGATGGTGTTCTCGCTGGCGGAGCGCGGCGAAGCGCCGAAGGGGCTGCTGAGGATCTCGGCCGGCGGTGTGCCGCGCCGGGCGGTGCTCGCCTCCGTGGCCTTCGGCTTCGTCTCCGTCCTGCTCAATCTGAAGTGGCCCGACTCGGTCTTCCTCTACATGCTCAACGCGGTCGGCGCGGTGCTGCTGTTCGTCTGGGGTCTCATCGCCGTCTCGCAGCTGCGGCTGCGTCGCCGGATCGAGCGCGAGGCTCCGCAGACACTGACGCTGCGGATGTGGGGCTTCCCCTGGCTGACCTGGACGACGCTGGCCGCCATGGCTGCCGTGCTGGTACTGATGCTGACGGACGACGCCGCCCGGCCGCAGGTGCTGGGGTCGGCAGCGGCGACCTGCGCGGTTCTGCTGGTGGCGGGGGTTCGCGAGTTGCGGGCGCGGCGGGCCTGAGCCGGTTCGGGACTCCGGCCGGGACGTGGAGGCCGCCGCGGCCTCGGCCTCCCATCGGGCGAGGTCGGCGCGATGATCGAGGACGAACGGGTGCCCGGGACCGAGCACCCGTCGGCGCCTCTCGATGAGTTCCCGGTGGAGGGCGGTCGCCTCGTCGAGCCGTCCCAGCCCGTGTGCGACCAGGCCCTTAAAGGCACATCGCGGCATGCGTCCTGGGGTAATCGGCTCCCTGTACGCGGATGCGGTCGGCCGGCGTGCGCCCGAGCCAGTGGCTCCGCCTCTGCGTACCGGCCGAAGACCTCCATCCCGTAGGCGTGGATGTGCCGGGGCATCAAGTGGTGGTGGTGCGCAGTTCGACGGCAACCTCCGGCTGCGCGGCCAGCAGCCTGCGCACCCGGCCCTGCCACTCGGCGGCCAGTTCGGCCTCGGACTCCTCGTCGTCGGACTCCCGTGCGAGGAGGAGGTCGTCCCAGGGGGCGTCCAGTTCTTCGCCGATCCCGTCGGCCCTGCCCGGCTGAAAGCGTTGCCAGAGTCCCCCGCGGGGGCGGGTTCACGCCAACATCCGTCCCGCACTTCCTGCTGTTAAGGTGCACTTGCAAGTCTTTTGCAATAAGAGTTGTCGAAGGGCGTTGTCGATCATGGCCATCTACACACTTCCGGAACTTCCGTACGACTACGCGGCGCTGGAGCCGGTCATCAATCCGCAGATCATCGAGCTGCACCACGACAAGCACCACGCGGCATACGTGAAAGGCGCGAACGACACCCTCGAGCAGCTGGAGGAGGCGCGCGACAAGGAAGCGTGGGGGTCAATCAACGGGCTGGAGAAGAACCTGGCGTTCCATCTCTCCGGCCACATCCTGCACTCGATCTACTGGCACAACATGACCGGTGACGGGGGCGGCGAGCCCCTTGAGAAGGACGGCGTGGGCGAACTGGCCGACGCCATCGCCGAATCCTTCGGCTCCTTCGCCAAGTTCAGGACCCAGCTCTCCAAGGCCTCGGCCACCACCCAGGGTTCGGGCTGGGGTGTCCTCGCGTACGAGCCGGTCAGCGGGCGCCTCATCGTCGAGCAGGTCTACGACCACCAGGGCAACATCGGCCAGGGATCGGTACCGATCCTGGTCTTCGACGCCTGGGAGCACGCCTTCTACCTGCAGTACAAGAACCAGAAGGTGGACTTCGTCGAGGC
Organism: Streptomyces sp. NPDC051219; assembly: GCF_040682335.1. Classification (NCBI taxonomy): domain Bacteria; kingdom Bacillati; phylum Actinomycetota; class Actinomycetes; order Kitasatosporales; family Streptomycetaceae; genus Streptomyces; species Streptomyces sp. NPDC051219. Next base: position 18,444 of record NZ_JBFBAS010000024.1, read on the forward strand.
CATGTGGCGGGTCGTCAACTGGCAGGACGTGGCGAAGCGTTACGCGTCCGCCAAGGAGCGTGCCCACAACCTGCTGCTCGCTCCGTAGCACCGGATCGTCCTGCTCGTGATCGTCTTCTCAACCTTCACGTGCGGGCGGATGAACGGAAGGCCCTCGCGAGGACGTGACTCGCGGGGGCCTTCCGCACCCAGTGCGGGCGGTGCGCCGCGGCGCACCGCGGGGCGGGTCAGTCGAAGAGGGGACCCTGGGTGCGGGTGCGCTTGATCTCGTAGAAGCCCGGCGTCGACGCCACCAGCAGCGTGCCGTCCCACAGCTTCGCCGCCGCCTCGCCCTTCGGCGCCGGCGTGACCACCGGGCCGAAGAAGGCGACCTGCTCGCCGTCCGCGCCCGGAACCGCGATCACCGGTGTGCCGACATCCTGGCCGACCTTCTCGATGCCCTCCTGGTGGGAGGCCCGCAGCTCTGTGTCGTACGTGTGGGAATCGGCGTACTCGATCAGCTCGGCCGGCAGTCCGACGTCCTCCAGCGCCCCGGCGACCGCCTCGAGGGTCGGGCCCTCGCCCCGGTTGTGGAAGCGGGTGCCCATCGCTGTGTAGAGCGGGCCGGTGATCTGCTCGCCGAACTTCTGCTGGGCGGCGATGACGACGCGGACCGGGCCCCAGGCCTTGGCGAGAAGCTCGCGGTACTCCTCGGGCAGCTCGTCGAGGCGGTCCTCGTTGAGCACGGCCAGGCTCATGACGTGCCACCGGACCTCGACGTCGCGGACCTTCTCGACCTCGAGCATCCAGCGTGAGGTCATCCAGGCCCAGGGGCACAGCGGATCGAACCAGAAGTCGACGGGGGTCTTGCCGTTGGCCGAGCTGTCGGACATGTCTCTCCTCGTGGGGACGTCGGTCGTGCCTCGTACTGCGCAACATCACTGATGACCGGGCTCATTCCCGGTGCCCGCTCCCAAGCGCCCGTGGGAGGATTCGAACGTTGTAGGTGAACACGCACAAAGGAGTGCCGGTGCCCGGTGAGAATCTGACCCGCGACGAGGCCCGCGACCGGGCCGCACTGCTGTCCGTCGACGGGTACGAAGTGTCACTCGACCTGCGTTCCGCGGTCGAGGAGGACGACTCCGGGAACGGCCCGCGGACCTTCCGCTCGGTGACCACCATCCGCTTCCGTGCCGCCGAGCCCGGCGCGGCGTCCTTCGCGGACCTGGTGGCGCCGTCGGTGAACACCGTGCGGCTCAACGGCCGCGAGCTGGACCCCGCCCTCGTGTTCGACGGCACCCGTATCGCGCTGGACGACCTGGCCGCGGAGAACGTGCTGGTGGTGGACGCACAGTGCGCCTACAGCCGCACCGGCGAGGGTATGCACCGCTTCGTCGACCCGGAGGACGGCGAGGTCTACCTCTACACGCAGTACGAGCCGGCCGACGCGCGCCGCGTCTTCGCCAACTTCGAACAGCCCGACCTGAAGGCGCCCTTTGTCTTCGAGGTCACAGCGCCCGAGGGCTGGACGGTGTGGAGCAACGGCGCGACCGGGTCGCAGCTGGGCGAGGTGTGGCGGTTCGCCGAGACCAAGCCCATCGCGACGTACATCACCGCGGTGGTCGCCGGCCCGTACCACTACGTCACCGACTCCTACAGCCGCACGCTGGAAGGGGATGCCTCCCAGGACGAAGGCTCCGGGGGAGGGACGACGCTGGAGATCCCGCTCGGCGCGATGTGCCGCAAGGGGCTCGCCCGGTACTTCGACGCCGACGACATCTTCCGGGTGACGAAGCAGGGCCTGGACTTCTTCCACGACCACTTCGACTACCCGTACCCCTTCGGCAAGTACGACCAGGCGTTCGTCCCCGAGTACAACCTCGGCGCGATGGAGAATCCGGGCATGGTGACCTTCCGCGAGGAGTACATCTTCCGCGGAAAGGTGACCCGGGCGTCCTACGAGCGCCGGGCGAACGTCATCCTGCACGAGATGGCGCACATGTGGTTCGGCGACCTGGTCACCATGCAGTGGTGGGACGACCTGTGGCTGAAGGAGTCCTTCGCCGACTTCATGGGGACCTTCTCCATGGTGGAGGCGACCCGCTTCGACAACGGGTGGGTCACCTTCGCCAACAACCGCAAGGCGTGGGCGTACCGGGCCGACCAGCTGCCCTCCACGCACCCCATCACGGCGGACATCCGTGACCTGGAGGACGCCAAGCTGAACTTCGACGGAATCACGTACGCCAAGGGCGCCTCGGTACTGAAGCAGCTCGTCGCGTACGTCGGCCAGGACGCCTTCCTGGAGGGCGCCCGGCGTTACTTCAAGCGGCACGAGTACGGGAACACCCGCCTCGGCGATCTGCTGTCGGTGCTGGAGGAGACCTCCGGGCGGGACATGGCCGGCTGGGCGCGGTCCTGGCTGCAGACGGCCGGAGTCAACTCGCTGACCCCGCAGGTCACTTACGACGCCTCCGACCGGATCACCGAGCTCGCGGTCATCCAGGAGGCGGCTCCTTCCCATCCCGAACTCCGGCCGCACCGCGTCGCGGTGGGGCTCTACCGGCGACGGACCGCGTTCGATTCCAGTGGTGAAGGATCCCTGGAGCGGTACGCCCGCGCCGAGGTGGATGTGGCGGGCCCGCGCACGGTTGTGGAGGAACTGGCCGGACGGGAGCGGCCCGCGCTGGTACTGGTCAACGAGGACGACCTCACGTACTGCAAGATCCGCTTCGACGAGGGGTCGCTCGCGACCCTGCGCAAGCATCTCGGCGAGATCACCGACCCGCTCGCGCGGGCACTGTGCTGGTCGGCCCTGTGGAATCTCACCCGGGACGCGCTGATGCCGGCCCGTGACTTCGTCGCGCTCGTGCTGAGCTTCGCCGGGCGCGAGTCGGACGTCGGTGTGCTCCAGATGCTGCACTCCTGGGCGCGCTCCGCGGTCACGCACTACGCCGCGCCCCAGTGGCGCGAGCGGGGCGGCCGGGCGCTGTCCGAGGGCGCGCTGCGCGAGCTGCGGCTCGCCGAGCCCGGCAGTGAGAACCAGCTCACCTGGGCGCGGTTCTTCGCCGCCACCGCCACCACCGAGGCCGATCTTCAGCTGCTCCAGGGCCTGCTGGACGGCACGGCGAAGATCGACGGCCTCGACGTCGACCAGGAGCTGCGCTGGTCCTTCCTGGAGCCGCTGGCCTCGCACGGCGTCGCCGACGAGCAGGCCATCAACGCGGAGCTGGCACGCGACGACACGGCTTCCGGCAAGCGGCACCAGGTGCGCTGCCTGGCCGCTCGCCCCTCGGCCGCGGTCAAGACCCAGGCGTGGGCGGCGGTCGTCGAGTCGGACGCGCTCTCCAACGCGCTCGTGGAGGCCACGATCTCTGGCTTCGCGCAGGCGGGGCAGCGGGAACTGCTCGCCCCGTACACCTCGAAGTACTTCGAGGCGATCGAGCGGGTGTGGACCGAGCGTTCGATCCAGATCGGCATGGATGTGGTGCGGGGCCTGTTCCCCTCCCTCCAGGACGACCGGGCGACGCTGGACGCCGCGGACGCGTGGCTGGACAGCCACCCGGACGCGGCGCCCGCCCTCCGCCGTCTGGTCCTGGAGGCGCGCGACGACCTTGCGCGCGCCCTGCGCGGACAGGTGTGCGACGCGGCAGCATCTGACTCTGTGTGACGAAATGACGGTCGCTTTCTGACGCGGTGTGACGAAGTGCTGATCAGGGCCCCTGCGCGAGGGTGCCTGATCGGCACTCGAACGCCCGTACTTTAGGACGCGCTTGTCCGGATTTGTCGACGGGCGTGTAACAGCGGTTAGGAGGCGGATCCCGGGAGGGAAACCCCGGGGCATGAACCACAACACCCCGCTCTCCCCCCGCCCCATCCGCCACCTGTCCGACGTACAGCGCCGGGTCCTCGGCGTCGCGCAGCTGCGCGAGCGCGGCGTGACCGCGGCCGACGCCGCCGAGCGCTGCCGGACCGGCGGTCCGTGGCAGCAGGTCCTCCCCGGGGTCTTCCTGATGCACCCGGGTCCGCCCACCAGCGAGGAGCGGCTGCACGCCGCGCTGATCTACGCCGGACGCCCGGTCGCGACCACCGTCCAGCCCGAGCAGGCCACTGTCCTGCCCGAGCAGGCCGCCGCGCCCGACCGGGCCGCTGCCGGCAGGCCGCGATACGGAGAGGCCATGATCACCGGGCTGGCGGCCCTCGCCCTGCACCGCTTCGCCTCCGCTCCGCCCCTGCTCTCCCTGGACCGGATCGATGTGCTGGTCCCGCGCACCCGGCGGCTGCGGTCCACCCGCTTCGTCCGGCTGGTCCGAGCCCAGACGCTGCCCGACCCGGAGGAGCTGACCGGGGTGCCCGTCGCGCCCGTGGCCCGGGCGCTCGCGGACGCGGTCGGGCACCTCGCCGACGCCAACGCGGTACGCCGGCTCCTGACCGAGGCGGTACGCGGTGGTCACTGCGAAGCCACCTCGGTCGTACGGGAGTTGACGCGCGCCAGACTGCTGACCCGGCCGCACGTCGTGGACGCGGTCGACTCGCTGCTCGCGGAGGGCCGGGCGATCGCCGAGGACCGGCTGTACGAGATGGTCCGCACGCACGGCCTGCCCGCCCCGCTGTGGAACGTGGACCTGCGCCTGCCGGGCGGCCCGCACCTGGGCGGCGTCGACGCGTACTGGCCGGACCAGGCGGTGGCGGTGGAACTGGACACGCGGGCGTCCCGGCAGGGGCACCTCCAGGGCCACCGCCTGGAGGAGGACGCGCAGTGGTCCGAATACGCCCGCAAGCGCGAGCACTTGGAGCGGCTCGGCATCACGGTCGTCCACGTCACGCCGCGCAAGCTGCGTGATGCGGCCGACCAGCAGGCGGCCGTGGTCAGGACCGCGCTGATGGCCTCCGGCGACCGGGACCCGGCAGCGTACGTGGTGGTGCTGCCGCGGTGACGTCGTGCGCGGGATCGACGGCCCCGCGCACGACGCGAGTACTACCTCCCGTGCTGCGGGGTACTGAACTGCTCGCCAGGTGGCGCACTTTGGGCGGAAGCAGCTTGCCCCGCAGCAGCGCGCGGTGGAAGCGCTGCAGATCGGAGGAGCTGGAGATCATCTCGCCGGCCGCTCCCGCCGCTGACGGGTTCAGCTCGGTGACGTCGTGGATCTTTTGGGCCGCCGGGTCGTCGGTCAGCTTGGAGTAGGCACGGCCACCGGGCTCGGGCATCCGGGCGTCGGTGCCGGGCACGGACGTGGCGCGAAGGCCGAGGGGGCACAGCTACGCGTCTGGCTCGCGAACAACGGCCTGGACGGCCGCTTCCCCGCGGACGCGGCCTCCCTGGACCATCTGCTGACCGCCCGCGATGCGCTCACCTCGGCCGTCGACAGGCCCGGCGACCCGGCCGGCGCGGCACGCGTCGACGCCGTGCTCGGCCACGGGCGCATCCGTGCCACCCTCACCGCCGCGGGGCCGGGCGAGCGGCCGGAGTTCGACGACCTCTCCTGGGGTGCGGCCTGGACCGCCGCCGCGCGTACCTGGACCTGCTGCGCACCGCGCTCGACCGGATCCGGGCCTGTGCCCACGAGGCGTGCATCCTGCACTTCTTCGATACCTCGCGGAACGGCACCCGCCGCTGGTGCTCGATGGCCGCCTGCGGCAACCGCGCGAAGGCCTCACGTCACTACGCGCGCACGCGCGAGAACTGAGTGGTCGCCAGATCGGACGCTGGTCGAGCGTTCAACGATCGACTGCTCCCGGTATAGCCCGTTAAGCACCCCCTGACGCATCCCGCGCACTGGCGGATGTACGCCATGTCGGCGCTCCGCCACTGACAACCCTCCCCAAACAGTTGTCACTTGCGCAAAGCTGACCGGTCATCCGGCACCGAATTCCGGACCCGTTCATTCACATACAGGGATGCAGATGACCCTCGAATCCCCCAGCTCCATATCCGGGGCGAGACGCGCGGCCCGAATCGCGGCCGCCGCGGGCCTCGTGGCCGCTCTCGCCGCCACCGGCCCCGTGCCCGCCTTCGCCGCGGTCGCGGACGACCCCGCCACCGCACCGGTCAAGGCCTCGTCGGACAAGCTCGGAGACGCGGACGCCGCTCTGCTCGCCGAGGCCGAGGCCGAGGGCGAGACGAACGTCACGCTGATGGTGGCCACCGCGCCCGGCGCCACCGAGCAGGTGGCCCAGCAGCTCGACGCCGTTCAGGGCGCCACGGTGGGCCAGACGTACGACAAGCTCGGATACGTCCGCGCCACGGTTCCCACGGCGAAGGCCGAAGCGGCCATCGCGTCGGCCCAGAAGCTCTCCAGCGTCCACGGCATCGACCTCAAGCACGAGATCGAGCTGGACGACCCGACGCCCGCGGCCGACCGCGCCAAGGGCGCCGACACCGCGGCGCAGGGGACCTACCCTGCGCCCGGCAAGAAGACCCCGGCGGAGAACCCGTACAACCCGTCCTTCGAGACCGGTGCGGTCGAGTTCGTCGAGGACCACCCCAAGGCCGACGGCCGCGGGGTCACCATCGGCATCCTCGACTCGGGTGTCGACATCGGGCACCCCGCGCTGCAGAAGACCACCACCGGTGAGCGCAAGATCGTCGACTGGGTGACAGCCACCGACCCTGTCGCGGACGGCGACGGCACCTGGCTCCGGATGAACGGCGCCGTGACCGGCCCGACGTTCACCGCGGGCACCCGGACGTACTCGGCCCCCGCCGGGTCGTACATGTTCCGGAACTTCGCCGAGGCCGCCACCAAGGGCGGCGACATGGCGGGAGATCTCAACCGGGACGGTGACACCACCGACGTCTGGGGCGTGCTCTACGACCCGGCCGCCGGAACCGCCCGCGTCGACCTGAACAACGACGCGGACTTCACCAACGACGCCGACATGAAGCCGTACAAGGACGGCTTCCAGGTCGGCTACTTCGGGACCGACAACCCGGCAACCGAGGTCGTCGAGCGCATCCCGTTCGTCGTCGAGGTCCGCAAGGACGTCGTCTACAACGCGGCCGGCGCCAAGTCCGACTACGTCAGCGTCGGCGTCATCGAGGGCTCGCACGGTACGCACGTCGCCGGCATCACCGCCGCCAACAGCCTCTTCGGCGGCCGGATGAACGGCGCCGCCCCCGGCGCCAAGCTGGTCTCCTCGCGCGCCTGCACCTGGTCCGGCGGCTGCACCAACGTCGCGCTGACCGAGGGCATGATCGACCTCGTGGTGAACCGCGGCGTGGACATCGTCAACATGTCCATCGGCGGCCTGCCGGCGCTCAACGACGGCAACAACGCCCGCGCGGAGCTCTACACCCGCCTCATCGACACCTACGGTGTCCAGCTGGTCATCTCGGCCGGCAACAGCGGCCCCGGCGTCAACACGATCGGTGACCCGGCCCTCGCCGATAAGGTCATCAGCGTCGGTGCCGCCATCTCCAAGGAGACCTGGGCCGCCAACTACGGCTCGGCCGTGGAGAAGAAGTACGCGATGCTGCCCTTCTCCTCCCGCGGTCCGCGCGAGGACGGCGGCTTCGCGCCGACCATCACCGCGCCCGGTGCCTCCATCAACACCACCCAGACCTGGGCGCCCGGCGGTCCGGTCGCCGAGGCGGGCTACCAGCTCCCGGCGGGCTACTCCATGCTGCAGGGCACCTCGATGTCCTCGCCGCAGGCCGCGGGCGCGAGCGCACTGCTGCTCTCCGCCGCCAAGCAGAAGAAGATCGACCTCACGCCGGCGAAGCTGCGTACCGCACTCGTCAGCACGGCGGACCACATCCACGGTGTCCAGGCGCACGAGGAAGGCGCCGGCCGGATCAACATCGTGGACGCCTGGGAGGCCATCGAGGACGGTGCGACCGCCCACGAGTACAGCGTCAAGGCTCCGGTCGACACCGCGATCGACCAGTTCCTGAAGACCCCGGGCTTCGGCACCGGTCTGTACGACCGCGAGGGCGGCCTCAAGACCGGCCAGAAGAAGACGTACGACATCACCGTCACCCGCACCGCGGGCCCGGACCGTCCGCTGCGTCACGAGCTGCACTTCGAGAACAACGACGGCACCTTCCGGATCGTGGGCGACGACGAGATCTCGCTCCCGCTGAACCAGCCGGTCACCGTCAAGGTCTCGGCCAAGCCCGGCTCCGCCGGCGTGCACAGCGCGATCCTCGAGGTCGACGACGCGCGCACCGAGGGCATCGACAAGCAGATCCTGACCACCGTGGCCGCCACGCAGGAACTGGCCAAGCCGTCGTTCGCGTTCTCCGCGGCCGGCTCGGTACAGCGCAACAGCCACAAGTCCTACTTCATCACCGTGCCGGAGGGCGCCCAGAGCCTCGAGGTCGCCCTCGGCGGTCTCGCGGCGGGCAGCCAGACCCGGTTCATCTCCCTCCACCCGTACGGTGTGCCGTCGGACCCGACGTCGACGGTCAACTGCTACCCGAACTACGTCAACCCGGCGAACACCTGCCGCCCCGACCTGCGGTCGTACGCGAACCCGCAGCCGGGCGTCTGGGAGATCGAGGTCGAGTCGCGCCGTACGTCGCCGCTCCTCGACAACCCGTTCAAGCTGGACGTCGCGGTGCTGGGTGCCTCCTTCGACCCGGCCGTCCAGGTCCTCCCGGAGGCCAAGGTCGGCACGCCGGCCCCGGTGCAGTGGTCGGTCAGCAACGGCTTCGCCGCCATCGACGGCAAGCTGAAGGGCGGACCGCTGGGCTCCGCGAAGGTCGCCAAGCCGACCATCGCCCACCACGAGTCGCACGAGACCACCGTCACCATCGGTGAGGGTGTCGAGCGCCTCGACGTCGCCATCGGCAATGTCTCCGACAAGGCCGCGGACCTGGACCTCACGGTCCTGTTCAACAACGCGGTCGTGGGCCAGGCCGCCGACGGCGACTCGGAGGAGGCGGTCACGCTCCTGAAGCCGGCCGCCGGTACGTACACCTTCGTGGTCGACGGGTACTCGGTTCCGGCCGGGTCCACCACGTACGACTACCGCGACGTGTACTTCGCTCCCTCGCTGGGCGAGGTCGAGGTCGACGAGTCCGCGACGGTGAGGCTCGCCAGCGGCGCGTCGGCGCAGGTCGCCGCCGAGGTCCTGGTGAGCAGCGCGGCCCCCGAGGGCCGGCAGTTCTTCGGCGAGGTCCAGCTGGTGAACGGCCGCGGCACCGCCGCGGGCGCCGGCAGCGTGCAGATCGAGAAGGTCACGCCGTAGCAACGGTGTGATCCGTACGACAAGGGGCGGGCGCCTTTCCGGGCGCCCGCCCCTCCGTCGTCCCCCGGCGCCCCGCCAGGCGCCGCCAGCACCCCGCTCGTCTCCGGCGGCCGCCGGGCCGCCCGCCCCGCCTCTCGCACAGTGGAATGGATTGGACAAGGCCGCCGGGGTCATACGCATCATGGAGACAGCCGCAGCCAGCAGATACGTACCAAGGAGTCAGCGTGAGGGTCGGAATCGTCGGAGCCACCGGTCAGGTCGGCGGAGTCATGCTCAAGATCCTCGCCGAGCGGAAGTTTCCGGCCGAGGAGCTGCGACTGTTCGCCTCGGCGCGGTCCGCGGGCTCCACCCTGGAGTGGCAGGGCCGGGAGATCACCATCGAGGACGCGTCCACGGCCGACTACTCCGGCCTGGACATCGTGCTCTTCTCGGCCGGCGGTGCCACGTCCAAGGCCCTCGCGGAGAAGGTCGCCGCCCAGGGCGCCGTCGTGATCGACAACTCTTCGGCCTGGCGCCGCGACCCCCAGGTCCCGCTGGTCGTCTCCGAGGTCAACCCGCACGCGATCAAGGACCGCCCGAAGGGGATCATCGCCAACCCGAACTGCACCACCATGGCCGCGATGCCCGTGCTCAAGCCGCTGCACGCCGAGGCCGGGCTGACCGCGCTGGTCGCCACGACCTACCAGGCGGTCTCCGGCTCGGGTCTGGCAGGCGTGGCGGAGCTCGACGGCCAGGTGAAGAAGGTCGTCGAGCACGCCGCCGACCTGACCCACGACGGAGATTCGGTCGCGTTCCCCGAGCCCGGCGTCTACAAGCGCCCCATCGCCTTCAACGTGCTGCCGCTCGCGGGCTCCATCGTCGACGACGGCTCGTTCGAGACCGACGAGGAGCAGAAGCTCCGCAACGAGTCCCGCAAGATTCTGGAGATCCCGGAGCTCAGGGTCTCCGGCACCTGTGTCCGTGTCCCGGTCTTCTCCGGCCATTCGCTCCAGGTCAACGCCCGGTTCGAGCGCCCCATCAGCGTCGAGCGGGCGTACGAGCTGCTGCAGTACGCCGCCGGGGTGGAGCTCTCGGAGATCCCGACCCCGCTCCAGGCCGCCGGCAAGGACGCCTCGTACGTCGGCCGCATCCGCAATGACGAGACCGTCGAGAACGGCCTCTCGCTCTTCCTCTCCAGCGACAACCTCCGCAAGGGCGCCGCGCTGAACGCCGTGCAGATCGCGGAGCTGGTGGCGGCCGAGCTCAAGGACTGACACGCTGCCGTGCACGCGTGTGTATGCGACGAGGGGCGGGCGCCGCGACGGGCGCCCGCCCCTCGAACGTGTCGGAGCGCCGGGCGGCGATGTGGCGCCACATCGGGCCTCGGCCCGCGCGCGGGCGGCCGGCCGGTCGTCGCACCTCGAGGCGGAAGTGCCGGCGGAATTCGGCCACGGCGCGCCCGGGCCGCCGCCCGAGGCGCGGACGGCGGCTCGAGGTGTGCCGTACAGCCGCGGTGACAGCGTGGAAGGATTGGCCGCAAGAACGTCACAAACCGAGGAGATGCCCACGTGCCTGGCACGAATCTGACCCGCGACGAGGCGCAGGAGCGGGCGCGCCTGCTCACCGTCGACGCGTACGAGATCGATCTCGATCTGAGCGGCGCGCAGGAAGGCGGCACCTACCGGTCCGTGACCACCGTGCGCTTCGACTGCGCCGAGGCCGGTGCCGAGACCTTTGTCGACCTCGTCGCGCCCGCGGTGCACGAGGTGGTGCTGAACGGGAAGTCGCTGGACGTCGCCGCCGTGTTCCGGGATTCCCGGATCGCGCTGGCGCACCTGGCGGCCGGCCCCAACGAGCTGAAGGTCGTAGCCGACTGCGCGTACACCAACACCGGGGAGGGCCTGCACCGCTTTGTCGACCCGGTCGACCAGCAGGCGTACCTGTACACCCAGTTCGAGGTGCCGGACGCGCGGCGCGTGTTCGCCTCCTTCGAGCAGCCCGACCTCAAGGCGACGTTCCAGTTCACGGTGAAGGCCCCGGCGGGCTGGACCGTGATCTCCAACTCCCCGGCCCCGGAGCCCAGCGACGATGTCTGGCGCTTCGAGCCGACGCCGCGGATCTCGACGTACATCACCGCGCTGATCGTCGGCCCCTACCACTCGGTCCACAGCTCGTACGAGAAGGACGGGCAGTCCGTGCCGCTGGGCATCTACTGCCGGCCCTCGCTCGCGGAGTTCCTCGACGCGGACGCGATCTTCGATGTCACGCGGCAGGGCTTCGACTGGTTCCAGGAGAAGTTCGACTACGCGTACCCCTTCGCCAAGTACGACCAGCTCTTCGTGCCGGAGTTCAACGCGGGGGCCATGGAGAACGCGGGCGCGGTCACCATCCGTGACCAGTACGTCTTCCGTTCCAAGGTGACGGACGCGGCGTACGAGACACGCGCCGAGACGATCCTGCACGAGCTGGCGCACATGTGGTTCGGCGACCTGGTCACCATGGAGTGGTGGAACGATCTGTGGCTGAACGAGTCGTTCGCCACCTACACCTCGATCGCCTGCCAGGCCTTCGCGCCCGGGTCGAAGTGGCCGCACGCCTGGACGACGTTCGCCAACTCCATGAAGACCTGGGCCTACCGGCAGGACCAGCTGCCGTCCACCCACCCGATCATGGCCGACATCCGCGACCTGGACGACGTGCTCGTCAACTTCGACGGCATCACGTACGCCAAGGGCGCCTCGGTACTCAAGCAGCTCGTCGCCTACGTCGGTCAGGACGAGTTCTTCCGGGGCGTGCAGGCGTACTTCAAGGCGCACGCCTTCGGGAACACGCGTCTCTCCGACCTGCTGGGCGCGCTGGAGGAGACCTCCGGCCGCGACCTCACCAGCTGGTCGAAGGCATGGCTGGAAACCGCCGGCATCAACATCCTGCGTCCGGAGCTCGCGACCTCCGAGGACGGCACGATCACCTCCTTCGCCGTCCGGCAGGAGGCTCCCGCGCTGCCCCCGGGGGCGAAGGGTGAGCCCACGCTCCGCCCGCACAGGATCGCCGTCGGTCTGTACGACCTCCAGGACGGCAAGCTCGTCCGCACCGACCGCATCGAGCTGGACGTCGACGGGGAACTGACCGCCGTGCCGGAGCTGGTGGGCCGCGGGCGCCCCGCCGTCGTCCTGCTCAACGACGACGACCTGTCGTACGCGAAGGTCCGCCTGGACGCGGAGTCGCTCGCCACAGTCACCGAGCACCTGGGCGACTTCACCGAGTCGCTGCCGCGCGCGCTGTGCTGGGCCTCCGCGTGGGACATGACCCGCGACGGCGAGCTCCCCACCCGCGACTACGTCGCGCTGGTCCTCTCCGGCATCGCCAAGGAGTCGGACATCGGCGTCGTCCAGTCCTTGCACCGCCAGGTGAAGCTGGCGATCGACCTGTACGCGGCGCCCGAATGGCGCGAGGCGGGCCTGGCGCAGTGGACGGAGGCAGCATTGGCGCACCTGCGCGCCGCCGAGCCGGGCAGTGACCACCAGCTGGCCTGGGCGCGCGCGTTCGCCGCCGCGGCTCGTACGCCGCAGCAGCTCGACCTGCTGACGGCACTGCTGGAGGGCAAGGAGACGATCGAGGGCCTGGCCGTGGACACCGAGCTGCGCTGGGCGTTCGTGGAGCGGCTGGCCGCGACCGGCGTCTTCGACGAGCAAGAGATCACCGCCGAGTACGAGCGGGACAGGACCGCGGCGGGCGAGCGCCACGCGGCCACCGCGCGGGCGGCCCGGCCGACAGCCGAGGCCAAGGCGGAGGCCTGGGCCTCGGTCGTCGGCTCCGACAAACTGCCCAACGCCGTGCAGGAAGCCGTCATCGGCGGGTTCGTCCAGACCGACCAGCGCGAGCTGCTCGCCCCGTACCTCGAGGAGTACTTCGCGGCGGTGAAGGGTGTGTGGGAGTCCCGCAGCCACGAGATGGCCCAGCAGATCGCCGTTGGCCTGTATCCGTCGCTGCAGGTTTCTCAGGCGACGCTGGACGCGACGGACGCGTGGCTCGCCTCCGCCGAGCCGAACGCGGCGCTGCGCCGGCTGGTGTCGGAGTCCCGCGCGGGTGTGGAGCGGGCGCTGAAGGCCCAGGCGGCGGACGCCGCCGCCTCCCGGCAGACCCCGTAGTAACCGGAATCACTCCGGAGCAAACCGGAACCCTTCCGCCCGCCCCATGTCCGGCATTGGGGCGGGCGGTCCGCGTTCTCACGTCACTCAGTCCGGTGAACCGTGTGACCTACGGTCAACTCCCTTTGGCATAAGCCGTTATGCTCCCGCCCATCGTCATAAGATCTTCTCTTTCGATGGTTTGAGGGTGCTGATGGTCCGAGAGGAATCGCCGCCCGGAATCGCACGGTCAGCGGCGTCGTTCATATGGGTGCTGCCTGCCGTTGCGACCGCGGCGGTTACCGCGCTCGTTTTGGCCCTGGTCTCCTCGTCGGCGCGTACCGCGGTGGCCTGGATCGGCGCGGCGGCCGTTGTCGCGGTCGCCGTCGCCGCCGGTGAGTCCGCCCGCCGAGGCCGGCTCGTGGCAGAACTCCGCGACAAGGTCGCGGCACAGGAGACGGCGCTGTCACGACAGGAGGACGAGACCGTACGGCTGGCCTCGGAGCTGCTGCCCGAGGCGATCGAGCGTCTGCGCAAGAACGAGATCCCCGAGGACGTACTCGCCTCGCTCGTCCCGGGGGACGCACACGGTTTTCGCGAGGAGGGGCTGACCCCCGAGTTCCGGGCGGCGCACCGGGCAGTGCTGAGCTCGGTGCTCGACACCGTGGTCGCCGAGGAGGATCTGCGTGATTCGGCGCAGCGGGCCTTTGTGAACATCGCCCGCCGGGTACAGGCGATCGTCCACCAGCAGGCGCAGGAAATGCGGGAGATGGAGGACCGGCACGGCCAGAACCCGGATGTCTTCGGCGATCTGCTGCGGCTCGACCACGGCACGGCGCTGATCGGCCGGCTCGCCGACTCCATCTCCGTACTCGGCGGCGCGCGTCCCGGCCGCCAGTGGAGCAGGGCTGTGCCGCTGTACAGCGTGCTGCGCGGCGCCATGTCGCGGATCATCGACTACCAGCGGGTGGAGCTCCACTCGGTCTCCGAGGTCGCCGTCGTCGGCCCCGCGGTCGAGCCGCTCATCCACGCGCTGGCCGAGCTGCTGGACAACGCCACCCGCTACTCACCCCCGCACACCAGGGTCCATCTCACCGCCGTCGAGGTGCAGTCGGGCATTGCCGTGGAGATCGAGGACGGCGGTGTGAACATGAGCGAGGAGGCCCGCAAGCGGGCCGAGCGCATGCTCCGCCAAGCTCAGCAGGGCATCGACCTGAACGACTTGGGTGAGACCCCACGGCTGGGTCTCGCCGTCGTCGGCCGGCTGGCACAGGCGTACAACTTCCAGGTCGCGCTGCGCTCCTCCGCGTACGGCGGTGTACGGGCCGTTCTCATCGTCCCGCAGGACCTGATCACCACCACCTCGGCCGCCACGGGCCTGGCGCACGGAATCGGCACCTCTTCCGGGCCCCGCGCGGCCGCACCACCGCGGCAGCACACCCCTCGTCACGCCACCGGACCGCTGCCCCCGGCGCAGGAAGACGACTCGCCCCTCGTCACCGAGCGGTCCCCGAACGGTCTGCCGCAGCGGCGTCGCAAGAACCGGGTCGCCGAGCCGGCTGCCCCCGTGCGGACGGCTCCCGAGCCGGAGCCGGAGTCCGCACCGCAGGTCGAGCCCGGTGTCTGGCTGGCTGCCTTCCAGAGCGGCCTGTCCGGTGGCCCCACACAGGACAGCGACGGCTCTTCGACGTCGGCAAGCAAGGGGAAACAGCAGTGATTCAGCAGCGGGCCAATATGGACTGGATGCTCAAGGACCTGGCGGAAGGCGTTCCGCAGACCCGCCATGTGATCGTCCTGTCGGCGGACGGACTGCGCATGGCCCAGTACGGCGCGGACACCGACACCGCCGACCGGCTGGCCGCCGCCTGCGCGGGGCTGCAGAGCCTCGCGGGCGCCGTCGGCGCCGAACTGCCGCACAGCGACGGGAGGATGCGGCTGGTCGTCATCGAGATGGACGGCGGCTTCTTCTACCTGATGGCGGCGGGCGCGGGGGCCTATCTCGCGGTGCTCGCCGACGAGGGCGTGGACGCGGGCCTGATGGGACAGCGGATGCGGGACCTGGTGATCCGGATCGGAGAGCACCTCAGCAGTCCGCCCCGGCACGACGGGCAGACCGCGTGAGCGACTCGGGCCAGGGCTGGGAAGACAGCAGTCCCGAGCGGCTCTACATCATCACGGGTGGCCGCAGCGGCTCCTCCTCTCCGACCCGCCTCGACCTGGTCACGCTGGTCGTGGCCAGGTCCGGGCCCAAGCCCGGGATGCAGCCCGAGCAGGCGGCGATCATCGGCATGTGTGAGGCGCCGATCTCGGTGGCCGAGATCTCTGCGTACACCGGTCTGCCGGTGAGTGTCGTGACCGTACTGCTCAGCGATCTGCTGGCCGAGAAACTGGTGCTGGCACGCGCGCCCGTCCCCCCCGCCCGACTTCCCGACCGCGCTTTGATTGAGGCAGTGATCGATGGACTTCAGAAACTCTGAACCACCCGCGGGGCCACGGCGCGAGGACATACTGCCGGACACGGCCACCGCCGCGGTCAAGGTGGTGATCGTGGGTGGCTTCGGGGCCGGCAAGACGACCCTGGTCGGCTCGGTCAGCGAGATCCGGCCGCTGACCACCGAGGAGACGATGACCCAGGCCGGGGTCGGAGTCGACGACACGGAGGGTGTCGAGCGCAAGACCGCCACCACGGTGGCGATGGACTTCGGCCGGATCAGCATCAACAAGGAACTGGTGCTGTACGTTTTCGGCACCCCCGGCCAAGAGCGTTTCTGGTTCCTGTGGCGCGGCCTGTTCGAGGGCGCACTGGGTGCGGTGGTGCTGGTCGACACCCGCAGGCTGGAGGTCAGCTTCGACGTGATCGGCCGGCTGGAGGAGCGCGGAGTGCCCTTCGTGGTCGCCGTCAACTCCTTCCCCGACGCGCCTGCATACCCCCTCGACGATCTGCGGAGCGCCCTCGATCTGCCCGTGTCCGTACCGCTTCTCGTGTGCGACGCCCGACGACGCGACTCCGCCCGTGACGTCCTGATGACCCTGATGCGCTACCTGCACTCCCTAGCCGTAACCCCGGAGGCATCGTGAGCACCCCCCCCACCCCGCCGCCGGGCTGCCCGGCGCACGGGCTCGGCCCCGACGGTCTGCGTCGGCTTTACGGTCCCGAGGCCGAGACCGACCCGATGGGTCTGTACGAAAAGCTGCGCGCCGAGCACGGCGCGGTTGCGCCGGTCCTCGTGCACGGCGATCTGCCGGCCTGGCTGGTCCTCGGTCACCGCGAGAACATGGATGTGACCCGTACACCGTCGCGTTTCACCCGTGATCCCCGCGGCTGGCGCGAACGGCGGGAAGGCAGGGTCCCGGCAGACCATCCGCTGAACCCCATGACCACCTGGGTGCCGGTCTGCAATTTCGTCGACGGGCCGGAACACCAGCGTCTGCGCGGTGCGCTCACGGACTCCCTCGACCGCTTCGAGGGGCGCGGTGTCCGCCGCTACGTGAACCGCTTCGCGGGCCAGCTGATCGAGGCCTTCGAGGCGCACGGGCACGCCGATCTGATCGCCGACTTCGCCGAGCCGCTTCCGATGCTGGTGATGACCCAGCTGGTGGGCATGCCGGAGGAGTCCGGGCCGCGGCTCGTCGAGGCAACCCGCGATCTGCTCAAGGGCACCGAAACCGCCCTCGCCAGCAACGAGTACGTCATGGGAGCGCTCGCGCAGCTGGTGGAGCGCAGGAAGACCGATCCCGGGCACGACCTCGCCACCTGGTTCCTCCAGCACTCCGCCGGGCTCTCCGACGAGGAGATCGTCACGCATCTGCGGGTCGTGCTGGTCGCGGCCTTCGAGACGACCGCCAATCTGATCGCCAGCACACTGCGCCTGGTCCTCACCGACCGCCGGTTCCGCGCCAGTCTGTCGGGCGGCCACATGACGCTGCCGGACGCCCTGGAGCAGGTGCTGTGGGACGAGCCGCCGCTCACGGCGGTCCTGGCGCGCTGGGCGACCGGTGACACCACACTGGGCGGCCGGCAGATCAAGGACGGCGACATGCTGATCCTCGGACTGGCGGCCGGCAATGTGGACCCGGAGATCCGCCCCGATCTGTCGACACCGGTACACGGCAACCGCTCGCATCTGGCGTTCAGCAGCGGTCCGCACGAGTGCCCCGGCCAGGACATCGGGCGGGCCATCGCGGACACCGGCATCGACGCGCTGCTGGCCCGGCTGCCCGATCTGGAGCTGGCCGTACCGGAGACCGAACTCCAATGGCGGGGGACGCTGATGTCCCAGCATCTGACGGCGCTTCCGGTGACATTCACTCCGCGCCCGTCCGGTGAAGCGGACCGGGCGGCGCTGCCCGCGCAGCCCGCGCCCGCCGCCACGCCGCTGCCCCCGGCCGCGGCACCGGGGCCCGCGCTGCCGGTCACCGTGCCCGCTCCCCGGACCCGGCGGCGTGAGCGGCTGCGGTCCTGGTGGGGCAGTCTGTTCAGCCGTCGCTGACGGTGAGGTGTACGAAGGCCCCGCGGTATGCGCCTGTGCTGCGGGGCCTTCGTCGTGCGGGGAGCTCGCTCAGTCCTCCAGTTGCTGCCACCACCACGCGAGCGCGGGCACCGGCAGCGGCTCGATACTCGGATCGCTCGGGGTGTCCCGCCAGGTGATGCCGTATGACGCGCCATCCACCGGCAGCTCGTGGCGGTTGCGCGGGCTGGCATAACGGGGGGCCACGTTGTGGTACTGGACGTTCCCCGCGAGCCAGTGGCCGAGTGCCACGAGGTACCGGCCGAGTTCCTTGCCGGCTTTCCGCGCGAGCTGTTCGCGCAGCGTGATGAACAGCGTCATCGCGCGGTCCCGTATGGCCACTGCCGCGGGCAGCGCCTGCGCGGGGGTGCAGTCGAGTTCCTGGGCGACCACATTGATGAGGTTCTGCTCCCAGGGCTCCTGATGGTCCTCCTTGTTGTACGAGAAGATGTCGTTGTCACAGCCGACGATGAAGCCGGCGGCGTCGGTGAGGGCGCGCACGGGTGCCGCGTACATCTCGTCGGGCGGGACGTGGATGCCGTTGGCGGCCTCGCACCAGGCGAGGGTGAATCCGGTGCCGTTGATCGACATACGGACCGCCGCGAAGTCGTTGAGGCTCGGCATGACCCCGCGCTCGCTGTTGGAGGTCTGCCAGCCCTCCCCCAGCAGCCAGTCCCGGGTGCCCTCGGTGAATCTGCGCAGCTGGTAGGGCGAGAGCGCGGTACGGGTGCGGGCGGCGAGGTCTTCGAGGGCCGCGGTGTGCCGACCGGCGGGCAGCATGCCGGGACGAGGGATCTCCAGGGTTCGGGCCAGCCGGACAGCGTGGTCGGCTATGTCCGCGCTCCGTGAGGCGGCTGACCCGGCGTTCTGCCAGTCGTCGACGGCGAACGCCCAGTAGTTCCATTCGACGAACAGGAGCATGAGCTCCACATCGCCGTACGGGATGATCCGGCTGGTGAAGTCGGCGCTGCGGGTGGCCAGTCCCCAGGCCCGCTCCGTGGCGTCGGGGTAGAGGGCGAACGAGTCGAGCCACTCGACGGCCCGCTGTTCGAGTTCATCCGCCTTGGGGTGGATGAGCTGCTCGTCGAACGGACAGTAGAACGCTGGAAGCCGCCAGCCGATGCGGGAGGGGTGACCGTGCTCGGAAGTCATGGTCAGTTGCCTCCCAGCCGGAACAGCAGCAACCGGGTTTCCATGGCGTGGTCGCGCCAGATCCGGTAGAGCTTGCCGTGCGTGATGGTGGATTCCTGAAGCCGTTCACGGGACCACGAGGACGGGGTGCCGGAACGCTCGCCACGGTCCAGCTCGGCGGTGTTCCAGGCCATGGACTGCACCCAGAATTCGGCGACCCGGTCGGTGACGTCCTCGTCCTGCTCCAGCTCGAAGCCGGCGGCCTCGGCGGCGGTGATGTACTCCGTCAGTGTGCCGAGCCGCGTCTTGTAGTAGCCGTCGATGAACTCGGTCCACTCGGGGCGGCAGATGAAGTGCTCCTGGATGCCGAACCAGCCACCCGGCTTCAGGGCTCCGGCCACGACCTGGAAGAGCCGCTCGCGGTCCATGTAACCGGAGCTCTCGTTGGCGTACGCGGCGTCGTACTTGCGTGTCGCGTTCAGATCGTGGATGTCGCCCAGGAGGGGCGTGACCCGGTCCGCCACGCCGGCCTGTCGTGCGAAGTCCTCGATGACGGGGACATGGTCGGCCGTGACCGTGAGCCCGGTGACCGTGGCGCCGTGCTCCTGGGCCCAGTAGAGCGAGCCGCCGCCGAGACCGCAGCCGATGTCGAGAAGATGTCGGGGCGGAGCGCTGTGGACGCCCCAGGTGCGGGCCGCGTGGCTGACTATCGCCTCCTGGGAGTCGACGATCCGGCGCTTGAGGACGCGCTGGGAAACGGTGGTGTTGGGCTTGGCGTCCGGGGCGAACAGTCCCACATGGAAATGGACGCGTGGTCCCGGGCCGTACTTGTGCAGGATGTCGGCCGTCTTGCGGGTGTAGTAGAGCGGTACCTGGCTGTCGTCGAAGGCCTTGGTGTCGTCGAAGGCCTGGCCGTCACTTGGGGCCTGGATGACGAGATTCCTGTCCATCATGTCTCCGGATGCTGCGATCGGGTGGAGGGCGATTACCGCCGCCCCACTCTGCCCACAACAGATCGGTAAAACTCCTTTCTCGATTGAATCTTGAACAGGTACCTCTCCAAAATGCCTGTGTTTCAGTGGAGTTGAAACCTTACTGGTCCGTATCGCGAACATGCAGAGCAGCCGCGGTCTCGCGCAGCGCAGCCAACAGCATCTCCACGCCCGGCCGTTCCTCGGAGCCGCGGCGCACCGCCGCGACCACATGGCGGCGCGGCTGGTCGGCGTGCAGCACCCGCAGGGCCACCCCCGACGAACGTCCGGCGACCGCCATCCGTGGCACCAGGTCGACACCCATCCCGGCCTCGACCATGGCGAGGATCGCGGTCCAGCCGGCTGCCGAGTGCGCCTGGCGGGCTTGCGGCGCAGCAGCGCGCTGTACGAGGCGAAGCTGAGGGCCGCCGCGATCATCCACAGGTCGCCCGGTGCGAAGGCGGGGGCCGGCGAGCCCTTGCCGAGCAGGAGCAGCACCCCCGCGGCGGCGATCAGCATGCCGGTGACGCGCCGCCCGCCCAGCCGTTCGCCGCCGATGCGGGCGGACAGCGCCATGAGGACCGGGGACGCCGCCATGATCATTCCCATATTGCCGGCCGAGGTGGAGACTCCGACCCAGCGCCAGAAGGCGGCCTGGACGGGCGGGACGCTGTCGTGCAGGGCCCGGGCGGTGACGAAGCTGCCGGACCACACGACCGTCGCGACACCCGCGAGAGCGAGCCCGAGGCCGGTAACCCCTTCATCCTCGTCAGCTTCTGCGAGCCGGTACGGACGGTGTCCAGGACTGCCACGGATCTTTTCGTCAGTTCTATTCATAAAAACTGAACAGTCGATGGGGCCCGGAACGCGTCGAGGGCGCCTTCGCGCGAGACGAAGGCGCCCTCGACAGGAGAGTACGGGTGGGGGTCAGCCCTGCTTGCGGGACTTGTCCCCGGCCATCACGAGGCCCGCGATCACCAGGAAGAGCAGGATCGGCGCGGCGACGTACAGGCCCAGCGTCTCGGCCACACTCAGACCGGGACCCGGGTCGTCACCGTCGTCACGGCTCAGCGCGACCGCGGGGGACGACATCAGCAGCATCATCAGCGTCGTACCGGCCGTGACGGCGCCGGCGCGCAGGGCGTTCTTCTTGTCCACGGTGCAAACGTAGCGAACGCCTAAGCGCGCCGCGCGCCCGGGGGTGCCGTACGGGCTCCGAGCTCGGTCTTCAGGGCGTCCATCAGCACATGCAGCCGGGGTGAGGCGGCCACGTCCTCCAGGGTGACGGGGCGCCCCTCGGCGTCGGCGACGGGCAGCCGCCAGTTCGGGTACTGGTCCCACGTGCCGGGCAGGTTCTGCGGCCGCCGGTCGCCCACCGCGTCCGGCAGCCAGACCCCGACCATCCGGGCTGGAGTCGAGAGCAGGAAGCGGTAGACCGCGAGAATCGCGGCCGCCTCGTCGTGGCCGCCGTCCGGCAGCATCCCGAGCCCGGTCAGCAAGGCCAGCCATTCGCTGACCTCGACCGCGTCCGCCGCCCGCTCCTCCCCCAGTGGCCGGGTGAGCAGGCCGAGCCGGTGCCGCAGCTCGACATGGTCGCCACTCAGCCGGGCGGCGGTCGACGGCAGATCGTGCGTGGTGGCCGTGGCCAGACAGTCCTCCCGCCAGCCCGCCGCCGGCAGCGGGCGGCCCGTTCCGTCCCAGTCCCGCTCGAACCACAGCACGGAGGTACCGAACACCCCCCGCGCGGTCAGGGCCTCGCGCACGCCCGGCTCGACCGTGCCCAGGTCCTCTCCCACGACCACGGCTCCGGCCCGGTGCGCCTCCAGGGCGAGGACGGCGAGCATCGCCTCCGCGTCGTGGCCGACGTACGTCCCCTCGGTGGGCTCGCACCCCTTCGGAATCCACCAGAGCCGGAACAGCCCCATCACATGGTCGATGCGCAGCGCTCCGGCGTGCCGCAGGAGCCCGCGTAACAGGCCCCGGAACGGGGCATAGCCGGAGGCGGCGAGAGCGTCCGGGCGCCACGGCGGCAGCCCCCAGTCCTGGCCGCGGGAGTTGAAGGCGTCCGGCGGGGCTCCCACCGACATGCCGGCGGCGAAGGCTTCCTGCTGGGCCCAGGCGTCGGCGCCATCCGGATGCACACCCACCGCCAGGTCGTGCACCAGTCCGATGCCCATGCCCGCGTCACGGGCGGCGCGGTGCGCGGCGGCGAGCTGCGCGTCCGTCAGCCAGGCCAGCCAGCAGTGGTGGTCGACGCGGTGGAGCAGTTCGCGGCGGGCGCGGTCCGTCTCGGGCGAGCGCGGGTCGGCCAGCCCGGCCGGCCAGGAGCGCCGGTCCGAGCCGTACACCTCGGCGAAGGCGCACCAGGTCGCGTGGTCCTCCAGTGCCTGTCCCTGCTCGGCGAGGAAGTCGCAGTACGCGGCCCGCCGTCCGGGGCCGAGCGGGACTTTACGTACGAGATCCAGCGCCTCCCGCTTGAGCGCCCACACCGCGTCCCGGTCGATCAGGGCGCCCTTGTTCAGGACGGACTCGCGCTGCAGAGCGGCCTGTTCGGTGATCCGCTCCAGCGCGACCCGGTCCGTGTCGGCCACGTAGGCGTACTCCGGGACGTCCTCGACGCGAAGGTGGACCGGGTCGGGGAAGCGGCGGGAGGACGGCCGGTACGGGGACGGGTCGGTCGGCGTTCCGGGTACGGCCGCGTGCAAGGGGTTGACCTGGACGAAACCGGCCCCCAGCGCCCGCCCCGACCATGCAGCGAGCTCCGCGAGGTCCCCGAGATCGCCCATCCCCCAGGAGCGCTGCGAGAGCATCGAGTAGAGCTGGACGAGGAAACCGTGGCTGCGGCCCGGCGGCTGAGGCAGCCGCGCGGGAGCGACGACGAGCACGGCCTCACCGGTGCGCCCGTCGGGGGTGCGGGCGTGCAACCGGTGTACGCCCAGGGGCAGTTCTCCGGCCGCGGCGCCGTCCGCCGGCGCAGCCCAGTCGACCGTCCCGCCCTGTTCCGTCTCGACCCGGAGGGCCGTGTCCGCCGGGAGGGCGGACAACGCCTCGGGGAGAGGTGCGGGAGGCGGCCACACGACCACCGTGGGGGGCAGCAGGCGCTGCGCCATCGTGGACTCGGCGGCGGCGAGTGCCGTCCGTACGGCCTCGGGGCTCGACGCGTCGACCCCCAGTGCGGCGAGCACCGCGGCGACCGTGCTGTCGGGTACCCGGACCGTGACGTCCGGGGACGGCACGTAGGAGGTGGCGACACCGTGCAGTGCGGCGAGCCGGGCAAGGGCCATGGCGGAGTCCCCTGGAGGTGTGGGCCGAATGAGTGTGCGGTGCCGCTACACGCCCATGTCCGAGGCCGTGCCCATGGCAGTCGGCTCACTGGTCAGCGGGGCGGCGTCGGCGAGCGGGGGCTCGCTGGTCAGCGGGGCGGCGTCGGCGAGCGGGGGCTCGCTGGTCAGCGGCGGCTCGGCGCAGCCGCAGGCACAGGTTCCCCCGGGACCCGGGACCTGTTTGGAGAGGGCGGAGATGAGCAGTTGGGCCGAGGTGGCCATGGAAGCCTCCATGGGGTGGGGGAGCGGGACACCGCAGGCCTACCCAGCGGGAGCGTCCACAGACGTATACAACGCGAGAACGTGTCCTGGGTCACAGCCAGTTCACCGGAGGGGTGGATACCTGCCCGCAACACCCCGGGCAAACCAGGCACAACGGCCACGCACATTGACACCTCATCGCGCGGGTGGTGGGCTCGGGCTCGTCCGTACCGAACGCGCAGACGAGCGCAGTACGAGCGACGACGAGGAGACGTAGTGCAGCTCCGGCGCAGGAAGCACGCGACAGCCGTCGCAGTGGCGGTCATCGGCGGACTCCTCGGCGGCGCGCCCGGCGCACTCGCGGCACCGCCCGCTCCCGGTAAGCCGTCTCCCGGTACGCCCGCCGCCACCGTGCCCGATCAGGACAGCGGCGTGCTGCCCTCCGTCTGGCCCCGGCCGCAGTCCCTACGCGCCACCGGCACGGCGGTGCCCCTCGGCGACGAGGTCTCGGTCGTCACTCCGCCCGACGCCGATCCCCACGCCGTGGCCGCGCTGCGTACCCTGCTGCGTGAAGCCGGGGTGCGTACAGTCCACCTGCTCTCCCCGCTCCAGCCGTTGCCCGCGCGCGGTCCGGTGGTCCGTGCGGGGGGCGCCGGAGCCGAGGAGGCGCTGCGCGCGCTCGGTGCGTCCCCCCGCGGGGATCTGCCGTCGGGCGGCTACCGTGCCGCGGTCGGCAAGGCCGCCGGCCGGGACACCGTGGCGATGGCCGGTGAGGGCCCGGACGGACTCTTCCACGCCGTACAGACACTGCGTCAGCTGATCCGGGGAGGGGCCGCCGCCGGTGTCGTGGTGCGGGACTGGCCCGGCACGGCCGTCCGCGGCACGGCCGAGGGGTTCTACGGCCGGCCGTGGACCCTGGCCCAGCGCCTCGCGCAGCTGGATTTCATGGGACGTACGAAGCAGAACCGCTATCTGTACGCGCCCGGCGACGACCCCTACCGCCAGGCCCGCTGGCGTGAGGCCTACCCGGCCGGGCAACGGGCCGAGTTCCGGGCGATGGCCGACCGCGCCCGCGCCAACCATGTGGTGCTCGCCTGGGCCGTGGCCCCGGCCCAGGCCATGTGCCTGGCGTCGGACGACGACATCAAGGCGCTGAAGCGCAAGATCGATGCGATGTGGGCGCTGGGCGTACGGGCGTTCCAGCTGCAGTTCCAGGACGTCAGTTACAGCGAGTGGCACTGCCGCGCCGACCGGAACCGCTTCGGTTCGGGGCCCGAGGCGGCGGCGATGGCGCAGTCCCGGGTCGCGGGCGCGGTGGCGGAGCATCTGGCCACCCGGTACCCGGCCGCCGGGCCGCTGTCCCTGATGCCGACCGAGTACTACCAGGACGGCAGTACGGAGTACCGGCGGGCGCTCGCCCGGGAGCTGGACGCCCGGGTGGAGGTGGCGTGGACGGGCGTCGGAGTCGTACCGAAGACGATCACCGGGCGTGAACTGGTGGGAGCACGGGAGGTGTTCCGCCACCCGCTGGTCACCATGGACAACTACCCGGTCAACGACTACGCGCAGGACCGTATTTTCCTGGGGCCCTACACGGGCCGCGAGCCGGCCGTCGCCGGAGGCTCCGCGGCACTGCTCGCCAACGCCATGGAGCAGGCTTCCGCCTCTCGTATCCCCCTGTTCACCGCTGCCGACTTCGCGTGGAATCCGAAGGGGTACCGGCCCGAGGAGTCCTGGCGGGCGGCCATCGACGATCTCGCCGGCGGCGACCCCGAGGCCCGGGAGGCGCTCGGCGCGCTGGCCGGGAACGACGCCTCGTCCGTACTGGGCGGTGAGGAGTCGGCGTATCTCCGCCCGCTGATCGACGGCTTCTGGAAGGCCAGGCGCGGTACGGACCGGGCCGCGCTGGACACGGCGTCGGACCGGCTGCGCGCCGCGTTCACCGTGATGCGTGAGGCTCCGCAGCGGCTGTCCGGTCCGGCGGACGGCGCGCTGGACGACGAGGTCGAACCCTGGATCGACCAGCTGGCCCGCTACGGCAGAGCCGGCGAGCTGGCCGTGGACACCCTGCGCGCCCAGGCGCGCGGGGACGGCGCGGCGGCGTGGCGGGCCTCCCTGGACCTGGCCGAGGCACGCCGGTCGGCGACGGGAAGCCGGGTCACGGTGGGCGAGGGGGTGCTCGGACCGTTCCTGGAGAAGGCGGCCCGGGAGGCGGACGCCTGGACGGGTGCGGACCGCGGTCCGGGTTCGGTCACGCGGTCCCCCGGCGCGTACATCGTTCGACTGGAGCGGCCACGGCCCGTCGAGACGGTGACGGCGATGACGGCCCCGGGCAAGGGGGCTGGCGCGGCCGTGGAGGCGCACGTACCGGGCGAGGGCTGGCGCAAGGTCGGCGACGTGTCCGCGGACGGCTGGACGCAGACGGACGCCAAGGGCGTCCGCGCCGATGCGATACGGCTGGCCTGGCGCGGGGAGGCACCGGCCGTCCACCGGGTCGTGCCCTGGTTCGCGGACGAGCCGGAGGCCCGGTTCGAGCTGGCCCGCGGCGAGACCGACGCCGAGATCGGCGGCCGCCCCCAGCGGGTGGCCGCGGAACTGGCAGCGCTGCGTCCGGGCGAGGTGCGCGGCACGCTGGCCGCCAAGGCGCCCAAGGGCATCAAGGTGAAGATGCCGGCGCAGACCACATTGCCGCGCGGCGCGCAGGTGGCGGTGCCGGTCGAGGTGACCGTTCCGGCGGGCCGGTACGAGGTTCCGGTGTCCTTCGCGGGCGAGGAGCGCACGCTGACGGTCCGCGCGTTCCCGAGGACCGGCGGCCCCGATCTGGTCCGCGGGGCCACGGCGTCCTCCTCCGGCGACGAGACCCCCGACTTCCCGGCCTCCGCGGCGGCGGACGGCGACCCGCGGACCCGCTGGTCGTCACCGGCCGAGGACGGCGCGTGGTGGCAGGCCGAGCTCGCCGGTCCGGTACGACTGGGACAGGTCGTCCTGCACTGGCAGGACGCGTACGCGGCGGCCTATCGCGTCCAGGTCTCGGCCGACGGGCGGGTCTGGCGTACGGCGGCCAGAGTCGGGGACGGCAGGGGAGGCCGCGAGCCGGTCCGGATGGACGCGAAGGACACCCGTTTCATCCGCATCCAGGGCGACCGGCGGGCGACCCGGTTCGGCTACTCGCTGTGGTCGGTCGAGGCTTACGCCGTAGCGGCGGACCGGCCGGAGAAGGACGCCGTCCCGCCGCGGACGGGCACCGCGGCGCCTTAGGAGGCCAATGGACGGCCGCCGCGCCGCTCGGTGGCCGACGCGCCGCCCGGGCCGACGGCCGGACGCCGTTACCGACGGCCCGCCCGGTGGCCGCCGCGCGGGCGCGGTGGCCACGACAAAGGCCCGGATCCGTCAGGCAGAGATGCCGTCGATCCGGGCCATTGCGGCCTCCGCGCCGTACGGCTGCAGGTAGGGCAGCCAGCGCGGGTCCCTATGCCCGGTCCCGATGATCCGCCAGGCGAGGCCGGACGGCGGGGCGGGCTGGTGGCGCAGCCGCCAGCCCAGTTCGAGCAGGTGGCGGTCGGCCTTGACGTGGTTGCAGCGGCGGCAGGCCGCCACGACGTTCTCCCAGGCGTGCTGTCCCCCGCGGCTGCGCGGGACGACGTGGTCGACGCTCGTCGCCACGCCTCCGCAGTACATGCAACGGCCACCGTCCCTCGCGAAGAGGGCACGGCGGGTGAGTGGAACGGGCCCCCTGTAGGGGACCCGCACAAAGCGCTTGAGCCGCACCACGCTGGGAGCGGGGACGGCCCGGGTCGCGCTGTGCATGAAGGCGCCGGACTCCTCGAGGCAGATGGCCTTGTTCTCGAGGACGAGGACGAGCGCGCGGCGGAGCGGTACGACGCCGAGCGGCTCGTACGACGCGTTGAGGACCAGGACATGCGGCACGGATGCCTCCTTGTACGCCGGCGGCGCGTGGCTCGCGCCGGGACGATCTGCTCTCAGTCTCTCCTCATGGCTGGTCGAAGCGCCACCACGTCCAGGTAACGGGCTCGAAGTGTTTTCGACCACACTCCGTACATCCCCAGGTGAGGCTTGTCTCTCCCTCGAACACAGCAACGGGGTACAGGGAATGCCCCGTTAGTGTGGTTGGTCTGCCCGCGCACCCCTTCCGGCGGGCAGACCGCCACCCCATGGAGGTTCCTGCCGTGTCCTTGTCCGCCTTGTGGGCCGGCCCCGTGCCGGAAGCGCCCGCCACCCTTGGCGAAGCTCAGGAGACGGCTACCAACGCCGCGGGCTGGGTCGAGGAGAACTGGTCGACCTGGCTGAGCATCGGCCTGCGCATCCTGCTGATCGTCGTCATCGCCGCGGTCCTGCGCACTGTCATCCGCCGGGCCATCACCAAGCTGATCACGCGGATGAACCGCAGCGCCCAGGCCGTCGAGGGCACCGCACTGGGCGGGCTGCTGGTCAACGCCGAGCGCCGACGGCAGCGGTCCGAGGCGATCGGCTCGGTGCTCCGCTCGGTCGCGTCCTTTGTGATAGTCGGCACAGCCGCGCTGATGGTCCTCGGCACCATGGACATCAATCTGGGCCCCCTCCTCGCGAGCGCCGGTGTCGCGGGTGTGGCGATCGGCTTCGGCGCCCGGAACCTCGTGACCGACTTTCTTTCCGGCGTGTTCATGATCCTCGAGGACCAGTACGGCGTCGGGGACACCGTCGACGCGGGCGTCGCCTCCGGCGAGGTGATCGAGGTGGGACTGCGCGTCACGAAGCTCCGCGGCGACAACGGTGAGATCTGGTACGTGCGCAACGGCGAGGTGAAGCGGATCGGCAACCTCAGCCAGGGCTGGGCCACCGCCGGCGTCGATGTCCAGGTCCGCCCGACCGAGGACCTGGAGCGCGTCCGTACGCTGATCACCGAGGTCGCAGAGCAGATGGCGAAGGACGAGCCGTGGAACGAGCGGCTGTGGGGCCCGATCGAAATTCTGGGTCTGGACGCCGTGCTGCTGGAATCGGTGACGATCCGGGTCTCGGCCAAGACCATGCCGGGCAAGGCCCTGGGCGTGGAGCGCGAGCTGCGCTGGCGCATCAAGCAGGCGTTCGACACGGCAGGCATCCGGATCGTCGGCGGCGCCCCGGCAGCCGTCGAGACGGCCGCGCCGGACCCTGCGGCCACCGTCGCGGCGCCGTCGGCTCTCGCCAGCCCGACGTCTCCCCAGTCGCTCGCGGCCTCCCCGATCCCAGCGCCGGCCCCCGCGCCGACCCCGTCGCCGACGCCCCTCACGAAGTAGTTGCGGCGTACGCCTGCCACGGTCGAGGACCGTCCGCCATGCTCGTGCGATGGGTGCAAAATTCTGGGCCTGGACCGGCGGAGCGGTCGCCGTGGCCGCGTTCGGGGGTCTGGCGGTCCTCCACTTCGGACTGGACAGGTCGGACAAGCTCGCAAGCATCGCGGGCGTTTTCATCGGGCTCGCGGGGCTGGCGGTGGCGGTGGTCGGGCTTGTCGCCGCTCAGCGGTCCCCGGGTGACCAGGACGTGACGGTGGGCGGCTCGTTCACCGACTACCAGAACGTGAAGGGCAAGCTCACGATCCGCCGGAAGGCCCCGCCGGCCCCGCTCGCGGGGCCGGTATCCGGCGGCTCCCGCCGGTGGGGCAGGCAGACGCGGGTGGCGGGTCACTACGACCGTGCCGACGGGGTCGACGGCGACGTCGAGATCACCGAGCAGCCATGACCCTGCACTGGCGGGCGGGCCGCGGACAGTCGTTCGACGGTACGACGGTATACGGGTCGGTGGCCGCCGTCACCGACGTGCGCGGCAACGTCAGTATCAGCCTGGGCAGCAGGCCACAGCCTCTGTACCGGCTCACCACGCACGCGCCGGCGCCGCGTGCGTTCAGCGTCGAGGAGGCGCGCAAACAGCCGAGCCTGCTGCTCAACGCCCAGCACGAACAGGTCGAATTCGTCGGCCGCCGCCATGTGCTCGACACCCTCGGGAGCTGGCGGGGCGATGCCGCGAGGGCATCCGTTCTGCTGCTCCACGGCCCCGGCGGTCAGGGGAAGTCGCGCCTGGCGGCGCGGTTCACGCGGGAATCCGTGGAGGCGGGCTGGACCGTGCTCCAAGTCAGGCCCGGCACGGCGCCCGTGGGCGGCACCGGGGACGGACCCGGCTCGGCCGGCGGTGTTCGGGCGGCGGCCGGTGAGGAGGGTCTGCTCCTCGTGGTCGACTATGCGGAGCAGTGGCGCAGCGCCGACCTCCTGGCCTTCCTCGCCGACAGCGCGGAGCAGGACACCGGACGGGTACGCGTGCTGCTCGTGGCACGGCCCGCGAACAGATGGTGGTTCGACGTCACCACGCGTATCCGCCGGATCGACATCGTCGGCGAGCAGCTGCGGCTCGAACCCCTGACGGGCGAAGTACCCCGCGACAAGCTGTTCACCGGCGCGCGGGAGCTCTTCGCCCGCGCTCTCGATGTCAGCGGCACCGAGGGAACGGCCGTTCCGGGGTATCTGGCCGGGCCGGACTTCTCCTCCGTCCTCGCCGTGCACATGGCCGCTCTCACTGAAGTGGACTCCCTGCGCCTCGGTCTGACGGCACCGGGGAGCGCCGCCGAAATCTCTGCCTATCTGCTCGGCCGCGAGTACGAGAACTGGGCTGAGCTGCACCGCGGCCAGCAGGTCGCGGTGGGGCCAGCCGTCATGGCCCAGGCTGTGTACACCGCCACGCTCACCAAACCGCTCCCCTATCAGGAGGGGTTGCGGGCCCTCCGGAACGTCGGAATCGAATCCGACCGCCACCCCGGCGAGATCATCAAGGATCACGCGCTCCCCTACCCGCCGGAGAAACCGGAAACGGTCCTGGAGCCGCTGTACCCCGACCGTCTGGGCGAGGACTTCCTCGCTCTCCTGCTGGCCACGGACGGCGAGGAGTTGCTGCCCACCGACCCCTGGGCCCTCGAAGCGCCCGCGCGGCTGCTCACGCTCGCGGGTGACGGGAGCTCCTCGGCGTCGTGGATCCGGAACGTGCTCAACACTTTGATCGAGACCGCTCAGCGCTGGCCCCATGTCGCCACCAGACAACTCGTTCCGCTGCTCGTCCACCACCCCGAGCTGGTGCACACGGCAGGAGCCGCGGCACTGTCCAGGCTCGCGCGGATCGGCTCGCTGCCGATCGGCGTCCTGGACGCGTTCGAAGCGGGCCTGCCCTGGACGGACCCCGAGCTGGACGCGGGGGCCGCGGTCCTCGCCGCGTTTCTCGCGCCGATGAGACTTCGGTCCGCCCGTGATGACGCGGCGCGGGCACGTGTCCACGACGCTCTCAGCGAGCGGCTCAACCACGCGGGTCTGTACAAGGAAGCGCTCGCCGAGGCGAAGACGGCGCTCCAGCTCCACCGGACACTCGCCGCGCAGAACGCCGAACATCTGCCCGCGCTGGCCAGATGCCTGGACGGGGTGGGGATCCTCTACGACTTCAACGAACTGTACGACGAGGCTCTGCGCTGCAGCCGGGAGGCGGTGCAGCTGTTCCGCGAACTGGTCCGCAGAGATCCCGCCCACCGGCGGAGGCTGGGCTATGCCCTGGCCAACATCGCCGCGCGTGAACACGATCCGGCAGCACGCCGGGCGTGGGCCCAGGAGGCCGTGGACATCGGCCGGGAAATGGCCGGGGACGATCCGACCCGCGAGGGTGTCGAACTCGCGGGCGCATTGCAGAACCTGGGGAACGCCTTGGCGGAAATGGGGCGTCATGAGGAGGCTCTGGAAGTCCTGCGAGAGGCCGTGGACATCCGTGTAAGGCAGGTGGCCCGCAACCCCGGCCCGTATCAGGAGCATCTCTCCACCGCCCTGGTGGCACTGGCGGCGGCGCTGGCTCGACAGGGCAATGAGGCGGAGGCGCTGCGGCTCTTCGACGAGCACATCGCCATGTTCCAGCGCCTGGCCCGCGCCAATCCCGCGCGGTTCAGCGCCTCCCTGGCAGGCGTCGAGGTGCTGCGCGACCGGCTGTCCACACGGCCGTCATGAGGCCCGCGAGGTAACGCTTTGGTTGCCTAGGGGGCGCGGACCATTGACGGCGCCCTCACGTGCGCCCTACGTTCCTCCACGGAATAGGAAACTTTCCTAACAGTCCTGGGAAAGCCGAAGGGCAGGTGCAGGGCCGTGGCCGGTACACCCGGAACACCTCGCGTACTGCGGGCCATGAACGACCGGGCCGCGCTGGATCTCCTGCTGGAGCACGGGCCGCTCTCCCGTACGAGGATCGGCAAGCTCACCGGCCTGTCCAAACCCACCGCGTCCCAGCTGCTGGCCCGCCTCGAAGCGGCGGGCCTGGTCGTCGCCACCGGCACCACGGAGGGGCGTCCGGGACCCAATGCCCAGCTGTACGCGGTCCACGCGGGGGCCGCTCATGTCGCCGCGCTCGATGTGACTCCGGAGCGGATCCTGGCCGCCGTAGCGGACATCACCGGTGAGACGGTCGGCGCGTTCGAACTGCCCACTCCCCGCCGGCGCACGGACAGTGTCGTCCGGCAGGTCTGCGAAGCCCTCGACGGAGCCGTCAAGGCCGCCGGCCTCACCCGCGCCGAGGTCCACCGCGTGGTCATCGGCACCCCGGGCGCCTTCGACCCGGGCACCGGACGGCTGCGGTACGCCAGCCACCTGCCAGGCTGGCACTCACCCACGCTGCTCGACGACCTCGCCGCCGTACTGCCGATGCCCGTCGAGTACGAGAACGACGTCAACCTCGCGGCGATCGCCGAGCAGCGCCGCGGCGCCGCCCGCGGCCACGAGGACTTCGTCCTCCTCTGGAACGAGGAGGGAATCGGTGCGGCCCTGGTCCTCGGTGGCCGGCTGCACCGCGGTTGGACGGGCGGCGCCGGAGAGGTCGGTTTCCTGCCCGTACCGGGCGCCCCGCTCGTCCGGCAGGTCACCAAGGCCAACAGCGGCGGCTACCAGGAGCTGGCGGGCGCGCAAGCGCTCCCCCGACTGGCCCGCGAGCTCGGCATCGAGGGCGTCGGCCACGGCCCGCACACCGTGGTGGCGACGGCTCTGCTGACCCGGGCAGCGGTCGCGGCCGAAGGCCCCTACCGCCGACTGCTCGAAGTGTTCGCGACCGGTCTGGCCACCGGTCTCGCCTCGTTGGTGGCCGTCCTCGATCCGGAGATCGTCGTGCTCTCCGGCGCGGTCATCGCCGCCGGCGGAGAGCCCCTGCGTGAGCTCGTGCAGGCCGAGCTGGCCGAGCTGGCCGCCTCCCGGCCCCGGCTCGTACTCGGCGAAGTACAGGAACACCCCGTGCTGCGCGGGGCGTTGGAGAGCGCCCTCGCCGCCACCCGCGACGAGGTCTTCGACACGTCCCGCTGACCCTCCAGAGCTCCTCCCCGACCTCACCCCTCATCGGAACCATCCGCCTCAGGGAGACACCGCCATGCCCAGAATCGCCCTGCCCAAAGGCCGCCGGCTGACCGCTGCTGTCGCCGTCGCCGCGATTTCCGTGCTCGCCTCCGCCTGTACGGGCCAGACGGGCACCGCGGCGAACGACGATCCCAAGAAGGACGTCACGATCAACTTCTGGCACGGCTGGAGCGCGCCCAGCGAGGTCAAGGCGATCCAGGACAACGTCGCCCGCTTCGAGAAGGCGCACCCGAACATCAAGGTGAAGGTCACCGCGAACATCACCGACGACAAGATCAACCAGGCGCTGCGGGCGGGCGGTCCCAAGGCCCCGGATGTCGTCTCGTCGTTCAGCACGGACAGCGTCGGCAAGTTCTGCACGTCGGGCGCCTTC
Source organism: Streptomyces sp. NPDC051219 (assembly GCF_040682335.1). Lineage (NCBI taxonomy): Bacteria > Bacillati > Actinomycetota > Actinomycetes > Kitasatosporales > Streptomycetaceae > Streptomyces > Streptomyces sp. NPDC051219. Next base: position 51,617 of record NZ_JBFBAS010000024.1, read on the forward strand.
GTCGACCTCAAGCCCTTCCTCGGCAAGTCGAAGATCGATCCGGCGAAGACGTTCCCCAGGACGCTGCTCGACTACACGCAGTTCGAAGGCAACCAGTGCACGCTGCCGCTGCTCAACGACGCGTACGGGCTGTACTACAACAAGGACGCCTTCAAGGCGGCCGGCATCACGGCGCCGCCCAGGACGTGGACCGAGTTCGAGAAAGTTGCGCAGAAGCTGACCAAGGCCAAGGGTGACTCGTACGAGCAGCTCGGCTTCATGCCGACCTTCCACGGCTACGAGACGACTCCGATGCACTACGTCTCCCAGTGGGGGCCCACGTACTTCGACGCCGACGGCAAGTCGAACGTGGCCAAGGACCCCGCCTTCGCGAAGATGCTCACCTTCCAGAAGGGCCTGACCGACAAGCTCGGCGGCTTCCGGAAGCTGGAGAAGTACCGCGCCTCCTTCGGCGACGAGTGGGGTGCCAAGCATCCCTTCCACACCGGCCAGGTGGCCATGCAGCTGGACGGCGAGTGGCGGCTCGCGATGGCCCGGGACGCGGGTGCGAAGTTCGGGATCGGCACCGCCCCGCTGCCCGTCGCCGACGACCAGGTCGCCGACTACGGCAAGGGATACCTCTCCGGGACGGTCATGGGCATCGCCGCCACCAGCAAGAAGCAGAACGCCGCGTGGGAGCTGGTGCGGTACATGACGACGGACACCGACGCGGTGGTGGAGTTCTCCAACTCCATCCACAACGTGCCGTCGACACTGGCTGCGCTCAAGTCGCCGAAGCTGAAGGTCGAGCCGGAGTTCAAAACCTTCATCGAGATCGCGCAGCACCCGAAGTCCAACACCACTCCGGCGCAGGCCGACGGCGGCGCGTACCAGGTGACGTTCCAGGACTTCGGCTACCAGTACGAGAAGGGGGCCGTGAAGGACCTCAAGGCAGGTCTGGAGAAGACCGCGCGGCAGATCGACACGGATATCGCGAAGGCGAAGTAGCCCTCTGATGAGCAGCGCGCACACCCTGCGTTCGAAGCGCATCCGGAGTTCACTGCGGACGGCGGCCTTCATGTCGCCCTGGCTGGTCGGCTTCAGCGTCTTCTTCGCCTACCCGCTGGTCTCCACGGTCTACTTCTCCTTGATGAAGTACGACGGCATCCGGCCGCCCGTTTTCAACGGACTGGACAACTGGACGTACGTCTTCAGCGACTACCGGCTGTTCTGGCCGGCCCTGGGGAACACCCTCTGGCTGGTGCTGGTCATGGTCACCTGCCGGGTCGTCTTCGGCCTCGGTGTCGGGCTCCTGATCACGAAGATCAAGACGGGGGCCGGGGTCTTCCGGACGCTGTTCTACCTGCCGTACCTGGCCCCGCCGGTCGCCGCCACGCTGGCCTTCGTCTTCCTCCTCAATCCCGGCACCGGGCCGGTCAACTCGGTCCTCGGGGACATCGGACTGCCGACTCCGGGCTGGTTCACCGAGCCGGCCTGGTCCAAACCCGCGCTCACCGCGCTGGCTCTGTGGGGCATCGGCGACCTGATGGTGATCTTCATGGCCGCCCTGCTCGACGTACCGAAGGAGCAGTACGAGGCGGCCGAGCTGGACGGGGCCGGCGCATGGCAGCGGTTCCGCTTCGTGACCCTGCCGAACATCTCTCCCATCGTGATGTTCGCCGTGGTCACCGGCGTGATCCAGACCATGCAGTACTACACACAGCCGCTCGTCGCGGGGAAGGTCGCCTCCGGGATCATCGGCGGCTCCGGCCAGCAGTTCGAGCCCGGCTACCCGGACAAGTCCACGCTGACCCTGCCCCAGCTCGTCCACAACCTCGGCTTCCAGCGCTTCGACTACGGCTCCGCCTGCGTGATCGCGCTGGTGCTCTTCACTCTCGCCATGGCCTTCACCGCGTTGCTGATGCGCCGTCGCGGCGGCCTCCTCCAGGCAGGTGACTGACCGTCATGACCCAAGTCCTGACCGCCTCGAAGACACGACCCACGGCCTCCTTCACTCCCCCCACCGCTCGCCCCACCCGCCGTAGGGAACTGCTGCACTGGGTCGCGGTGCACGCACTCGGCATCGCGGCCGCGCTGTTCTTCGTGCTGCCGTTCGTCTTCGTCTTCCTGACGTCCGTGATGAGCGACCAGCAGGCGCTGACCCGCGACCTGTGGCCGCGCGTGTGGGAGTGGGACAACTACGGGCGGGTGTGGCACACCCCGGGATTTCTGACCTGGTGGCGGAACACCCTGCTCTACGCGGGCCTGGGCACCGCGCTGACTCTGCTCTCCTCGATTCCCGTCGCGTACGCCCTCGCCAAGTTCCGCTTCCGCGGCCGCAATCTGTCGCTGATGCTGGTGATCTCGATGATGATGCTGCCGCCGCAGGTGATCATCATCCCGATGTACCTGTTCTGGGCCAAGCAGTTCCAGCTGTCCGGGACACTGTGGCCGCTGATCATCCCGATGGCGTTCGGAGACGCGTTCTCCATCTTCCTGCTGCGGCAGTTCCTGCTGACCATCCCGAACGAGTACCTGGACTCCGCCCGGGTCGACGGCTGCGGCGAGTTCCGTACGCTCGTCAGGGTCGTCCTGCCGATGGCCAGGCCGGGCATCGCCGCCGTGGGCCTGTTCCAGTTCTTCTACGCCTGGAACGACTACTTCGGTCCGCAGATCTACGCCTCCGAGAACCCGGCCGCCTGGACACTCAGTTACGGCCTGGAGTCGTTCAAGGGGGCCCACCACACGGACTGGAATCTGACCATGGCCGCCACCGTCCTGGTCATGGCACCCGTCATCGTCCTCTTCTTCTTCGCCCAGAAGGCATTCGTCGAGGGCGTCACCCTGACCGGAGTGAAGGGCTAGCCAATGAAGCTCGCAGTAGTGGGTGGCGGATCCACCTACACCCCCGAACTGATCGACGGTTTCGCCCGGCTGAGGGACAGCCTCCCGATCACCGAGCTGGTCCTCGTCGATCCCGCCGCCGACCGGCTGGAGCTCGTGGGAGGCCTGGCCCGCCGCATCTTCGCCAAGCAGGGCCACCCGGGACTCGTCAGCACGACCTCCGATCTGGACGCGGGGGTCGCGGGCGCCGACGCCGTGCTGCTGCAACTGCGCGTCGGCGGGCAGGCTGCCCGCGCCCAGGACGAGACATGGCCGCTGGAGTGCGGCTGCATCGGCCAGGAGACGACAGGCGCGGGCGGTCTGGCCAAGGCACTGCGGACCGTCCCGGTGGTCCTCGACATCGCCGAGCGGGTCAGGCGGACCAGCCCCGACGCCTGGATCATCGACTTCACCAATCCGGTCGGTATCGTGACCCGGGCCCTGCTGCAGGCCGGCCACAAGGCCGTCGGCCTGTGCAACGTGGCCATCGGCTTCCAGCGCAAGTTCGCGAAGCTGCTGGATGTGGCGCCCACCGATGTGCATCTGAACCATGTGGGCCTCAACCACCTCACCTGGGAAATGGGTGTGCGTCTCGGCGGGCCGGACGGCGAGGACCAGCTGCCGAGACTGCTCGCCGAGCACGGTGACACCATCGCCCACGACCTGCGGCTGCCGCGGACCGTGCTGGACCGCCTCGGCGTCGTGCCCTCGTACTATCTGCGGTACTTCTACGGGCATGACGAGGCCGTACGCGAGCTCGGGACCAAGCCCTCGCGGGCGGCCGAGGTCGCGGCCATGGAGAAGGAACTCCTCGCGATGTACGGCGACCCGGCGCTCGACGAGAAGCCCGCCCTGCTGGGCAAGCGCGGCGGCGCCTTCTACTCGGAGGCGGCCGTGGATCTGGCGGCCTCGCTGCTGGGCAACGGAGCCGGCGCGGTGCAGGTCGTCAACACGTACAACAACGGCACCCTTCCCTTCCTCGCCGACGACGCGGTGATCGAGGTGCAGGCGCGGGTGGACGGCACCGGGGCCGTCCCGCTCGCCGTACCGGCCCTCGACCCGCTCTACGCCGGTCTCGTCGCCAACGTCACCGCGTACGAGGAGCTGGCGTTGGAAGCCGCCCTGCGCGGCGGCCGGGACCGGGTCTTCAAGGCACTCCTCTCGCACCCGCTCATCGGCCAGCACGAGTACGCGGAGGCGCTCACCGACCGTCTGGTCGCACACAACCGGGAGCACCTCGCGTGGGCTTGACAGGCAGTACGTCCCCCGCGGTCCTCGCCATCGACGCCGGCAACAGCAAGACCGACGTGGTGGTGGTCGCCGCCGACGGCAGCGTCCTCGGCAAGTCACGCGGCGGCGGCTTCCAGCCCCCGTCGGTGGGGGTCGGGGCGGCCGTCGACGCCCTCGCGGAGACCGTCGTGGCGGCTGCCGCCGCGGCCGGCCTGGCGGACCCGTCCGGTGCGGGGCGCCCCTTCGTCCCGCATGTCTCCGCCTGTCTCGCGAACGCCGACCTGCCGGTCGAGGAGCGGGAGTTGGGGGAGGCGGTGCAGGCGCGTGGCTGGGGCCGTACCACCGAGGTGCGCAACGACACCTTCGCGATCCTGCGCGCCGGACTCCCGGGAGACGCCGAACCGCGTGGTGTGGCCGTCGTGTGCGGGGCGGGCATCAACTGCGTCGGGATGCTCCCCGACGGCCGGACCGCCCGCTTCCCCGCGATCGGGCGGATCTCGGGGGACTGGGGCGGTGGCGCGGGACTGGCGGAGGAGGCCCTGTGGTTCGCCGCCCGGGCCGAGGACGGGCGCGGCGAACCGACCGCTCTGGCGCGTACGCTCCCTGCGCATTTCGGCCTCGACAGCATGTACGCCCTCATCGAGGCGCTGCACCTGGGCCGCATCCCCTACCCGCGCAGGCACGAACTGACCCCGGTGCTCTTCGCCACGAGCGCGGCGGGCGACCCGATCGCCCGGTCGGTCGTGCGCCGGCTGGCCGAGGAGGTTGTCGCCCTGTCGACGGTCGCGCTGTCCCGCCTGGGCCTGCTGGACGAGGAGGTACCGGTGCTGCTGGGGGGCAGTGTGCTGGCGGCCCGTCATCCGGAGCTCGACGAGCAGATCGCGAAACTCCTGGCGGCCCGCGCTCCCAGGGCGGTCATCGGCGTGGTGACGGCCCCGCCGGTGCTGGGCGCGGCCCTTCTCGGCCTGGACCGCGTGGAGGCGTCGGCGGAGGCGAGGACAAGGCTGCGCGCGTACTTCGGGTGAGGGTCCCGGGGCACCTGTGAGGGTCCCGGGACACCCGTGCGTGTCCATTTGACAACCGGACGGGAACCGAACGGATCTCTTCGGCGTATTCATGGTGGGGAGTTCGGCGCGGTTCGAATCGGTTTGATCAAGATCCAGGCATGAGTGCTGTGGATGTCGGCCCCTCCGGCCATACTGCTGGACTGGAGACGGGCCACCGTCAAGTGACCAAGGGGGAGGTCAAGTGACACACCCATCCGGCACGGCACCGCACCCGCCCGTGCCCGCAGCTCCACCACCGCCACCGCCCGCACGCCGCAGCGCCTGGGCCGAGGGCGTGGACCGGCTGCGTACCGCGGCCATGACGGAGCCTGGCCGGCTGCGCATCATCGGGGCCGTTGTCGCCGCTCTCGTCGTGGCGTTCGGCGCCGCGACGGCCTGGCAGATCTCCGACCGTGTCGCCGCGGCCGACGACGTGGTGAGCCGCAGCCAGCCGCTGAGCGCCGACGCCGCGAGCATCTACCGCTCCCTCGCCGACGCCGACACGGCGGCGGCGAGCGGTTTCCTGGCGGGCGGGCAGGAGCCGCACGAACTGCGTGAGCGGTACCGGAAGGACATCGCGAACGCCTCGCGGCTGCTGGTGAAGGCCGCTGCCAGCAGCGACGGGTCGGGCGACTCCGGCAAGCAGATCGCGCAGCTCAACGAACAACTCCCGGTCTACACGAGCCTGATCGAGCAGGCCCGGGCGAACAACCGCCAGGGCTTCCCGGTGGGCGGCGCCTATCTGCGCCGGGCGAACGAGAAGATGAGCACCGAACTGCTGCCCGCCGCCAAGGATCTGTACGAGGCGGAGACCGAGCGGCTCTACCAGGACTACGACGACGCGAACTCCTGGCCGTTCATCGCGCTCGGGGTGGGCGTACTGGCGCTCGGCGGCCTCGTCTGGGCGCAGCGCCGCAACTACCGGCGTACGAACAGGGTCTTCAACCACGGACTGGTGGCCGCGACGGCCGCCTCCACCGTCGTCCTGCTCTGGCTGGCGGTCGGGCATACCGTGGCCCGGTCCGGGCTGCACGAGTCACAGGCACAGGGCCAGGAGTCCCTGAAAGTCCTCAATGACGCCCGGATCAGCTCTCTGCAGGCCCGTGCCAATGAGAACCTCACCCTGGTCGCGCGCGGAGCCGTGCTCGCCGAGGACGGTAAGTCCGACAAGTACGACGAAGAACACAACAGCGCCATGAAGACCCTGACCAGCGGGCTCGCGCAGGCAAAGGACATCGCCGACGACGGCGAGGGGCGCGAGCCGGTGGCGGAAGCCCTTGCGGGCATGACTGAATGGAAGAAGCGGCACACGGCCGCCCGGGACACCGACAACAAGGGCGACTACGACGGCGCCCTGGAGCAGATCATCGGCGCCAAGAACAGCACAGGTGAGTGCTTCGACAAGGTGGACGCCTCGCTGGAGAAGGCGCTCGCCCACGAGCAGCGTGAGTTCAAACAGGCGGCTGAGAACGGCCGGGGAGCGATGACCGGGCTCTCGCTGGGTGCGGCGGTGCTGGCCGTACTGGGCGCGATGGCCGGCGTCCTCGGTATCGGCCGCAGGCTTTCGGAGTACAGGTGAGAGGGGGAGCGGTGACCAGGACCAGCAGATTTCGCGGCTGGGGCGGCGTGACGGGAATGGCCGCCGCCTGTGCGCTGACGGCCACCGCCGTTCTGCTGCCGCTGCCCCGCGCCGGAGCCGACGTCGTCGCCGGCGCGGCCTCGGCCGCGCACGACTCGGCGGGCGCGCGGCCGGTGAGGGCCGACACCTGCCAGAACCCGGAGGCGAGCCTGCCGCCGTCAACGGCTGACGGCCCCACCATCGCCCGGATCAAAAAGGCCGGCAAACTCGTCGCCGGCGTCGACCAGAACAGCTTCCGCTGGGGTTACCGCAACCCGGCCACCGGTCAGCTTGAGGGCTTTGACATCGATCTTGTCCGGGCCATAGCTCAGGACATCCTCGGCGATCCTGAAGCGGTCATCTACCGAGCCGTTCCCACCAGTCAGCGCATACCGGCGCTGAAGGACGGCCGGGTCGATGTCGTGGTCAGGACGATGACGATCAACTGCAAGCGCCTGGAGGACGTCGCGTTCTCCACCGCCTACTTCGAAGCCGGCCAGCAGGTGCTCGTCCCGGCCGGGTCGCCGATCAGGGGGTACGACGCCTCCCTCAAGGGCAAGAAGATCTGCTCCGCCAGCGGCTCGACCGCGGAGACGGCGCTCAAGGCGAAGTCGTTCGGCGCCGACATATCCGTCACCGTGCCCAACCAACTGGACTGTCTCGTCAGGCTGCAGCTGGGCGAGGTCGACGGGGTGGTCACGGACAACGCCCTGGCGGCGGGACAGGCGGCACAGGACCCGTCGGTGAAACTGGTGGGCACACCGTTCACCAAGGAGTTCTACGGCGTGGCGATGAACAAGGAAGCCACCGACCTGGTACGCCGGGTGAACAAGGTGCTCGACGGCTACCGCAGTGGCGGCGTGAACAGCCCCTGGATGACGGCCTACCGTAAGTGGCTGGCGGCCGACATGCCGGGAGTCGCCGGACCACCCGCCCCGAAGTACCGGACGGGCTGAGCGTATTGAGCGTGTCCGGCCGGACACGGTCCGGCGGTGAAGACGGCAGTGCCAGCGGCAGTACCTACGGCGGCAACAACGTGGTCAGAGACTCGGAGGGGTGATCGATGGGCGGCGCGGGACCCTCCCCCGGCTTCGCGGGGGGACCACCGGGCTCGGTGATGGACCGGGACGAGGTGGACCGTGCGCTGGCTCGGCTCGGCGCGGAGCACGAGGCGATCGAGACCTCGCTACTCGCCCTCCAGGACCACGCGGGCCGCAGGCTCCTCGAAGGCGCCGAGCTGACCGGCACCACCAAGGACCGCTGGGCCGGGACCGAGCAGGCCGTCTCGCTGCTCTGGTCCTACTTCGACGCGTACACCGCCGCTCTCTCCGATGCCCGTGAGAAGCGCGCCAGGCGGCGCTGGCCCGCCCGCGAGGACCTGACCGAGCTGACCGAGCTGCTGCGCGGCCGCTGCGTCACAATCGCCGGCGGCACCTCCGGGCATGCCGCCCCCTCGATCACCGGCCCCGCAAAGCTGACCGAGCAGTTCACGCTCGAGGAGCTGGTCGGCCGGATGAACGAGCTGTACGCGCAGTCGCTGGACATGGTGGTGGCGGCGGACGCGGTGTGGTCCGCCCTGCCCGCCCGGATCGACCTGCTCGCGGCCGAGCTGCACCGCACCCGTTCGCTGGCGCACTCCGTCGGCGTACGGCCGGGCGAGCACCCCTCCGGTGACGACCTGGAGTCGATCACGCATGAACTGAGCGCACTGCGTGAGCAGGTGGTGTCCGACCCGCTGGCGTTCTGGGTGCCGGCGCCCCGCAGCTCGGCGCCCGGCGGCGGCCGCCCCGACACCGGGCGGTACGACCGGGCCGCGCGGGCCCTGGAGGACGTCCGGCGCGAGATCGAGGCGGTCCTCGACGTCCGCCAGGACGCCGAACAGCGGCTGCTGAGCCTGCGCGACGTCCTTTCCCGTGCCGACCGGACACTCTCCGAGGCACGGGCCGCACGTGGCGAGGTGCTGGCCAAGATCGCCGCCTCCGAGGTGCCCGCGGTCAGCGGCCCGCCTACCGCCCTGCAGGAGGAGCTGGCTACGGCGGCCGACTACCGCAGGCACGCGCAGTGGCACCGGCTCTCCCCGCTCCTGGAGTCCCTGGAGCGCCGCGCGGAGGACGAACTGATGCGTGCCCGTGAGTCGTTGACCGCGGTGACCGCACCGCTCGCGGTCCGTGCGGAGCTGCGCGGCCGCCTCGACGCGTACAAGGCGAAGGTCGCCAGACACGGCATGGCCGAGGACCCGCTGCTGATCGAGCGGTACGACGCGGCCCGGCGGATGCTGTGGAGCGCGCCCTGCGATCTGCGCGCCGCCGAGCAGGCGGTGCTGCGCTACCAGCAGGCCACGGCAGAAGTGCTGGTCCCGCGACAGTCCGGGCCCACCGACCGCAGGGGGAATCATGAGTGAGGCGGCGAACTGCCAGCGCCCCGGGTGCGAGGGTTCGTACGAGGACATGGGCGGCGGCGAGCTGTACTGCGGCACCTGCGGACTCGCCCCCGTCGTCTCGCCGAACGGCGCGGTGTCCTCCCCGCCGACCGGAATCACCGGCGGCCGGGGGCGCGGCAGCAACAGCAGTTCGGCGCGGAGCGGTTCACAGGCGTCCGCCCGCTCGTCCCGCTCCTCCTCCCGCTCCTCCCGTTCCTCCACCTCCCGGCGTTCGGTGTCCGGGCGGCTGTCCCGCTCGCTCTCCGGTGCCGCCAGTGCGCGCTCGGTCTCGGTGCGCAGCTCCGGCTCCACCACCGCGTCGTCCGGCCGCAACCGGCTCGGCGCCGGCCTGGTCGCCGTGCCCGAGGTGCCGAGGCCCGATCCGGCGGCGGCGGTCCTGGAGAACCCCGAGGTTCCCGAGCGGAAGCGATTCTGCTCGCGGTCGGACTGCGGGGCACCGGTGGGGCGCTCCCGCGGTGAGCGGCCGGGCCGCACCGAGGGCTTCTGCACCAAGTGCGGACACCCCTACTCCTTCGTGCCGAAGCTGCGCACCGGCGACATCGTGCACGGCCAGTACGAGGTGGCGGGCTGCCTCGCGCACGGCGGTCTGGGCTGGGTCTATCTCGCGTACGACCGGGCGGTCTCGGACCGCTGGGTGGTGCTGAAGGGGCTGCTCGACACGGGGGACCAGGACGCGATGGCCGCGGCGATCTCGGAGCGGCGCTTCCTTGCCGAGATCGAACACTCCAACATCGTGCGCATCTACAACTTCGTCGAGCACCTGGACCAGCGGACCGGCTCGATGGACGGCTACATCGTCATGGAGTACGTCGGCGGCAAGTCGCTCAAGGAGATCGCCAACGACCGGCGCGGACCCGGCGGCAGGCGCGATCCGCTGCCGGTCGAGCAGGCCTGTGCGTACGGTATCGAGGCGCTGGAGGCGCTCGGCCATCTACACAGCCGGAACCTGCTGTACTGCGACTTCAAGGTCGACAACGCCATTCAGCAGCAGGACCAGCTCAAGCTGATCGACATGGGCGCCGTCCGCAGGATGGACGACGACGAGAGCGCGATCTACGGCACGGTCGGGTACCAGGCCCCGGAAGTGGCGGAGGTCGGCCCGTCCGTCGCCTCCGACCTGTACACGGTGGCGCGCACGCTGGCCGTTCTGACCTTCGACTTCCAGGGGTACACGAACGTCTTCGTGGACAGCCTGCCGGACCCCGACAACATCGAGGTGTTCCGGACGTACGAGTCCTTCTACCGGCTGCTGGTCCGGGCGACCGACCCGGATCCTGCGCGGCGGTTCGCCTCGGCGCAGGAGATGGCAGAGCAGCTGACGGGTGTGCTGCGTGAGGTGGTGGCGCTCCAGACGGGCCGGCCGAGACCTCAGCTTTCCACGCTGTTCGGCCCGGAACTGAAGGTCACGGACACGGAGTTGTTCGCCGAGCTGACGGGCGACGTCTCGCGGCTCGGTGCGCGTACCGCCCCCGCACGCGGGCTCCTCGGCCGCAGGGGCGCGCGTGTGAGCGGGACTGCGGCCACCGCACTGCCGCCGGGCGCGATCCCGGCCCAGGGCGCGGTGGGCGGCGGAGCGTACGCCGGATCCCCGTCCTGGCCCGCGGCCGGGCCCGGCACTCCGTACGGGGCGGGCGCCGTCGGCGCGGCCGCGACGCACGCCGCAGGCAGGGCGGTCGGTACGACCGGCGGGGCGTACGCCCCGGGCAGCGCGCCCTCGGGCGCGGAGCCGGGAGCGGGCACCAACGCGGCGTACGGCGGCGGGGCGCCCGTCGCGGCCTACGTTCCCGGCGCACACGGCGGCCAGACCACCGGCGTCGCGGGGGCTGTCGGCACGGCAGCCGCTCCCGGCGCCCCGGCGAGCCTCACCCACGCACCCACGCAGACGTCTCTGCCGGTGCCCGGCGCCATCGGCGCACCCCCGTACGCGCACACCTACCTCGCCCCGCTCGACGCGCGGGCAACCTCGCTCGCGCTGCCCGTGCCCCGCGTCGACCCGAACGATCCGAACGCGGGGTTCCTCGCCGGACTCATGGCTTCCGCGCCGGCCGAACTGATAGCCGCCCTGCAGTCCGCGCCCGCCCACTCGGTGGAACGCCGGCTGCGTGAACTTCGCGCCAGGCTGGAGATGGGCGAACTGGTGTCCGCCACCAGGGCGCTGGAATCCCTGGAGGCCGACCACCCGGACGACTGGCGGGTGGTCTGGTACCGCGGCATTGCCTCCCTGGTCACGGAGGACAACGAGATCGCGGCGCTGTCATTCGACGCGATCTACGACGCCTTCCCGGGCGAGCCCGCGCCGAAGCTGGCGCTCGGCGTGTGCGCCGAGGTCCTCGGCCAGCTGGACAACGCGGCCGAGTACTACCGCCTGGTCTGGGCGACCGACCCCAGCTATGTGAGCGCCGCCTTCGGCCTCGCGCGGGTGCAGCTGGCCGCAGGGGACCGGGCGAGCGCCGTACGGTCCCTGGAGTCCGTACCGGAGGCATCGATCCACTACACGGCGGCGCGTATCGCCGCCGTACGGGCGCGGCTGCGTCAACGTGCCGCACACGACCCGCTGCTGGACGATCTGACCGCGGCCGCGGGCCAGGTGGAGGCCCTGCAGCAGTTCGGCCTGGATGCCGTACGCCGCGAGCGGTTGTCGACCGAGGTTCTGGGGACGGCGCTCGACTGGGTACTCTCCGGGAGCCGGGGGGCGCGTCCCGTACAGACGGCGCTGCTCGGCAGCCAACTGGACGAGCGGGGCCTGCGCTTCGGTCTGGAGCGCTCGTACCGCGTCCTCGCCCGGCTTGCACAGCGTGGCGAGGAAAGGATCGAACTGGTGGAGCGGGCCAACCGCTACCGCCCCCGGACGTGGGTGTGATTGATGTCGCGGATGCACCAGCTGTCTGCCTGCCCCAGCTGTGAGGAACCGCTGGAGGAGGGTGACAAGTTCTGCGGTGTCTGCGGGTACGACCTGTCGGCCGTCCCGCAGCCGCCCGGCGATCAGCCCACCGTCGCCCTCAACGGGACGGGAGCGCGCGCCCCGGTGGAGTGGCCGGACGCACCGGCGGCAGGCAGTTCCGGCACCGCCGCGCCGGTGCACCGGCCCGCCGACCTCCCTGGCACCGATTCGGGCGGGAACGAACTCCCGTCGGCGGTGAGGTTCGACGGGCCGCCCGCCCCGGCCTCGCCGTCCGCACCCGGATCGCCGTCTACCCCGGACGAATACCCGCTGGCCGCGCCCGCCCCGGACGAGTACGCGCCGGCGGCGCCGGCTCCAGCACCCGCGCCACCGACCGTCCCGGCCCCCGCGTCCGCCGCCGACCCGCGGACCGCCGTGCCCGGGTCGCCGGCGGCCGGTACGGCCTCGGGCCCGGTCTGTGTGGCCTGCCGCGCGGGCCGTGTCGACGACGACGGGTACTGTGAGAACTGCGGTCACGCCCAGCCGCGCGAGCGGGACCACATGGAGCAGGAGCTCGGCGCCGTCGCGGCGGTCAGCGACCGCGGACTGCGCCACCACCGCAACGAGGACGCCTTCGCGGTGTCCGCCACCGCCCTGCCGGACGGCTCCCCCGCCGTCGTTGCGATCGTCTGCGACGGGGTGTCTTCGGCGAGCCGTCCCGACGAGGCCTCGGCCGCCGCGGCGAGCGCGGCGAACGAGTCCCTTCTTGCCGCCCTGGCACGTGGCACACACCCGCAACAGGCCATGCACGAGGCGATCGTAGCCGCCGCGGAGTCGGTCAACTCCCTTGCCCAGGCGCAGACCGCCGCGCTGGAGCACGACCCGCACCGGCACCAGAACGCGCCGGCCTGCACGCTCGTCGGCGCGATCGTGGCCGGCGGGCTGCTGATCGTGGGCTGGGTGGGTGACAGCCGCGCGTACTGGGTGCCCGTCGACCGTACGGTCCCGCCTGCCCGGCTGACGGAGGACGACTCCTGGGCCGCGCAGATGGTCGCGGCGGGTCTGATGAACGAGGCCGAGGCGTACGCCGACGAGCGCGCCCACGCGATCACGGGCTGGCTCGGCGCCGACGCGTACGAACTGGAGCCACACACCGCCTCCTTCAAGCCGGACCGGCCGGGCGTCGTGGTGGTGTGCACGGACGGCCTGTGGAACTACGCGGAGGGGGCGGAGGAGATGGCGCGGGTGCTGCCGGCCGATTCCCACCAACGGCCCCTGCACAGTGCGCAGGTGCTGGTCGGTCACGCCCTGGACGGCGGGGGCCACGACAACGTAACAGTGGCGGTGCTGCCGTTCCCCGTACCGCCGCAAGGGGCAGGATCGGCCTGAACGAACCGTCCCCCGCCGGGCGGTGGCCCGTCATGGATCGTCACAGTTCCCGGGAACCATTTGTCTACTTGTCACTAGCGCATCACCAGCCGGCATCAGTCGCTGCAAGCATGCGGAGCCTCAAGGAGCCGATTCGATGGCCAACTTCTCCAAGTCCCACGTGCCGCAGTTTTCCGTCGAGGTGTACCAGAACGAGTACCTGCCCGAGGGCGGCCGCGAGGTCAACGCGATCGTCACCGTCACCTCCACCGGTGGCGGCACCAGCGGTGGCGTGCCACTGACCGGCGCCGGCGCCTCGCCGTCGTCCATACCCGGCCAGGCACCCGGCGCAGCCGTGGTGGTCATGGTCGACTGTTCCGGTTCGATGGACTACCCGCCGACCAAGATGCGCAATGCCCGCGACGCGACCGCAGCGGCGATCGACACCCTGCGCAACGGCGTGACCTTCGCCGTCGTCGGCGGCACGCACGTGGCCAAGGAGGTCTATCCCGGCAACGGCCGGCTGGCCACGGCCGACGACCGGACCCGCGCCGAGGCCAAGGACGCTCTGCGCAAGCTCAGCGCGGGCGGCGGAACCGCCATCGGGACGTGGTTGCGGCTCGCCGATCGGCTGCTCGGCACCGCCGATGTCCCGATCCGGCACGGCATCCTGCTCACCGACGGCCGTAACGAACACGAGTCCCCCGAGGACCTGCGGGCAGCCCTCGACGCCTGCGCGGGCCGCTTCACCTGCGACGCACGTGGTGTCGGTACGGACTGGGAGGTCAAGGAGGTCACCGGCATCGCCTCGGCACTGCTGGGCACCGCCGACATCGTCGCCGACCCGTCGGGCCTGGCAGCGGACTTCACGCAGATGATGGAGAACGCGATGGGCAAGGAGATCGCCGATGTCGCACTGCGCCTGTGGACGCCGGTGGACACAAAGATCAAGTTCGTCAAGCAGGTGGCGCCCACGGTCGAGGAGCTGACCGACCGCCGCACCGAGGCGGGCCCGCGGGCCGGCGACTACCCCACCGGCTCGTGGGGGGACGAGTCACGCGACTACCACGTCTGCGTACAGGTGCCGGAGGCCGGCATCGGCCGGGAGATGCTCGCCGCCCGGGTCTCGCTCGTGCTGCCCGATCCGTCCGGTGGCGCCCCGCAGACACTGTCGCAGGGTCTTGTACGGGCCGTGTGGACCGACGACATGGTGGCGTCCACCTCCATCAACCCCCAGGTCGCCCACTACACAGGTCAGGCCGAACTGGCGCAAGTCATCCAACAAGGCTTGGACGCCCGCAAGTCGGGCGACTTCGACGGAGCGACGGCCAAACTCGGCCGCGCCGTACAGCTCGCCGGAGCCTCCGGGAACGAGGACACCGCGAAGTTGCTGGCGAAGGTGGTGGACGTCGTCGATGTGGCGACGGGTACTGTGCGGCTGAAGGCGAAGGTCGCGGACGCGGACGAGATGACCCTCGAAACGCGCTCCACCAAGACAGTTCGCGTAAAGAAGTCCTGATTTGCGGTCCCGGTGAGGGACCGGACATGGAGAGGGGGAAGTGCCGACATGCCGACCTGCCCGAACGGACACCAGTCGGGTTCCGACGACTGGTGCGAGGTCTGCGGCCATCGCATGGCCGGTGCGGGTGCGCCCTCCGGCGCCATGCCGCCGCCTCCCCCGCCGCCGCCGCCCGCTCCCGGATATGACGGCTACGGCTTCCCGCCCGCCGGTGGCGAGCCCACCGCGCAGGCCGAGCTGTGCCCGCAGTGCCGCACCCCGCGCGAGGCCATGGCCCCGTTCTGCGAGGAGTGCCGGTACAACTTCCTGACGCACACGGCGACCTCTTACACCCCGGTCGCCCCGCCGCAGCAGCCCGGTCTGAATCTACCGCCCGGCTTCCAGTCCCAGCCGCAGCAGCCGCCGCGGCCGCCGGACCCGTACGAGTACCAGAGTTCGCGCCCCTCCCAGATGAACCGACCGGCCGAACCGCTGATCCCGGAGCACCCGGCGCCGTACGAGCCCGTGCCGGGCCCCCCGCCGGCGCCCGGCTACCAGCAGCAGCCACCGCAGCAGCGCCGGCAGCAGGACGGCGACGACGACTGGATGCTGCCGCCGCCGGTGCAGCAGACGCCTCAGCCTCCGCAGCAGCAGCAGTACCAGACGCCCGCGGGCTGGGCGGCGACGATAGCGCCGGACCGTGAGTACTTCATGGCCATGATGCAGCGCAGCGGACCGGACGCGGCGGGCCTCAACCTGCCCGCGTACTCACCGGAACAGCACCTTCCGCTAACCGGCAACCAGATCACGATCGGCCGCCGCCGGCACTCCACGGGCGAGTCCCCCGACATCGACCTGTCCGTACCGCCGGAGGACCCGGGTGTCTCCCACCAGCACGCCGTCCTGGTACAGCAGCCGGACGGCACCTGGGCCGTGGTCGATCAGAACTCCACCAACGGCACCACCGTCAACGGCGCGGAGGACCCGATCCAGCCCTACGTCCCGGTCGCGCTGAAGGACGGCGACCGCGTACATGTGGGCGCCTGGACGACGATCACGGTCCGCCGGGGCTGACGCCCGCGCCGAGGCCCGGGGGGCCGGGGCTGGAGCCGGGGCTGGGCTCTCTCAGCCCGCCGGCGGGCCCAGTGGCCAGGCGTACGGGCCCTGCGGGTCGTCCAGCCAGGCCCACTGGCTGGTCGCCGTCACCGTCACCCCGAAGCGTTCCCGCCCGGGGCGGTTCTCGCGGCGCCACAGCGAGAGCGCCTCGTGCGGGTCCAGCGTGCCCGCGGTCAGCGTGAGCAGGAAGCGGAACAGCTCGTTCTCCAGCGCCTGCCGCGGCAGCCCGCCCACGTAGGGCGGAACCGTTCCGGCCGCACCTCCGCGCAGCGGAACAAAGTAGGCCGAGGTGTGCAGGAAGCGGCCCTCCGCGGAGGCCGCGTCGCGGACCCGGAGTGCGATCAGGCCGGTGGACAGCGGCGCGAGGATGCGTGCTCCGGGCCGGCACTGGCCGAGCCAGGCGTGCGGAACGGCAGGGATCGTGCAGGTCGCGATGATGCGGTCGAAGGGGGCACGCGACGGACAGCCGCGGGAGCCGTCGCCGGTGACCACCGCCGGGTGGTACCCCGCGGCGGCGAGGTGACGGCGGGCCGACTCCGTTATCTCGGGGTCCAGGTCGACCGTGGTGACGAGGTCGTCCCCGAGCCGGTGGCAGAGCAGCGCCGCGTTGTATCCGCTGCCGGCGCCGATCTCCAGTACCGCGTCCCCGTCCCGTACCTCCAGCTCCGCCAGCATCCGGGCCATCAGCGACGGCTGGCTGCTGGACGAGACCAGCTCACCGTCCCGCAGCCGGGTGGCGACGGGGGTGTCCGCGTACGCGCCCGTGAGCCAGCGGGCCCGCTGCTCGGGGTCGGGGTCCTCGGCCCAGAGCCGCTCGTAACCGCCCTGCCGGCCGATGTAGTAGTACGGGACGAACAGATGCCGCGGCACCGCCTCGAACGCCGCCCGCCAGGCCTCGTCCGACAGGGCCCCGGTGGCCGCGATCTCCCGTACCAGCGCGGCATGCGCCGCTTCCTGCGCGTCCAGGTGTGCACCCATACCTCCACTCTGCTGCGTGGGAGTCGGGTGGGCGAGTAGTCGGGACGAGTCCTGATTCATCCGGGGGCCGCCGTCCCTCGCGGCGCGTCTGAGACGATGGAGGCGTGAAAGAGATTCCGCGCGGGACGCTTCAGGAGCAGACCTTCTACGAGCAGGTCGGCGGCGAGGAGACCTTCCGGCGCCTGGTTCACCACTTCTACCGGGGAGTCGCATCGGACCCGCTGCTGCGGCCCATGTACCCGGAGGAGGATCTGGGCCCGGCCGAGGAACGCCTCGTCCTCTTCCTCATCCAGTACTGGGGCGGCCCGCGCACATACAGCGACAACCGCGGCCATCCCCGCCTGCGCATGCGGCACGCGCCGTTCACCGTGGACAAGGCCGCCCACGACGCGTGGCTGAAGCACATGCGGGCGGCGGTCGACGAGCTGGGGCTCTCGGCCGAGCACACGCGTGAGCTGTGGAACTACCTGACCTACGCCGCCGGCTCGATGATCAACACCGACAGCTGACCTCAGCGACGAGCATCGACGGATTCCGGTGACCGCTCGCCGGAGTCCGGTCACGATCGGATCAAGTCCGCCCTGCAAGCGGTTTCCTCAGGCACGTGTCTCTGACAACATCCGAAAAGGCTTTCGGAGGACGCAGGCACGGGTCAGGAACGGCTGGGGGACGGGTGACCGGGTTCGTATTCCTGCGGGTACGCGCGCACCGGCTCCTGCTCACCGCGGCACTGCTCGCGGTGCTGCTGACCACCGCCGTACTCGCCACCCTGGCCTCCTTCTCCGGCTCCATCGGCGACGCCGGGCTTCGGCACTCGCTGCGTCACCGGGATGCGGCCTCCGCCGCGCTGCTGATCCAGGCAGCGGTTCCCACCGAGAAGCGGGAGGCGGCGGACCGGGCGGTGCAGGACCGGGCCCGGCAGGTCTTCGACGGGCTGCCGGTGACCCTGCGCAAGCTGGAACGTTCCGGCCCGTATGCCCTGCCGCGCGGCCTCCAGCCACCCGCCGCCCGCAAGGGCGAGCCCGACCTGACGCTGCTGGCGGCGCTGGACCGTTCGCGGGTACGGCTGACCCAGGGCACCTGGCCCGCCCCTGACGTCGGGGGCGGAGCGGTGGAGGTCGCGCTGCCCGAGGCCGCGGCGCGGCAGTTGAAGCTGAAGCCCGGCGGGCCGGCACTGACGCTCGCCGACCGACTGGGCGGCCCGCCGGTAAGAGTCAGGGTCACGGGCGTCTACCGGCCCACCGACCGGGCCGATCCGTACTGGCAGTTGGACGATCTCGGTGGCCGCGGCATCCGCACGGCCGTCTTCACCACGTACGGGCCGCTGCTCGCCGATCCCGCTCTCCTCGCCTCCGACGGGATCACCGAGGGCGAGGTGTCCTGGCTGGCCACGGCCGACTTCTCGACGGTGACCGCGGACCGGATCGGGCCGCTGCGCGAGGCGGCCTCGACGGCCCAGAAGACCCTGGGCGCCCATGAAGCCTTCGCCTCCGGGGTCGTCGCGAAGACCTCGCTGCCCTCGGTGCTCGACCAGGCCGCACGGGCGATGCTGGTGTCCCGTTCCACCCTGCTGATCCTTTCCCTCCAACTGGTGCTGCTCGCCGCGTACGCGCTGCTGCTGGTGGCCCGGCTGCTCTCCGCCGAGCGGGCGGGCGAGACGGCACTGCTGCTGGCCCGCGGCGGTTCACGGCGCCGCGTTCTGGTCCTCACCGCCGTCGAGGCGGTTCTGCTGGCGGCGCCGGCCGGAGTCTGCGCACCGCTGCTGGCGGGACCACTGACCCGGTTCCTGGCCGGCCAGGGCTCGTTGTCCAGAATCGGTCTGCACCTGGACACGGCTGCCACCGTGGACATCTGGCTGGTCGGCGCGTCGGTCGCGGTGGGGTGCGCGGCGGCGGTCGTGGCCCCCGCCCTCGGCGCGGGTCGCGCGGCGCGTGGCCGGGCGAGTGCGCTCCCCGCACCCCTGCGCGCCGGGGCCGATGTCGGGCTTCTGGTGATCGCCGCGGTCGCGTACTGGCAGCTGGACCGGCAGACGGCGAGTACCGGGGCGCTGAGCGGCGACCGGGCGGGCCGGCTCGGGGTCGATCCGCTCCTGGTCACCGCCCCGGCGCTGACGCTGCTGGCCGGCACGGTGCTCACGCTGCGACTGCTGCCGCCTCTCGCCCGGCTCGCCGAGCGCCGCGCGGCCGGAGGCCGGGGGCTGCCGGCTGCGCTCGCCGGCTGGCAGTTCAGCCGCCGGCCGCTACGCGGCGCGGGGCCGGTGCTGCTGCTCGTACTGGCCACGGCGATGGGCATGCTGGCGATCGGGCAGGGCGCGTCCTGGGACCGATCGCAGGACGACCAGGCCGACTTCCGCGCGGGCACTGCGATACGCGTACAGAGCAGTCGTACGGCCGAGTTCGGACAGGGCGGCTCCTTCGACGGCATGCCGGGTGTACGCTCCGTGGCCCCCGCGGCCCGGACCAGCCTCCCCCTGTCGGGCGACCGTTCGGCGACGGTGCTCTCCCTGGACACCCGGCGCGCCGAGGCCGGCCTCCTGCTGCGCGAGGACCTCGCCGACAGTGGTCCGGCCCGGCTGACCGCCGCGCTGCGGCCGGAGAAGGAGACCCGCGCCGGCATCCTGCTGCCGGCCGACGCCCAGGGGCTGCGTATCTCCCTCACCCTCGCGCCCACGACCGGGACCTCCACGGCCACCGGCACCGTGAGCGTCATGCTGGAGGACCGCTACGGTCTCCCCCACCGCATGCCCGCGGGCACGCTGCGTGCCGACGGACTCGGGCACACTCTCACCCTGGACCTCGCGCGGGCCGCCGGAGCTCCGGCAGGAAAACCCGCGGGCCCGCTCGAGGTGACCGGCCTGGACGTGGACGTCCCGCAGCCCTTCGAGCGCAGCGAGACGCACCGGCTGACGGTCGACGCACTGGACGCCCTCACCGCTT
Organism: Streptomyces sp. NPDC051219; assembly: GCF_040682335.1. NCBI lineage: Bacteria > Bacillati > Actinomycetota > Actinomycetes > Kitasatosporales > Streptomycetaceae > Streptomyces > Streptomyces sp. NPDC051219. The sequence continues at coordinate 71,590 of NZ_JBFBAS010000024.1, forward strand.
CCGCCGCCGACCGGAACGGCGGCAGGGGCACGGACCCCGCAATCGGCGGCCCCGGCGACGCGCCTCGGCGGCTCCCCGTACCCGCGGGACTCGCGTGGACAGGCCGGACCACGACCAACCACGAGGCACTGTTCGGCACTTCCGGACCGCCGATCGTCCTGCGGCCCGTCGCCCGGTCCTCGGCCCCGCTGGATGTCACGTACGCCACCGGGCGGTCCGTTCTCAGTCCGGACGACGAGTACGCCGTCGCGCTCACCACGGTCTCGGTCCGGGTGGCCCGTCCGAAGGCCCCACTGCCCGCGGCCCTCGCCACCGACCGTTTCCTGCGGTCCAGCGGAGCCGAGGTGGGCTCCCGGGTGGAGATCCAACTGGCAGGAGAGGCCGTACAGGTGGAGATCGCCGGGACACTGCGCCGGCTGCCCACCACCGGGCCCGGCACAGACCCGACAGTCCGGTCCGCCGGCCCGGAGACCGACGGCGGCGGGCTGCTCCTCGATCTGTCGGCGGTGAACCGGCTGCTCGGCGAACAGGCGGGCGCCTCGCTGCCGGCCACCGAGTGGTGGCTGAGCACCGGTCCCGGGGCGGCCGGCAGCGTCGCGGCCCAGCTGCGCGAACGGCCGGACATCGACCCCGCCCAGGTACTCGTACGGGACGAGATCGCCGCGGAACTCTACGACGACCCGCTGGGCGCGGGCCCCCAGTCCGCGCTGCTCGCCGTGGCGGTGGTCGCCGCCGCGCTGGCCGCGGTCGGGTTCGCCGTCGGCGCCGCCGGATCGCTGCGCGAGCGCTCGGCGGAACTGGCCGTGCTGAGGGCTCTGGGGACCCCGCCACGGCAACTGGCCCGGCTGATGGCCGCCGAGCACTCCCTGCTGATCGGGCTCGCGCTGGTGGTGGGAGTGGTGCTGGGTGCGGTGCTGACCCGGGCCGTCGTGCCGTTGACCGTGCTGACCGGGCAGGCCACCCAGCCCGTCCCCTCCGTGCTGGTGGAACTGCCGGCGGGCAGGGTCGCCGCACTGCTCGCCGGGGTCGTCGCCCTGCCGCTGCTGGTTGTCGCGGCGATCGCCCTGCGCCGTGGGGACACCGCGGCGACTCTGCGCGTCCAGGGAGGCGGTCACTGATATGCGTACTCCTTTCGGTGCGTCCGCCGCACACGTCCCCGCCGTCGCCCCCTGGGTCCGCACCCGGCTGCGTTTCGCCCCCGGAACGTCCGTAGCCCTCGCGGTGCTGGTGCTGGTCACCTCGTTCCTCGCCGCCGCATTCCCGCGCGGCGTCCACGCGTACGAGAGCAGGGGCCTGCTCCACACGATCGAGTCGGCGTCGCCCGCCCGCAGCGCGGTCGACATCACCAGCACGCCGGCCGGCCTCGAAGTACCGCAGAGGCACCGTGCCGCCGCTTTGACTCCCCCGGTGCTCGAGCAGCAGTACGACAGAGCGCTGAAACTGCTGCCCGAGCCGGTACGGGCCGACACGACGCAGTCGGCGTACGGCGCGCGCTCACCCGTACCGCTGCACGCCTCGGACCGCTGGCTGCCCCGCCCGGAAGGCCTCTTCGCACGTTTCCTGCTGACCACCCAGTCCGATGTGGCCGGCCATGCGCGCGTGGCTACGGGCCGCCTGCCGCGGGCCGACGCCGACCGGGTGAACGCCGACACCGCTCAGGTCGAGGCGGCGGTCAGCACCGCCACCGCCGGAACCCTCGGCATCCGGGTCGGCGCCTCGATCCATCTGCGGGGTGAGACCGGCAGGGCGCTGACCGTTCGGATCACCGGCCTGGTCGAACCCGTCGCACCGGAGGGGCCTTACTGGTCCGTCCAGCCCCTCCTGCGTAACCCGTCGCTCACCCCGGAGAGCGGCCGGCCGCCGCAGCATTACTGGGCCGCGGCTCTGCTGCTGGCTCCCGAGGCGGGCCCCGCCCTCCTCCGTGTCTCACGTTCTCCCGAGGGGTATGTCCAGATAGCGCCCAGGACCGCGCACCTGACGGCCTCCGACGCCACCGGCCTGGCCGACGCCGTGGCGTCCCTCGAAAGCGGACCGCATCTGACCGAGTTGCGCGGCGCCGTGGGCCGGACCACGGCCGTCACTAGCGACCTGGAGCAACTGGTCGCCGCGTTCGAGGGCATGCGCGGCGCCATCTCACCGGTCGTCGCCGTCGCCGTCTTCGGCATCGGCACCGTGGCCGGTGTCGTCCTGCTGATGGCCGGTGGCCTCTCCGCCGCCCGCCGGCATGCGGAGCTGTCCCTGATCCGCTCGCGCGGCGGATCCGTCCGCGGCATCGTCGGCCGGCTGCTGGCCGAGACGGCGGTGGTGGCGGTTCCCGCCGCGGCCCTCGGCGGGCTCGCGGCCGTGCTCCTGTTGCCGCACGGCGCCGGCCTCGCCTCGCTGTCGGCGGCCGCGGGGGTCGCCGTGGTCGCCTGCGCGGCCCTGCCGCTGCGCGCAGCCTTCGTCCACCGCAGGCCGCGGCTGCACGGCGGGCGCGAGGATCTGGTCCGGGCCCGGCCTTCCCGTCGGCGTACGGTCGCCGAACTCACCCTCCTCGTCCTGGCCGTCGGCGCCGTCGCCGCGCTGCGCCGACGGGGTACGGGCGGCGAGGTGGACCAGCTCGTCAGCGCCGCACCCGTACTGGTGGGGGTGATCGGCGCCCTCCTTCTCGTACGCCTCCACCCGCTGCCCCTGCGGCTGGCGGCCCGCGCCTCGGTCCGGCGGCGGGGCGCCGTCGGCTTCCTCTCGCTGGCCCGGGCAGGGCGCTCGCCCGCCACCGCCGCGCTGCCCTTGCTCGCCCTGCTGGTCGCCCTGACGACGGCCGCGTTCGGCTGTTCCGTCCTCGCCGGGGTCGCGGACGCGCGCGACCGGGCCGCGCTGCTGGCCGTGGGGGCGGACGCGAGGATCGAGAGTGCGGGCGAGCTGCCACGCTCCCTCGCGTCGGCCGTACGCGGCGTACGCGGAGTGGAGGAGGCGACCGCTGTGACGCTCGACTACTCACTCGCCCTGCCGGACGGGAAGCAGAGCGTCGTGCTCGTCGCCGTCGAGCCCGCCGCCTATGCCCGGTTGGCCGCGAAGACGGGCCTCGGGGCTTTTCCCGCAAGTGAGTTGCGGAGAACGGGCGGCTCAGGAACGGGCGGCTCAGCACCGCTGCCTGCAATCGCGTCGCCGGCCGTCGCGCAGCGTCTTGGCGCCCAGCCGCAGAAGCTCTACAGCACCGTCCTCTCCGAGGAGTTCACGGTCGCGGTCGCCGCGGTGCGGACCGGCACCCCGGCCGCGCCAGGCGCCGACTACCTGCTGGTGAACGCCGCCGGCCTGTCGGCAGACCGGCCGATGTCGCTGCTGGTCACCGGGTCACACATCGACACCGGCGGCCTGAAAACGGCCGCCCGCGAGGCCGGGGCGAACTTCGGGGTCCAGCTCCTCGCCGAGGAGCGGACCCGGTTCGCGGATTCTGCGGTGCAGACGGGCGCAGAGCGGATGTACGGGGTGGCGGTGGCGGCCGGTGCCGGATACGCCGTACTCGCCGTACTCCTCTCGCTGCTCCAGGCCGCACCCGAACGAACCGCTGTGCTGGCCCGGTTGCGGACGATGGGCCTCACCCGGCGCGAGGGCCGACGGCTGCTCGTACTCGAATCACTGCCGCAGGCGCTGCCTGCGGCGCTGGGCGGGGCACTGGTCGGCTGGGCGGCGATCCGGCTGCTGGCCCCGGGAGTCGACCTGGGCGTACTGGCGCTGTCGGCACAGGCACGGGTGGCGGGCGTCGGGGACATACAACTGCGTACCGACCCGTGGTCGTTGCTCGTACCGGCGATGGTCATCGTCCTGATCGCGGCCGCGGTGGGAGTGGTGCAGGCCTGGTGGGCGACGCGGCGCGCGACGACCATTGAACTCAGGGCAGGAGACCAACGATGACCGACGCGTCCACCGGCACCGATACGCCCGGCGGCCCCGCACCTGTGGGCGGCTCCGCTGCCGCCGGGGGCACCGCTGCCGCCCCTCGTGGCCCTTCCGGCGGGAGCGTCGGGGCCGTTACGCCGCTCGCCGAGCTGGAACGGCTGGCCGCCTCCCGGCGTGACCGCCCCGCGTACGGGCACGACGCGTTGATCGCGTGCGACCGCCTGGTCCGGGTCTTCATGACGGACGGGGCAGAAGTACAGGCGCTCCAGGGGCTGGACCTGCTCGTCCGGGAGGGGGAGCTGATGGCCCTCGTCGGTGCGTCCGGCAGCGGCAAGTCGACGCTGATGAACATTCTGGCGGGCCTGGACGAGCCGACCGCCGGCGCGGCGAGAGTGGCCGGCTGCGATCTGCTGGCCATGCGCGCGAAGGAGCGGCTGCGCTACCGGCGCGATGTCGTGGGCTTCGTCTGGCAGCAGACGGCCCGTAATCTCCTGCCGTACCTGACCGCCGCGCAGAACGTCGCCCTGCCCGTGCAGCTGAGCGGCCGGGGCCGCGCCCGTGAGCGGGCGGCGCGGGCGGAAGAACTGCTGGGGATGCTCGACATCGCCGACTGCCGTGACCGCCGCCCGCACCAGATGTCCGGTGGCCAGCAGCAGCGCGTGGCGATCGCCGTCGCGCTGGCGAACTCCCCGGCCGTGCTGCTCGCCGACGAGCCGACCGGCGAACTGGACTCCGCCACTGCTGAGCAGATCTTCGCTGCCTTCCGTACCGCGAACGAGGAGCTGGGCACCACGATCGTAATCGTCACCCACGACCAGGCCGTCGCGGGCGAGGTGCGCCGCACGGTCGCCATCCGCGACGGCCGCACCTCGTCGGAGGTGCTGCGCCGCACGGAGGTCGACGCGGCGACGGGCCAGGAGTCGGTGGTGGCGAGGGAGTACGCGATGCTCGACCGCGCGGGCCGCCTCCAGCTCCCCGCGGAGTACACGGAGGCCCTGCGCATGGAGCACCGGGTGATGCTCGAGCTTGAACAGGACCACATAGGCATCTGGCCGGACGAGGCGGACGGGCGCGGATAGGCCGCTGGCCACCTGCTATGCACGGGCGCTGGCGAGGCCACCGGGACCGCCGAGGCGAACGGCGCCGGGCGGGGCCGTTGGGACCGCCGAGAACAAGGAGACGGACCGGCGGAGCCAGGGTGCCCGGGGGTGCCGGCGTGGGTCTCCCCGATTCAGGCCGGGGTGATCGTCAACGGACCCAGGCCGGTCGCCCGGCGGGTGGCGATCGAACCGTACGGTGTGCGCAGGCGCAGCCAGCTGCCCGCCGCCAGCAGGGCCACCGGCTCCGCGGCCACGTCCGCGACCGGGTCCGTGACGGGCTGTCGCGGCACGGTGGTCCGTATCGGCCGCAGGAAGCCCAGCGACTGCGCGGCGTGCACCGCACGCAGCGGCAGCTCTGTGTCGCCGAGCGTCCGGGACCAGATCTCACGGCCGATACGGTCGCGCTCGGCCCGGGTCCGGTGCTCCGGCGGCAGTGCCTCGTCCCGCGCGCGGAACTCGGCCACAGCCGCGCCCACCGCGGCCCGCATCGCCTCCAGGCCGGGCAGCCCGGGCACCTGGCGCCAGCCGCCGCGCGGCGGCAGCACACCCGCCCACGGCGGACCGGTGACGGCGGCCGCCACGACTGCCGTGCCCGCCGGCTCGTCGATCGATTCGAGCAGTTCACCGGCGGACACGGTGACATCGAGGATGCCGAGGCCCTCGGACGCGGCGAGCCGCGCCGTACGGATGGCGAGTACGTCGAACGACGGCGGCCGGCCGAAGACGGCCAGAGCGTCCCCGCCGGCCTGCAACCGCACCGCCGCGGCACGGTCGTAGTGCACCAGACGGCCCAGGAAGGCGGCGAGATCCGCCACCTCCCCGGAGTCCGCGAAGTGGAGCAGCTCAGGCTGGTGGGCCGTCATGCGGCGACAGCCTCTTTCTGCCGGCCGTCGTCCAGGTACTCCTGGAGGAAGGCCTTCTCCTCGGGAGTGATGCGACGCGGTCGCGACTCGGCGAGGTTGAACGGGACGACGACGGTTGACGCCCGCACATACACGGTGTCCTCGTCCTTGATCTCGTACGCGATCGTCAGCGACGCCGCCCCGATCTTCGTCACCCACGACTCGACGGTCACCGGCTCGTGCCGGTGGACCAGCGGCCGAACGTAGTCGATCTCGTGCCTGGCCACGACGGACCCGCCGGTGAACGACGTGCTGCCCTCCCCCGGCGCCAGCCGGAACATGAAGTCGATCCGCGCCTCTTCCAGGTACCGCAGGAAGACGACGTTGTTGACGTGCCCGAAGGCGTCCATGTCCGACCAGCGCAGGGGGCAGGAGTAGATATGACGGGTCACATCAGCCCCGGGTCAGCTTCTTGTACGTGGCGCGGTGCGGACGGGCCGCGTCCGGACCGAGCCGCTCGATCTTGTTCTTCTCGTACGACTCGAAGTTGCCCTCGAACCAGTACCACTTGGAGTCACCCTCGTACGCCAGGATGTGCGTCGCCACGCGGTCCAGGAACCAGCGGTCGTGGGAGATGACCACGGCCGCACCCGGGAACTCCAGCAGCGCGTTCTCGAGCGAGGACAGGGTCTCGACGTCGAGGTCGTTGGTCGGCTCGTCGAGGAGCAGCAGATTGCCGCCCTCCTTGAGCGTCAGGGCCAGGTTCAGGCGGTTGCGCTCACCGCCGGAGAGAACGCCGGCCGGCTTCTGCTGGTCCGGGCCCTTGAAGCCGAAGGCGGAGACGTATGCCCGCGAGGGCATCTCGACATGGCCGACGTTGATGTAGTCCAGCTCGTCCGACACGACAGCCCAGAGGGTCTTCTTGGGGTCGATGTTGGCGCGGCTCTGGTCGACGTAGCTGATCTTGACGGTCTCGCCGACCTTGATCGCGCCGGAGTCCGGGGTCTCAAGGCCCTGGATCATCTTGAACAGCGTGGTCTTGCCGGCGCCGTTCGGGCCGATGACGCCGACGATGCCGTTGCGCGGCAGCGTGAACGACAGGTCATCGATGAGGACCTTGTCGCCGAACGCCTTGGAGAGCTTGTTGACCTCGACGACGATGGAACCGAGACGCGGGCCCGGCGGGATCTGGATCTCCTCGAAGTCCAGCTTCCGCATCTTGTCCGCCTCGGCGGCCATCTCCTCGTACCGGGCGAGACGCGCCTTCGACTTGGTCTGGCGGCCCTTGGCGTTGGAGCGGACCCACTCCAGCTCTTCCTTGAGGCGCTTCTGGCGCTTCGCGTCCTTCTGTCCCTCGACCTTCAGACGCGCCGACTTCTTCTCCAGGTAGGTGGAGTAGTTGCCCTCGTACGGGTGCGCGCGACCGCGGTCGAGTTCGAGGATCCACTCGGCGACGTTGTTGAGGAAGTACCGGTCGTGCGTGACGGCGACGACGGCGCCCGCGTACTTCGAGAGGTGCTGCTCCAGCCAGTTCACCGACTCGGCGTCGAGGTGGTTGGTGGGCTCGTCGAGAAGCAGCAGGTCGGGGGCCTCGAGCAGCAGCTTGCAGAGCGCGACGCGGCGCTTCTCGCCACCGGAGAGATTCACCACGGGCCAGTCGCCGGGCGGGCAGCCGAGCGCGTCCATGGCCTGCTCGAGCTGGGCGTCGAGGTCCCAGGCGTTGGCGTGGTCGAGGTCCTCCTGCAGCTTGCCCATCTCGTCGAGCAGCGCGTCGGAGTAGTCGGTCGCCATCAGTTCGGCGATCTCGTTGAAGCGGTTCAGCTTGCCCTTGATCGCGGCGACGCCGTCCTCGACGTTCTCCAGCACGGTCTTGGACTCGTCGAGCTTCGGCTCCTGCATGAGGATGCCGACGGTGTACCCGGGCGAAATGAACGCATCGCCGTTGGAGGGCTGCTCCAGGCCGGCCATGATCTTGAGAACGGTGGACTTGCCGGCGCCGTTGGGGCCGACCACACCGATCTTCGCGCCGGGCAGGAAGTTCAAGGTGACGTCGTCAAGGATCACCTTGTCGCCGTGCGCCTTGCGCGTCTTGCGCATGGTGTAGATGAACTCAGCCAAGAGAAACCGTCCGGCAGGTCGAGAAGGGCCAATGTGCGGCTCCGCCGCGTGAGGGCAGATACACCCCATCTTGCCTGACGTCCACCCCTGGGTGGAAACCGCCTGTCCACGGCCCGGACGCGACCGTCTGACCTGAGGCTCACCGACCGGGGCCCATGACGGCCCGGGGAGCGCCCAGGAACCGGCTCCCCCCGCCCCGGCCCCGGCCGGACTCGACGACCGCCCGCACCCGCGTCCCCGTCGACTACTCCTCGGTACCGGTCGGCTTCTTCTTGCGGAGCAGGAACACCGCGGCGGCACCCACGAACACCAGGATCAGTGCGACACCCGCGATCACCGGGGTGGCGGCGGAGCTGCCGGTTTCGGCAAGGTCCAGGCCGCTGTCGTCGGCGCCGCCGGCCGGGCTCGGCGCTGAGGACGGCTGTCCGGGCGCGCCGCTGGCGCTGCCCGCGGTCTTGCAGTCCATGACCCCTTTGAACTGCTTCGTGAAGCCGTCGGGGCCGGTGATGGTGAAGTCGTACGCCTGGTCCTCGAGGACGGGAATGGTGACAGTCTGCGACCGCCCTGCCGCGATCGTGTGCTTGAAGCCCTTCAGCTCGAAGGTGAACGCCTCGTCGCCCTCATTGGCGGCCGTGATGTCCACACCGCCCTTGGCGCAGTTCTTCGTGGCCGAGAGCGCCGGAATCGGCCCCTTCTTCGCCCACGTCGCCGTGGCCGAGGCCGAGACAGTCGACTCACTGGAGCCGGCCAGGATCTGGGTCTGGCTCCTGGACTCGCTGGCGAAGGCCCGTCCGACCGGGACCTTGGTGGTGGCCTGGACGGTCAGTGAGGTCGAGCCGTCCGGGGTGCCCGCAGGGACGTCGAAGAACAGCTGCGCTCCGTTGGTCGCGGCGGTGACCGGCTTGCCGTCCCGTCCCACGATCCTGACCCCAGGGTGGGCGAGGTCGGTGGCCGCCGCCACGGTCACGTACTGCGCGTCGGTACGGACGGTGACCGGCCCCAGTCTTTCGCCCGCCTTCCCGGACACCGCGTTGGTTTCCAGGGTGAGGGAGGCCTTGGGCTCCGCGAGGTTCTTCGCCTTCTTCTGCAGGTGGTCGGCAAGCTTCTCGGCCTGCGGGTCGAGCGCCTCCACGTGTGCCCCGTTCGAGAAGCGCCAGATCGCGACCTGCGTGCCGGCCGCCGCCGTCTCCTTGCTGAGGACGGTAGCGCCGGCCGCTCTGGCCAGCCCGTCGAGATCGTTCACCTGGGGGTAGGAATTCTGCAGGATCCAGCGGATCCGGCCGGCGTCGGCATTGTTGTTGAGCGAGGTGCCTTTCCAGGGTGTCTCGACGTACTTCGCTTCCTTCTGCGTCGGGTTGTGGATGTCGATGCAGTAGGTCTGGAGAGTGCCTCCGTCGTCGACTCTCATTTCGAAGAGCCCGGCGGGGATCTGCCGCTGCGTGTCGTCCAGCGTCACGACGGCTCGGTCGAACGTCTTCAGACCGTCCAGCGTGGCGCTGGCGCCGCCCTGGTGCTGGGGCACCTCATCGGCTGCCGCCGCACCGGCGGTCGCTGCCGCACCTGACGCGAGAAGGCCGGACGCCAGGAGTACCGCGGCAAGGCGGGCGGGACCCCGCCCCCTTGCAGAGAAAGCAGAGAACGCAGAAATCACAGAATTCCCCTCCGGGCGGGAAGCGTTCGGCGCTGGTGCGCGTGGGGGGAGCTGCCTCGCCTGAGACCCAAGTGCCCCGTGAGTACCACGGAATCCTAGAGAGGGAGTGGAACAGGTTCCCCAGTCATGCCATCCCATAACCATTCCGAATCAAAATCGTTATGGCCCCGCCGCCTCCGACCCGACACTGTCGACAAATCGCCGCGTCCGGGAGCTCCAACACCTATATCGCGCCAGTCTTATGACGCTCCGTCAAAGACGGCTCCCCCTTCACCACCCGTCGGAACGCCGACGTCCCGCGTGTCAGGTCGTGCCCCACCGCCACCGCCTCGACGTCGGCCGAGAACCACCGCTTTGCGTCCTGCTGTTCCTCTTCACGCACGCGCAACCGACCGTGCACGACGAGTGGTTCACCCACCGATACCGACCCTGCCAGGTTCGCCGCGAGCATGCGCCGGGCCCACACCGTGTAGAAACTGGTGGCCCCGTCCGCCCACGTCTGCTTCTCCCGGTCCCAGCGCCGCGCGGTCACCGCGAACCGGAAGCGGGCGACCGCTCCCGTCGCCGACTCCTTGTAGTCAACTCGCGTGGCGACGTTGCCCACCAAGGTGACCATCGTGTCGTTCACGGCCATCCCCTCCCCGTCCCGTTTCCGCTGTCCACCGATCCGCTTCCATAGTGCGCCGACCGGCGGAAACCCGCTCGGGCCTGTGGACTACCGCCCGGTTGTGGACAACCCGGCCACCGTCACGTACTGCTGCCGCACCTCCTGGTACCGCAGCAACTCCGCCGCCACCGGCTCCAGTACGCGCGCCCGTCCGCACCCGGCCGCCGCCTGCCGCAGTCGCCGTTCGGCGTCCTGGCCGTACCGCCGCGCCGGGCCACGGGCCGCCATCGAGCACGTCCACTCCACCAGGGGCCCTCCCACAATTCCGGCCAGCATCAGCAGTACGGGCGGCAGCAGAGCCGGCTCGAACACGCCGATGATCTGACCCAGCAGCCACAGCCCGCCGTAGATCTGCAACAGCGTCATCGACGCCTGGGCAAGTACCGCCGCCGGCCACCAGGCGGGCCGCGGCGGCCGCCCGCGCGGCACCCCGGCCGTCACCGACAACTCGTCCAGCGTCTCGGGCAGCCCCTCCGCCCCCCGTACCGCCGCCTCGCGCACCGCCTGCGCCCACGGGACCGGCAGCCCGGCAGCCGCGTCGTCCGCGACCGTACGCACCGCCTGTTCCACCCGCTGGCGCGCCGTGATCCCCTCTTCGGCGGGGGCTGACGGGATCAGCGAGCGGGCCACGGCCCGCGGGGAGCGCTGCGCCTCGTACCAGCGCCACAGTCGTAGCCACGGCGTACCGCACGCCCGCCCGGCGTTCCGCCGCCAGGCGCGCTCCGCCGCCTGCCCGGCGGCGTGCGCACCCACCGCCTCCGCGAGGTGGGTCTCGAATTCCTCACGTGCCGCCGCACCGATTTCCGGTCGGCCGTCGGCCATGTACACGGGACGCAGCCGCCACGCCGCCCTGTCCACATCGGCGGAGAGCCGCCGGGTCGCGGCGCCCCGCTCCTGGATGAACTGACCCAGCACCTCCCGGAGTTCATCAACGCCTTCCCCGGTGAGGGCGGAGAGCGCCAGCACGGTGGCCCCCGGCTCGCCGTGTTCGCCGAGCGCCATACCGTCCTCGTCGAGCAGCCTGCGCAAGTCGTCCAGCACCTGGTCCGCGGCCTCGCCCGGCAGCCGGTCCACCTGGTTCAGTACGACGAAGGTGACCTCGGCGTGCCCGGCCAGCGGCCGGAGATAGCGCTCGTGCAGTACGGCGTCGGCGTACTTCTCGGGGTCGACGACCCAGATCACCGCGTCCACCAGGGCCAGTACCCGGTCGACGTGCTGGCGGTGCGTGACCATGGCCGAGTCGTGGTCGGGCAGATCGACCAGGACGAGCCCGCGCATCGCCTCGTCCGACTCCCCTCCGTGCTGCGGCCGGCGGCGCAGCCGTCCCGGGATGTCGAGTCGGTCGAGCAGTCCGGCGGCGCCGTCCGTCCAACTGCACGCGATGGGCGCGGCGGTGGTGGGCCTGCGCAGCCCGGTCTCCGAGATCTGCACTCCGGCCAGGGCGTTGAAGAGGGTCGACTTACCGCTCCCGGTCGCCCCCGCGATGGCGACGACGGTGTGCTGCGAGGAGAGTCCGCGCCGGGCGGCTGCCTCGTCGAGCACCCTCCCGGCCTCGGTGAGGGTCTTGCCGTCGAGGCGGGTGTGGGAGAGTCCGATCAGTTCCCGCAGGGCGTCCAGCCGTACCCGGAGAGGCCCGCCCCAGGCCTCCGCGGAACGCTCCTCCTCCGCGCGGCGCGCTTCTTCCTCGGGGCCGCCGCTCCGCCTGTTCCCGTCCAGGCCGAGATCGACCAGGAGGCGGCTTTCCTCGTCCAACTCCGCGTCCACGTCCGCTTTGGCGTCCGGCACCCGCCGGGCGATCAGGCCGTCGTCCCAGCGGGTCTCGTCGTGTTCGGGCTGGTCGTCCGGGGTAGTCACCGCGGTCACCACTCTTTCTGCAGTACGGACAGGGCGGCGATCAGCTCCGCCTGCGGCTCCGGTGTCACTTCCAGTGCGTCGAGCGGCGCCAGCCGGAGATCCCGCTCGGCGTGCAGTACCTGGTCCAGATGCGTGGTGAGCAGCTCGCCGCCACGGTCGCGCAGCCGCAGGGCCCCCTGTGCGCCGATCCGCTCGGCCAGCCGCTCCCCGGCCGTGCGGGCCCGCTGGCCGCCGAGCAGGGCCGCCGCGAGCAGGGCCGCGACGGCCTCGGGATCCGGAGCGGCGGAGCGCTCCATCAGCCGTACCTCCTCCTCGGCCAGCTCCTCCAGCACCCGTCGCCAACGTCGTACGGTCATGCCGATGCGCTCCCCCGCCTCCCTGTCCGGGCCGTCCCTCCTGACCGCGGCCGACGCCGGCTCCCCGCGCCACGCCTCGGCGATGCGCTCGTCGGCGGCAGCCACAGCGCACTGCAGGAGCGCGCTGAGGCTGTCCACCAGGGAGTCGAGGAGCTCACCGGCGGTGGTGTCCAGCGGGAATCCGCGCCAACGCGTCAACGCGTCCCCCGCGAGTACCGCGCCCGCCCTCAGCCGGCCGAGCACCCGCCGACCCTCGTGCTGGTACGCGTCGTCGACGGCCCCCGTCAGCCGTACCGCCGCGGCGTGCTGAGCGGCCACCGCCGAGGCGAGCCCGGGCATCCGCGTGTTCAGGGAGGCGATGACCCCGGCCGCGGTACGCCCCACCGCCTGCTGCCGGGCCGCTGGATCCTGCGCCCGGTGCGCGAGCCAGGCCGCGAGGGGTGCGACAGCGTTGCCCGGCAGCAGCCCGCCGCCGCCGGTCGACTCGGGCAACTCGGGAATGGTGAAGCGGGGGACGTCGCCGAGCCCGGCTCTGGTCAGCAGGGCGCCGTACTGCCGCGACACCTCGTTGATCACCTGGTGCGGCACTCGGTCCAGCACGGTGACCAGCGTGGCGTTGTACTCCTTGGCCGTACGCAGCAGGTACCAGGGCACGGCGTCCGCGTACCGGGAGGCGGTCGTCACCATCACCCACACATCGGCGGCGCAGATCAACTCGGCCGCCAGCGTGCGGTTCTCGACGACGAGCGAATCGATGTCGGGCGCGTCGAGCAGCGCGAGCCCGCGCGGCAGACTGACGACGGTCTCGACCCGCAGTTCCCGCCCAGTGCCGCGTTCTTCCTGGTGAGGCCGCCATACGCGGGTGAGCTGAGGCAGTACGCGCATATCGGCGAACCAGTGGCGATCCTCGGGATGGCACACCAGCACGGGGGTACGGGTGGTGGGGCGAAGCACCCCGGCCTCGCTGACCTGCCGTCCGACCAGGGAGTTGACAAGCGTGGACTTCCCGGCCCCGGTGGATCCGCCGACGACGGCGAGCAGGGGGGCTTCGGGGGCCGTGAGACGGGGCACCAAGTAGTCGTCGAGTTGTGCGAGCAGCTCGGCCCGGGCCTGCCGCGCCAGTGGCGCCCCCGGAAGCGGGAGCGGAAGACGCACGGCAGCGACTCGGTCGCGCAGGGCGGAGAGTGCTTCAAGCAGCTGAGGCCGTACATCCATGGTCACCACATGCGAAGAATGCCCAATTTTGGCGTCTTTTTGAAGCGTATGGAGGCCCCTGCGCGCCGATCCCGCACCAGGGACAGAAGGGACGACTGGGGCGCAGGCATAACGAGTACACAACACCCGGGGCGTGAGGAGCCAAAAGCGCTGCAGGATTCGCACCTGCCTGCGATTATCGGGATCGCTTCACCGAACCTCCACATCGTGCCACGCGGGTGAAGCGGCCGGGGCAAGGCAACCGGAGCCCTATCCTTGATCCGGCAAGGTCACGGTCCCACCCCCTCGCGGGGCTCCAGGCCACCACGGCCACCTTCCGGCCCCCGTAGCTCAGTGGATAGAGCAGGCGCCTTCTAAGCGCTTGGCCGCAGGTTCGAGTCCTGCCGGGGGCACACATCACAGCCCTCCCTCGCGGAGGGCTTTTTTGCTGGTCAAAGCGGTCCCGTCGGGCAGAAACAACCGTCGGACCGCGCCCGGCTGATCATGGGAGCGGTCCGACGCTCTCCGGCTGTCACCGGGTTTCCGCGGGTTGCCGTGTCGAATACGTGTCGAAGTCCTGCCGGACGGTTCAGCCCTCCCCCGCCAAGGCGGGGAACTGAGGAGATGCGGCTCGTGAGGTGACGGAAGTGGTCGCTCGGCTCGGCGCAGGATCAGAGTCCGCCCCCGCCCTGTGGCCCTTCCACGCTGCCGCTACCTGACGCTTCCGGATGCGTCAAGTCCCGAGTCCTCGGAACGTGACCCTGCCGGGCCGGTCGGGCTTACTTGAAGTGCGGGCCTCGCCGGAAAGGCAACGAGGCAGCACGGTAAGGCGGAATTCCTCGCCGAGGATGCTCCTTCTCACCGAATCGCCGGTTATGCCGGCACGGCGCTGCCGGTCGGAAACCGGTCCGCCGATTGTCACCCCGGTTTCCGGGGAGTGTCAGCAACCTCTCTATCGGTAGGAGAAAATTCATGACCCGCAATGTTCACACCCACAACGACGCCGGCCCCAAGCGGCGGGGCTTCCGCCTCGCGACGGTTTTCGCCTCGGGTGCCCTGCTCTCCGGTGCCGTCATCCTGCCGGCCTCCGCCGCGATGGCGTCTCCCATGCCCGCCGCGTCGGTCGTGAGCGTCGTCGAGGGCCACGACAAGCATCACGACAAGCACAAGCACCACGGCAAGCACAAGCACCACGACAAGCACTACAAGCACTACAAGCACTACAAGCACTACAACAAGCACTACTGACAAGCGCGACAGGTACGGCAAGGTGCTCACGCGATCAGAGCCGATTGCCGAGGACGGTGCCTACGGTTCGCAGTCCGGCTGGGTGGTAAGCCGACGGCTACGGCTACCCAGCCGGACTGCCGAATGCCCGCAGGGAAGAAAGGGTACGGGCCGTCTCACGCGCGGCGGCCCGGCACGGTGCCGAGAAATCGGCCGCACCTGGCCATTGGGCATATGAATTCTGCCTCGGAAAGAATCCGAGGATTTTTCGTTTCCTCATAACTTTGGCCGCCGGAGAACGGCTGAATGTGCTCTGCGGAGTAGAAGGGACGGACGGGCCAGATGTGTACGTGGCCCGTTTGGCGTACCAGCGTCGGCAGCGGGCAGGGGTACCGCGCTCAAGGCCAACCGATCCGGCTGCCCATCACCAGTTCCCCCCGCCGCCTGTGGATCGGGGCGGCCGCGTACCCAAGGGTCAGAGCATTCCGTCGGTTCTTCCGGGGAGGTCTCCTCCGGTCTCAATGCGCTTCTGGTGGTCCTTGAGCTGACCGGAGATGCAGCGGGCATACGTGGCTAGCAGCACCGGAACGCTATTGCCAGCCCAGTCCGCCACCTGGGCCGGCGGGACCCCATTGTTCAGCCACGTCGTCAGGCAGGTGTGACGCAGGTCGTACACCCGTTTGCCGAGAGGTTGGTGTTGAACGCGAACTCGCGAAGCGCGGTCCGGACGTCGACGGGTTGGAACCTGGCCGGCAGTGGACTGTGAAGCAGGGCGACGGTTGCGGTCATGAGCGCCTTGGCCACGTTCTTCCGGTTATTGCCGGAGGTCCGTCGCCATTGGGCATCAGCGAACTGGACGGCGAAGTCGTACCAGTTCACGTCGCTCGCCCCGGACCTATGCGAGACGGGCCGCCCTGTGGTCAGGTTGAAAGCCTCCCCGCGGCGAGTCGCCGCCACCAGTTCTGACCGGAAGGAGTCGGCCAGGGGGCGAACGTGGCGAACGGCTCGCGGTACGCCTTCCCAGCGACGACCCAGCGCACCGTGTGGGACGTCTTCCGGCTTCCCTTATAAGTGAGGATCTTGTAGATCCTGATGTCGTAGGAGGTCTCCATCAGACACCGTCCTCACGATCATCGAGCCAGTGCTCGAAGTCGCTGCGCCGGATCCGCAAGTCACCGTTCGGCAGCTTTATGCAGCGAGGAGCGCGCCGCTTCTGCCGCCAGTCGTAGAAGGTCGAGCGCGAGATCTGCAGCTCCTCACACACCTCCGCGAGGGTGAGCATCCCCCGCGAGCGAATTGCGGTCGCCATCAATCCCCCTCGATGTCGGCGAGTGCTTCGCGGGCGGTTTCTCGGTTGATGCGGATGTCTTCGGCGATAGATGCGGCGAGGGCGGATTCACCGGGGGTGCGGCCGTGGCCGGCGTAACGCCAGTCAGCCAGCAGGAGTGTGGTGTCCGGCTCAGGCAAGCACAGGGCTTGGCGTTGTTCGGCTGCGCGGTAGTCGGCGCGGACCTGTCGGCGCTCGGTGAACGTCGAGGAATAGCGGCGCGACTTGGTCAGGAAGTGGCCGCGGAAACCGAGCATGTGAGCCCAGGCCCACAGCTTCCGTTCCGGGTAGAGCTCATCGAGGTCCCAGCAGGCGCGGTGAGACGCCGTGCGTGGTCGGGTACACGGTGTTGGTCGAGTTCGGCGAGTTCGCCGACGCGGCGGTCGAGAGTGCCGGTGGTCTCGGCTGCCTTGGTCGCGTACTTGGCGATGTATCCGGCGACCTTCTGTTCGGTCGGAGTCTGCGGCCTATTCGCGGGATGGATCACGGGGGCGTTCCCCCAGGCCAGCACCTGAGAATGACGAAGACCCACGGACGATTTCAGGGGTCTCGGAGCACAAGTCGTGGCCGCAAAGTCGGCTGGTCGTTGCTCCGTTCTTGGTGCCCCGTCATGAACTGACTGATCATGCTTGGACCACGATCGAGCCCGGTCGGCCCCGCAGACAGAGCCAAACGTTTGACAGACCCGCTGCCAGTCCTGCTTGTCCAGGCCGAGGACATCGAGTGTCACGTGGACGGCGAGGGGTCTGCCGGAGTCGTTGGCGAGGTCCACCATGCCTCGGGGAAGGAACGGGGTGATGAGCTCGGCGGCGTTGGCGTGGATGGCGCGTCTGTGCCATGTCTAACTTGCGCCAAGATTCATGATGGCTGACCGCGAGTCAAGGTAAGAGGATGCTCTGGTACCTGACTTCTCGTAAAACGGAGAAGATTCAAATTGCCTTTCATATCCTCTCATAGAGCGAGGCTGGCGGCGCTCGGCGTCACAGTGCTCATGCTGCCCATCTCGGCCACGACATCCGCAGGCGCGCAGCCCACACCGCCGGTCGGAAGCAAGGCGTCGACCAGTGTGTTCGGTCCGGCTGCCGAGGCGGCGGCGCAGTCCAGCCCCCGTACCGTCACCCTGATCACCGGTGACAAGGCTGTGGTCACCCCCGCCGCCGGAGGCGCCGGCACCGTGTCGGTGTCCGGCCCGCATGGTGAGCCGATCGCGGCGAAGACCGCCAGAGTCGGCAAAGACGTGTATGTGTATCCCGAGTCAGCCGCTCCGTATGTCTCCGCCGGGCTCCTCGACAAGGAGCTTTTCAACGTTACCCAGTTGGTGACCGACGGATACGACGACGCCCAGGTGAACCGGCTGCCGCTCATCGTCACCTACGCCAGCGCTGCCGCTGCCCGCAAGCAGGGCGCGACGCCGCGGGGATCGACCAGGATTCGCTCCCTTTCCAGCATCGACGGTGCTGCCATCGCCGAGGACCGCGACACGGCGACCGAGTTCTGGTCGGCGATCACCTCCGGCGTGAACGCATCCGCGCTGCCCCCCAGTGACACCCTCCTCACCTCCCCCGCACCCAAGCCCACCCTGGCCGGCGGCATTTCCAAGATCTGGCTGGACGGCAAGGTCGAGGCGACCCTCGCCGACTCGACCGCGCAGATCGGTGCACCCGAGGCATGGGCCGGCGGCAACACCGGCCAGGGCGTGGACGTCGCCGTGCTGGACACCGGCATCGACGACAGTCACCCCGACCTGGTCGGCCAGATCGCCGAGGCGACCAGCTTCGTACAGGACTCGGACCCCGGCGGCGGTGATGGTCCCCAGGGACAGGCGACCGCCGAAACGGATGCCGTGGATCGCCAAGGACACGGCACCCACGTGGCTTCCACCATTGCCGGTACCGGCGCGGCCTCCGGCGGCAAGGAGAAGGGTGTCGCCCCTGGCGTTCGGCTGCACGTGGGCAAGGTTCTCAACGACGAAGGCCAGGGATACCAATCCTGGATCCTGGCCGGTATGGAGTGGGCCGCCCGGGACGCGGGCGCCAAGGTCATCAGCATGAGCCTGGGTGGGGGCGCATCCGACGGGTCCGACCCGCTGAGCCAGGCCGTCAACCAGCTCAGTGCCGAGACCGGCGCGCTGTTCACCATCGCCGCGGGCAACTCGGGCCCGAAGGCGAAGACGGTCGCCACGCCGGGCGCCGCGGACGCGGCGCTGACCGTCGGTGCCGTGGACCGCAACGACAAGCTGGCCGACTTCTCCAGCCGCGGCCCGCGCTGGGGTGACAGCGCGGTCAAACCCGAGATCACCGCTCCCGGTGTCGGCATTCTCGCCGCCCTCTCGCGGCACGCCGGCGGAGGCGGTGACTATATGAAGTTGAGCGGCACCTCGATGGCGACTCCGCATGTCGCCGGAGCCGCCGCGCTGCTGGCCGCCGAGCACCCCGACTGGACCGGGCAGCAACTGAAGGACGCCCTGGTCAGCACCTCCAAGCCGACCCCGCAATACACCGCCTTCCAGGCAGGGGCCGGCCGGGTCGACGCCGCGGCGGCAACCAAGACCACGCTGTTCGCCACCGGCACGGTCGCTCTGGGCGAGCACGCCTGGCCCGCCGAGCCCGGCACGAAAGTCAGCAAGACGGTGACGTACACCAACACCGGCGACGCCCCGGTGGCATTGGACCTCGCGGTCTCGTCGTCGAAGGCCCCGACCGGCCTGTTCACCCTGTCGCAGGACAAGGTCACCGTCCCGGCGCACGGCACCAGCACGGTGACCGTGACCGCGAACGTCGACAAGTCAGCCGCCGGAAAGGGTTACGACGCACGTATCGACGCCTCGGCGGCGGGCACCCGCCTCGCCCATACTGCCGTCGGCTTCGCCACCGCCAACCAGACCTTCAAGCTCACGGTCGTACCCAAGGACCGGTCGGGCGAGATCTACAAGAACATCGGAACCCTGACGGGGGTCTCCGACCAGGAATCCCA
Organism: Streptomyces sp. NPDC051219; assembly: GCF_040682335.1. Lineage (NCBI taxonomy): Bacteria > Bacillati > Actinomycetota > Actinomycetes > Kitasatosporales > Streptomycetaceae > Streptomyces > Streptomyces sp. NPDC051219. The sequence goes on from NZ_JBFBAS010000024.1 coordinate 90,778, forward strand.
CCCCTACCTGAGCGATTGGAGTATCGACTTCGAGGACTGGAACAACCCCGGCGTCTTCACCCTTGAACTGCCCGCCGGCACCTGGTCGCTGGCCTACTGGATGCAGGTCCAGGGCGCTCAGGGTCCGCAGTCCCGCGGACGCGCCCTGCTCACAGCGCCGCAGATCGAGCTCGACCGTGACACCACCGTCGAGTTCGACGCCACCAAGGCTCGCCAGATGAAGCTGCTGACGCCCCGGGAGTCTGAGACGACCGCGCTCCGGGTCGACTACAAGCGGACCTTCTCCGGCGTGAGCGAACAGTACTGGTCCTTCCTCCCGGCGCGCACGGAGAACAGCATCTGGGCAGTGCCGACCGCGAAGGTCACCGACGGAACCCTCGAAGTCCGCACCCGTTGGCGCAATGAGCAGCCCGCGCTGAAGATCTCCGCGGGTGGCGAGACCTACCGCGACCTGCTGGTGCGGCGCGGGACGAAGCCCCTGTCCAAGGGGTCACACCGGATGGCGGCCGTGCACGTGGGGCAGGGCGCCGAGGCGGACTACGAGGGGCGTGACGTCCGCGGCAAGGCCGTCGTGGTCGACCGCAACGACACGGTTCCGCTGTCCTCCCAGGCCGAAGCCGCAGCTGCAGCCGGTGCCGGGCTGCTGCTCGTCGTCAACGACGGCCCCGGCCGCGTGGAGCCGCTGGCCTTCGACAGTATCGCGCCGCTGACCATCGCGACGCTGGACTACGAGGAAGGCCGCCGCCTGATCTCCCAGGTCACCAAGGCCGGGAAGTCACTGCAGGTGCATTCCAACCCGACCACCGAGTACCTGTACGACGTGGTAGGGAAATACCACAACAAGATCCCGGCAGATCTCGCTTACCGCCCGCGTACCAGCGACCTCGCCCGGGTCGACATGTCCTTCCGCAACTACCGCCCAGCCCAGGCGACGGACTTCCGCTACGACGTGTGGCCGGAAAACGGTTGGTGGGCCGTCGGGTGGCCGGAGCTTCCGGGTCAGGGCCAAGGCAATCGCACCGACTACGTGTCCCCCGATGTGAAGTACCGGGAGAGCGCGATGGTAATCGGCGAGACCCGGGTCATCGCCGCGGACAAGCACTACAGTGCGGGAAGCCGCACGGCGCAGAACTGGTTCTCCCCGATCCAGCGGCCGCGCGTCTCGTACGGCAGCTCGATGCTGGGCCGCTTCAGCAACTTCATGACTGCGTGGGTCAGCGCCGGATGGGGCGACGCGGGCGCCGACCGCGCGGGATACACAAACCACCCGGGCGTCCAGGCGAGCACCTCGATCTACCAGGGCGACACCCTGCTCGAGCAGGCGCCCACCTATTGGGCCACCGCGGTGGGACTGAAGCCCGAGCGACTTCCGTACCGGATCGTCTCGGAACAGTCCCGGGGCACCTGGGCCAGCCCCTACTCCCCCAGCACCCGGACGGTCTGGGACTTCACCTCGGCGGCGGGTGCGCCGCACGACATGGAGCCCCTGCCGCTGGTCCAGCTGGACTACGACGTCGACACGGACTTCTCGGGCAAGGCGCACCGCGGTGCAAAGTTCACCGTCAAGCCGGCCATGCCGGGCCAGTGGCCGACCGCGTACGCGGAGCTGCCCCCGGTCGCCTTCCAGAACGTGACCCTGCAGTTGTCCTACGACGACGGCGCCACCTGGCATCGGGCGTCCTTGAAGCGGACCTCCGACGGCCGCGGCTGGCGGACGGAGCTGGACGCCCCCAAGGGAGCCCGGTACGTCACCCTGAAGGCAGGCGCTCGTGACGCCGACGGCAATGCCGTGGAGCAAATCATCACCCGTGCCTTCGGCCTGAAGTGACGTCAGCGCACCTCCGCTGAGAGCGGAGCGAAGTCTGGGGCGGGACCATGTCACGGTCCCGCCCCCGTTCGATGGGCCGGCACGACCGGCTGCCATGGCGTCGCTCCCGGGACTGGGCGACGATGATGGCGAGCGACCAGGTCACGGTGCCAGCGCAGGACCGTGTCCGGCCGATGTCAGAGACCTTTCATCCGCCAGTTTCGTGTCGCCGAGGGCACCGGCTACGACGCCTCACTTCAACCAAGTGCCTCGGCCGCAGGTCCACCCTGACTGCCCGAGGACGGGCGGCGGAGTGTTCCCTTCCGGTGAATGCACGGGGACGAAGCCGCACGGACTCCGAGCCAGGCCACTAAGCAGCAGGCCCGAGCTGTGATCACAGCGAACTGGACCACTCTCTTCTAAGCGCTTGGCCGCAGGTTCGAGTCCTGCCGGGGGCACTCTTTCTGTCGGCGTTCAGCCCTCCCTCGCGGAGGGCCTTTTTGCTGGTCACAGCGGTAGTGCGGCGCAGAAACGACCACCGGACCTCACCCGATTAATCACGGAAACGGTCCGGCGAAGGCCGGCTGTCACCGGGTTTCTGCGGTGGCTCTGTCGAATACGTGTCGAAGTTCTGCCGGGCGGCGGCTCAACCGCCCCCCGTCAGGCAGGGCAGGTCTCCCCCGGCCTCGATGCGCTTCTGATGAGCCTTGAGCTGACCCGAGATGCAGCGGGCGTAGGGGGGCAAACAGCACCGGCACGCGCGGACGGAGCCTCACTGCGGCGGTTGGTTGAACGCGGCCTCGCGCAGCGCGGTCCGGACATCGACGGGCCGGAACCTGGCTGGCAGCGTGTGCCCAGAAGGGCGATGGTTGCCGTCATGAGCGCTTCGGCCACCTTCTTCCGGTTGTTGCCAGAAGTTCGCCGCCATTGGACGTCGGTGAACTGAGCTGCGAAGTCGTACCAGTTCACGGCGCTCGCCCCAGACTTATGCGTGATCCTCTGCATGCCTCTGTCCGCAGCGGCAGCGTCCGGTGTCGGGGCGGCGAGTCCTGGACCACCTGCACACCCTCAGCCGTGCCCGTTGAGTCTGCCTCCGCCAACGCTACTGACGGATCTGCGATGCGGACGCCCGGGATGATCGGGGTGGACCTGCCGGGCACCTCCCGGGAACCCGGCATAGGGTGGGATGAGACGGTGAAAACGACACCCGGGAGGCCGTTATGAGGGCTCTCCGCTTCGTGATCGAACCGGACGAGGGCAAGTCGATCTGGCTCGGGGGCATAGGGGTCGACTTCAAGGTCTGGGGCGAGGAGACCGGCAACCAGTTCTCGATCGTCGAGCACCCGATTGAGCCGGGCCGTCTCATACCGCCACACATACACAGCCGCGAGGACGAGTTCTCATATGTCCTGCAGGGCCGGGTCGGTGCACGGGTAGGCGACCAGGAGGCCACGGCAGGCCCGGGCTCGTACATCCTCAAGCCGCGAGGGATCCTGCACACCTTCTGGAACGCCGGACCGGAACCGGCGAGGATCCTGGAGATCCTCTCCCCCGCCGGCTTCGAGCGGTTCTTCGACGAGTTGGGCACGGTCGCCGAAACGGCGGCCGGTCCTGCCGAGTTCATCCAGCGGCGCGCCGAGCTGGGCGAGCAGTACGGTCTCGGGTTCTCGGACGAATGGGTCGCAGAACTCACCGACAGGTACCGGCTCAAGCTCCTCGGCGAATAGCTGCCCCCCACCCACCCGGCCAGTGACACGGAACGGTCACCTGCCCGGGCCCCTCCTTGCACACCCGCAGACGCGCACAGCCGAGGCAGGCGGCGTCAAGCTGAACCGCCCCGAGTTGGCTGGAGACTCGAGATGGTTACTGTGACCTGGGATTTCGTGGTGGTGCGGTAGTAGTGGAGTCGGCGGTGGTTGTACCAGTCGACCCACTCGGCGGTGGCGGGCTCGACGTGCGAGAGGGTTTCCAGGGCCGCTGCGGTTTGATGGCCTAGGTCTTGAACAGGCGGATCGTCGACTCGATCAGAGCGTTGTCGTACGCGTCACCGACCGAGCCGATCGACGCCGCGATCTGGCCTTGCCGAGCGCTCGGTGAGCTGAACGGCGTGTATTGGCTGCCGGCTCCGAGTGCGGCACCAGCTCACCCGGGGGGTGCGAACGGCCTTCGCGGTCCCGCTGCCACAGGCCCATGTCCACGCCACCCAGAACGAGTTGGGTCTGTTTCGACATGGACGCGGACCAGTCGACGAAACGGCGGGAAGGTGTCGTTCGACGGTGCACCGTGCCACCCGATGGCCTTGGCGGTTCATCTCGCGCCACATCTTTCCGGCGCGGGCAGGCGAGGTGCTGCCTCTGGATCGCGGGGACGGGCGGCACGTTGGGTCGTCTCGATCCAGGGCTCAGCGCTTGAACCATGGGCGACTTCAGCTACTCCGACCACTGAGCCACCACTACGACGGGAACCGGACGACACGCAATGAGGGCCCGACCGGCGCGCGCCGGTCGGGCCCTCATTGCTGTTCAGGTGTCGGCTCGCGTCTGCCCGTCGGTCAGACGGACACAGGAGTGCCGAGCATCGCGGAAGCTCGCTTGAACGGGCTGAGGGCGCGCGCGGGTGCGGCCTCGGGGAGGGTGCGGCAGGTGAAGCCGAGGAGGGCCATGGCCCGGAGGACTTCGCCGGCGGTGAAATCCCTGCGGTCTTGGCGGGTGATGATCTCACCCGCTTGTTTGACGGGGTACTGGCGGCGACCGATGATCACGGACTCACCGGTGACCGGCTCGGGCTTGACGCCCTTCATCGATTGCAGCACGCCGCTCTTGGTCAGGTCGAACGGGAACCGGGCGATGACACAGCGCATGAGGCCTCACAGGGAGAAGGGGAGAGCGGTGCGACCGGGGTTCTAGGCCGCCGCGTCGAATGCGGACTGCCGCTGGGCGGTACGGCGCGTTGACTGCGAGGGGCGGCCGCGCCGAGGGCGGGAGGCGGCACTCCGCTTGGGGCGCTCAGTCACCGGTGCCGTGATGACGACCGGGACGCCTGAGGGGGCCTGCGCGCCGGTGATGCGGTTCAGTTCGGCCTCGCCGGAGCGGACCTGGGTGATCTGCGGGCGGATCCCGGCGTCCGACATGAGGCGGACCATGTCGCGGCGCTGATTCGGGGTGACCAGGGTGACGACGGTACCGGACTCGCCTGCGCGGGCCGTACGGCCGCCGCGGTGGAGGTAGTCCTTATGGTCGGCCGGCGGGTCGACGTTGACGACGAGCCCGAGGTTGTCGACGTGAATCCCGCGGGCGGCAACGTTCGTGGCGACCAGCACGGTGACGTGCCCGGTCTTGAACTGCGCCAGCGTGCGGGTGCGCTGCGGCTGCGACTTCCCGCCGTGCAGTGCGGCGGCCCGTACACCGCTGTTGAGCAGGTCCTGGGTCAGCCGGTCGACGGCGTGCTTGGTGTCCAGGAACATGATCACGCGGCCGTCGCGGGCCGCGATCTCGGTCGTGGTGGCGTGCTTGTCGGCGCCGTGGACGTGCAGCACGTGGTGCTCCATCGTCGTGACCGCACCGGCAGAGGGGTCCACCGAGTGGACGACGGGGTCGGTCAGGTAGCGGCGGACCAGCAGGTCGACGTTACGGTCCAAGGTGGCGGAGAACAACATCCGCTGCCCCTCCGGACGGACCTGGTCGAGCAGCGCGGTGACCTGCGGCATGAAGCCCATGTCGGCCATCTGGTCGGCCTCGTCCAGCACGGTGATGCCCACCTGGTGCAGCCGGCACTCGCCACGGTCGATGAGGTCCTTGAGCCGCCCCGGGGTCGCGACGACGACCTCGGCCCCGCCTCGCAGCGCGCCGACCTGCTTGCCGATCGACATACCACCGACGACCGTGGCCATCCGCAGCTTGACGGAGCGGGCGTACGGAGTGAGCGCGTCGGTAACTTGCTGCGCCAGCTCACGGGTGGGGACGAGGATCAGGGCGAGCGGCTGCCGGGGCTCGGCGCGCTGACCGGCGGTACGCGCCAGCAGCGCCAGTCCGAAGGCCAGCGTCTTGCCCGAGCCGGTCCGCCCGCGGCCGAGTACGTCACGGCCCGCGAGGGTGTTGGGCAGGGTCGCGCCCTGGATCGGGAACGGTACGGTCACGCCCTCGGCACCGAGGGCGGCGAGCAGCTGCTCGGGCATGTCGAGACCGGCGAACGCCTCGACGGCGGGCAGCGCGGGGGTGACCGTCTTGGGGAGCGCGAACTCACCCTGCACCGAGGCGGGCCGGCGGCCGTAGCCGCCGGATCGGCTCGGCCCGCCGGAACGACTGGGGGTCGACGAGCCAATGCGGCTGCCCTGGCCGGCGCCGCCGCCCGTACGGGTGCGGGAGAAGCGGTCGTTCGTGCGTGTGCGGTTCATGCGGAACCTTCCTCGATGCGGCACGTATCAAGGAATTCCCGAAGCAGATGAGCAGCTCGGAGAATCGCGAGAACGAGCCAAACTGAAAGCGAACGCGGATCCGACCGGAAAGAGAAACAGCGGGTCAGTCGCCGAAATGTGCGGAGTGATCCGGGCGTCAGGGCCGGAGTTCCGGAGTGGAAGCTCATACGGAATATGCATCCGGAGCCGGGTGGGCCGTCCGCCGTGCGTTGAGACTGCGGATTCCGGGGTGCCTGCCGCGGCTGCAATCACCACGGGATGAGGGGGAAAGCTGTGCCCTCAAACGCAACGAGTCGGGGCCCGCACCCCAAGGTGCGGGCCCCGACTCGTACTACGCGTCAGCGTCAGGCGGGAACGATGTTCTCCGCCTGCGGGCCCTTCTGGCCCTGCGTGACGTCGAAGTTCACCTTCTGGCCTTCCTGAAGCTCACGGAAGCCCTGGGCGGCGATGTTCGAGTAGTGGGCGAACACGTCAGCGCCGCCACCGTCCTGCTCGATGAAGCCGAAACCCTTTTCCGCGTTGAACCACTTCACGGTGCCACTAGCCATGTCAAATCTCCTTCGGGGCAGTGCCCAGAGGCTCGCACTGTGCGAGCCTCGAGTCGCCGCGATGATCGCCCCGCCCGGAAAGCACCGGAAATACAAAAGCACTCCCAGCGGCGGGAAAGACCGCTGGGGGCACTTGGAGTTTTTGGGAACCACAACTGCAACTGAGATCAACAGTAGCACGGTGAGATTGGTTTGCGTGTTCAAATAGTCCACTCGGCCTGTTGTGTGAGATAACCTCACCGCGCGTTGCTTCAATTTCTTACTTCACGGCTACAGATAATGGTTCGCGCGCCATGACACAACGCCCGTTAAGGCACTGGTTGCCGCTGTGGACCCCGGACGCCCGCACCTTGTACCGCAAACTGCCGGTTCCGGCCCGGTGACGTGATTCGGGCATGGGCCCGGCAGGGTGGACGCGCCAGGGGGCTGATGGGTGATGATGTTGCCCTGCACAGTGGGTAGTTGATGAGAAAGAGTGCGTTGGGGGCCTGCTTGTGAACGATGCGGTCGAGTTGGCGGACATGATCGCGCAGCTGCGCAAGGAGCTGAGCCGGGCGATGTCGGCCGGTGAGGATGCCGATCTGCGGTTCAAGGCGGAGCGGGTGGAGCTGGAGTTGTCTGTGGGGGTGGAGCGGACTCATGAGCCGGGGGTGAAGGTCCGGTTCTGGGTGTTCGATGCCGGTGCGACGGCAAGGCGGTCGACCATGGTCACGCAGAAGCTCACGTTGACCTTGCAGCCGGTGCGTACGGACGCGCCGGACCAGATGGCGTTGATCTCCGGAGACGAGCTGCTCGGTGAGGACTGAGCGGGCGGCCGCGGGGGACGGACTGGACCCGCATCGCATCGCCGAGGTGATCGTCACCACGAGCGCCGGTGGCGGGCGGCGCGGGTCGGGGTACCGGGTCGGCGATACGGCGGTGCTGACCGCGTTCCATGTGGTGACGGGCGCCACCGGCGTGCAGGTGCGGTTCGACGCCGACCGGCCGGGCCAGTGGGTGGTGGCGGCGACGGTGACATGGTCGGACGCGGACACCGATGTGGCAGTGCTGACGTTCGCGCCGCCCTCGGGTGCCCCCTCGGTCGAACCCGCACGGTTCGGCTGGATCAGCGACGACCGTCATGCCGTCATAGGCGTGCACGCGGCGGGGTTCCCGCTGTGGAAGCAGCGACGCCGTCCCGACGGGCGGCAGTTCCGGGAGCTGCACCAGGCGGACGGGACCGTGGCGGCGCTGTCCAACCTGAGGACAGGAACGCTGGAGATCACGGTTCCGGTGGCGGCTGCCGACCCCGATCCGAAGGTGTCGCCGTGGTCGGGGATGTCGGGTGCCGCGGTGTGGGTCGGTTGCCACATAGTCGGGGTGGTCGCCGAGCACCACCGCTGGGAAGGGATGGGCCGGCTGACGGCGGCCCGCATCGACCACACTCTGCGCCGGGTCGGCGACCCGCTACGGGGAGAGCTGGCCGCGTTGTTGGCGATCGCCGACCCGCAAGCGCTGCCCGATGTGGGGTCCGGGCCGACCGGTAGTGAGGGCTCCCGGCCCGCGCAGGAAACTGCCAAGGTGATCGGGCTGCCGGTGACGCACGGGCTCGAGTTGTTCAAAAACCGTTCGGGCGTACGCGACTTGATCGGCCGCCACCTCTCCGATCCGGCCATCCGCATGGTGACCGTCACCGGACGTCGGGGCATCGGCAAGAGCGCGGTCGCGGCCAAGGTCATGGAGTTGCTGGAGCAGGGCGAGTGGCCCGGCCAAGTGCAGGCACCGGTGCCGTCGGGGCTGGTCAATCTGAGCACCCGTACGTCGGGGATCTCCCTGGAGCGCCTCTACTTCGACTGCGCCCACCTGCTCGGCACCGAGCGCGAGGCCCGTCTGCTGGACGTCTGGGCCACGAACCGCCCCGCACACGACAAGATCGGCGAGCTGTTCGCCGCGATGGGGGACCAGCTCTTCATCATCCTGCTGGACAACCTCGAAGACCTGCTTGAGGACGACGGTCGGCTCGACGACGAGGAATTCGCGATGTTCCTCGACTGCCTCTTCCGTGCCAGGTCCACGCCACGGCTGCTGGTCACGTCGCAGATTCCGCCACGGCTCGCGCCCGAGCTGCGGCGTTTCGCCGCGGAGGTCGAGGTGTCCGAAGGGCTGCCACCCACCGAGTCCGTGGCGCTGCTGCGCGAACTCGACCAGGACGGCAGCCTTGGGGTGGCGCAGCTGTCGGAGGAGCAACTGCTGCAGGCGACGGTCCACGTCCACGGGGTTCCACGCGCACTGGAACTGTTGGTGGGCGCGATGGCCGACGACACGCTGACCCTGCCGACGCTGCAGGAGGTGCTGGAGAATTTCACCCTGCGCGGCGACGTGGTCGCAGGCCTCGCGCATGACCGGTACCAGCGGCTCGGCGCCGAAAGCCGCGCCGTGCTGAACGTCCTCGCCGTGCTGCGGACGCCCGTGCGACGGGAGGCGATCGAATGGATCGTGGCCGGGCTCGATCCCGGGATCGACGTCGCGTCGGCCCTGTCCCATCTGCTACGGGTGCGCATGCTGTCGGTCGACAGAGCGAGCCGCACCTTCGCGCTGCACCCGATGGATGCCGACCTCGCGTACAGCGCGATGCCACGGGACGGCGTGCTGGGGCGGCAGTCCGTGGAGCGGCGGGCGGCCGACTGGTACGCGAGCATCGCCCCGGCCCGCTCGGACTGGCGGACCCTGGACGACGTCCAGCCGTACCGGCGCGAATTCGAGCACCGGGTGCGCGCAGGGGACCTGGACGATGCCGCTCTGGTCCTTGGCGCGGTCAGCGAGTGGTTGGTCTGGAAGGGCTCCGTGCTCGCGGCGATCTCGATGCATCTGACCATGGAGGGACAGTTGAGTGACGACCGGGCGCGTCTTGCCCACCTCATCGGCTTCGGTCACGCACGGCTCAGCGGAGGCCCGCTGGCGGACGCCGCCGACCTGTTCAGCGAGGCCGCCGACCTGGCGGAGCGCGTCGGTGACCGCCAGGCGCTGCAGAACGCCGTGTTCGGCCTCGGCGATGCCTATCGGCAGCTGGGCCGCCTCGACGCCGCGGTGGGCCCGCTGGCCAGGGCCGGCGACCTGGCGCACGAGAACGGCGACGCCGAAGGCGAGGTACACGCCATCCTGAGCCTCAGCCTGGCCCACAGCACCCTGGGCGACGGGGCGGCGGCTCTCGCCGGTGCCGACCGGCTGCACGGGCTCGCACGTACGTCGGGGGACCTGCTCACCGAGGCGCGTTCCTGGAACGCGCGCTTCACGGCCTTGCTGACCCTGGGCCACTGGGAGGAGACCATCGAGGCGGGCGACAGGGCCGTGCGCGTCTACCAGGACGCGGGCGTCCAGGAAGCGACCGACTACGCGCTGAACGCCAAGGGCGTTGCCCTCCTCGCGCTGGGGCGGGTGGCGGAGGCACTGACGTCACTGGAGGCGGCGCTCCAGGCGGCCTCGGAGATGGAGAATCCGCGCACCGAAGGAGTCTGCCTCTACAACACGGCGTGGGCGTACTGGACCGACGGCCAGTACGGGCAGTCGGCCGAGGCAGCCGAGCGGGCGGCCGTGTCGCTGCAGCTCGCCGGGTCGCCGGAGAAGGCGGCGGCGCAGGCGCTGGCCGAGGCGGCCCACGCCCGGGCGGTGCCGGACCCGCAGGCGGCTGCCGAAGCGCTGATCCGGGCCGCCGACGGCGTGGGACGCAATGTCGAGATGGTCAGGCCGGCCTGGCTCACCCAGGAGGCGGGGGGGCTGCGCGGCGAGGCCTGACGCGCGCGCCCGGAGCCCGGGCGAGGCCGGGCGGGTCTGAAGCGCCGCGTCCCCGGAGCCCGGGCACGTTCACTGCCTCGCGTTCACTGCCTCGCGATCACTGCCTCGCGTTCACGCACTCGCGTTCACGCACCCGCGTTCCTCGGGGTTGTCGCCGCCGCCCCAACCCCTCGGGCGACGGCGCCACGCGCCCGCGGGTGTCAGGCCAGGGTGGAGGAGAGCGTGATCGTCGTGCCCGTGAGTGCTTGGCTCACCGGGCAATTGGCCTTCGCGTCCTCGGCCGCAGCCTTGAACGCGGCCTCATCGACACCCGGCACCTGGCCCTCCACCGTGAGGTGGATTCCGGTGATTCCCGTGCCCGGCTCGAATGTGACCGCGGCCTTCGTCGTGAGCAGCGTCGGTGGATTTCCTGCCTTGGTGAGAGCGTTCGCCAGAGCCATCGAGAAGCAGCTGGAGTGGGCGGCGGCGATCAGCTCCTCGGGGCTGGTCTTCCCGCGAGGCTCCTCGGCGCGAGAAACCCAGGTCACGGGGAAGTGGCCGACTCCCGAGGAGTCGAGCGTGACCTCCCCCAAGCCCTTGAGCAGATCGCCTTCCCACTCGGTGTGAGCGTTGCGCGTGGTGGCCACGGTAGATCCCTCCTGTGTACGGATGACATCTCCCCGATCGTCCGCCCTGCCACGGCCGGACCGGGCTTGCGACGCGCCGTACCGCACGACTCGCCGGTCCTCGGTCCGAAGGGAGCCGTCGCCGGACCAGGTCGCTCGATCCGTTCGCGAGGGTCGGTCCGGGACCCGCCTCCAGGTGCGCACCACCGATTTCCTGATCGAGAACGTGGATGTCACTCACAACGTCGGGCGGCATAGCCTTGGTGGTATTGCCACGCTTGCCCCGGCCCCGTGCCGCTGGGCGGCATCCCGCGGCGACTGCGGCAACCCTTGTCCACCCGTGTCGAGCGGGTGGCCGGTAGCAACGCCGACGTGAGGACAAGACATGAGCACCCCGACGCCCGACGAACACACGCCCCCGACCGAGGCGCCTCCCAACGGGTCAGCCCGGTCCGCGGCGGAGGCGGCGGAAACCCAGGCGGCAGCGGACGCGGCGGAAACCCAGGCCGCCCTGATCGATCTCGCGACCAGCGTGGCCCTGCTGCCGCAGGCGCCGCCGGCCGAGGGCGGGGAGGAGCGTCCCGAGGGCGCCATCGCTCTGCCGGTGATCGAGCAGGAGGGCAATCGATACATCCCTGTCTTCACCACAGAGGAGGCGCTGGTGGCGGCCGGGGGCGACCCCGATACCGCGCTCCGCGTCCTCGTCGCCGAGCTGGCCGCGAACTGGCCGGCGGACGACCTGTGGCTGGCGGTCAACCCCTCCACCGACCAGGGCCTGGCCCTTCCCCCCGACATGGTCCGGGCGCTGCCCGTCTTCGCGCAACGCAATGGCCAGGGCGGCCCGTCGGGAGGGGGCGCCGGAGAACCCGGCCCGACGCCAGGCGAATGACCCGACCCGAGAGGCCGTACCACCGGTACGTGGCGCGGCAGCGGATCCGGGGGTGACCGTCTGCTCACTCGACCCGGTTGTCGCCAAGTGCCGGCCAGAGCAGGGCCTTTACCCGCCGACCGTCGTCACGGGCACTGCTGAGCCGTTGGTTGGGCCGCGATGACGCCCGGCTACCGGCCTTCGTCGGGCCCACAACTACGGCTGCGGGTTGCCGTGATCGATCATGTACTCGGCGCGCGGGCGCGCCACGTGCGCCCGGGCGAGACCGTGGCAGGTACCGCCGGCACCTCGCAGATCAGAGGCGTGGCCGGCGAAGCCACGGGCACATCAACGGTCGGCGATGTCCTCGCGGAGGCCGTCGGAGAACTCCCACCACGACAGGGGGAGCCAGTCGCCGTTCACAAACGCATCGACAGTCGCGCCGCGACCGCGGACAGTAACCGTTGTCCCTGCGGGATACGAGGTGCCGGACAGGCCAGGCACTGGGACGAGCAGGGTCCCGAGCCGCTGTGCAGCCATGTGTCTGCCTTCCTTTCCGTTTCTCGACGGTGGTGCGATATCCGGTCGGATATTCCTCCTGACCTTACCGGCTTGCCCCCTCCAGCAGGCCGGAGAATCATGAGATATGGGTCACGCGAAAAGGCGGGGGAATCACGCGTGCCCATCCCCGAGCAGGAGGTGGCAACAAAATGAAAGCCGTTGTCTACAAGGGACCGTTCACAGTGGCGGTCGAGGATGTCGACAAGCCCAGCATCCAACACCCGAACGATGTGATCGTACGGATCACCTCCACCGCGATCTGTGGTTCGGACCTGCACATGTACGAAGGACGTACAGCGGCCGAGCCAGGCATCGTCTTCGGTCACGAGAACATGGGAATCATCGAGGAGCTCGGCCAGGGCGTCACCTCCCTCAAGGAGGGCGACCGTGTGGTCATGCCCTTCAATGTCGCGTGCGGGTTCTGCACCAATTGCGTCGAGGGGTTCACCGGCTTCTGTCAGACCGTCAATCCGGGATTCGCAGGCGGCGCTTACGGCTATGTCGCCATGGGACCCTGGCCGGGCGGCCAGGCGGAATTCCTCCGGGTTCCCTACGCCGACTTCAACTGCCTGAAGCTGCCGCAGGGAAACGAGAACGAGAACGACTTCATGCTGCTCGCCGACATCTTCCCCACCGGCTACCACGGCTGTGAACTCGCCCAGGTCCGCCCGGGCGAGAGCGTCGCGGTGTACGGCGGCGGGCCGGTCGGGCTCATGGCCGCGTACTCGGCTCTGCTCCGCGGCGCGAGCAAGGTCTTCGTCGTGGACCGGGTTCCCGAGCGGCTGGAGAAGGCCCGGGAGATCGGCGCAATGCCGATCAACTTCGCCGAGGGCGACCCGGTGCAGCAGATCAAGGACCAGACGGAGGGTGTCGGCACGGACAAGGGCGTGGACGCCGTCGGCTACCAAGCGATGGCCCGCGGAGAGGACCGCGAGGAACCGGCGACCGTTCTGAACTCGCTCGTCGGCACGGTCCGGCCCACCGGTGCCCTCGGCATCCCCGGCCTGTACGTCCCCGCCGACCCGGGAGGCCCCGACGAGCAGGCCAAGAAGGGCATGCTCCTGGTGTCGATCGGCAAGCTCTTCGAGAAGGGCCTGCGGGTGGGTACGGGGCAGTGCAACGTGAAGCGCTACAACCGCTACCTGCGCGACATGATCATCGAGGGCCGGGCGAAGCCGAGCTTCGTCGTCTCGCACGAACTACCGCTGGACCAGGCCCCGTCGGCGTACGACAAGTTCGACAAGCGCGTCGAGGGTTACACGAAGGTCATCCTGCATCCGTAGGCAGGCCCGCCGGCCCGGCCCCGTGCCGCTACGACGGGGCCGGGCCCGCCCGGTGGTGCCAAGCGGAGCCCCCGGCGGCCGGCCGGAGCCGCGGCCGTCGGGGCAGGGACGCGGAAGAGGCCCGGATCCAGCGGATCCGGGCCTCTTCCCGCAGTAGCGGGGACAGGATTTGAACCTGCGACCTCTGGGTTATGAGCCCAGCGAGCTACCGAGCTGCTCCACCCCGCGTCGATGGACACAACCCTACGTCACTCCGGAGCGGGCCAGAACCACACTCGCTGCGGGGTGACGCAGGGGGGATCGGTTCAGGCGTTGGGACGCTTGCCGTGGTTCGCCTTCTTCTTCCTACGGGCCCGTCGCTTGTTGCCTCGCTTGGCCATGGTGCATATCTCCCTCATCTGGGACTTTCCAGGCTTTCGACAGTCTAGAGTCGGCCTGTGGGGTCCGCATCACCGGTTCCGCCGAGATACCGCTCCGCCGCTCCGATCATCTGGGTGGCGGCCAGCTGCCGGTAGAGATCGTCCTGGCGCACAACACGCGTTCGCGCCCGCCTCACTGCCCGCCCCTGTCCCGTTCGTGCGGTGTTCCAGGGGCGGGCGCGAGATCAGATCAGTCCCTGGGCCAGCATGGCGTCCGCGACGCGTTCGAAGCCGGCGATGTTCGCTCCGCTGACGTAGTCGCCTGGCCTGCCGTAGCGTTCCGCCGTCGCGCACACGGTGTCGTGAATGCCGCGCATCACCTGGGACAGTTCCTCCTCGACCCTGACCGCCGACCAGCTGTCGCGGCCCGCGTTCTGGCTCATCTCAAGGGCGCTGGTCGCCACGCCGCCCGCGTTCGCGGCTTTCCCCGGACCGAAGGCGACACCCGCCTCGCGCAGAACACGGATCGCCGCCGGCGTGGTCGGCATGTTCGCCCCCTCGGAGACGGCCTTGACACCGTTACGCACAAGGGTGCGGGCGTCCTCGGCGGTCAGTTCGTTCTGCGTCGCGGAGGGCAGTGCCACATCGGTGGGCACGTCCCAGACGCTGCCGCCCAGGATGTAGCGGGCGGAAGCCCCGCGCCGGGCCGCGTAGTCGCTCACCCGCCCGCGCTCGACCTCCTTGATCTGCTTGAGCAGGGACAGGTCGATGCCTTTCTCGTCGACGACATAGCCGGCGGAGTCGGAGACGGTGCGTACGTGGGCGCCGAGCGCCTGTGCCTTCTCGATGGTGTACAGGGCGACGTTGCCCGAGCCCGAGACGGTGACCTGCTGACCCTCCAGCTGCTCGCCGCGCATCTTCAGCATCTCGGCGGTGAAGAGCACGTTGCCGTACCCAGTGGCCTCGGTGCGTACGTGGGAGCCGCCCCAGGCGGTCCCCTTGCCGGTCAGTACGCCCGCCTCCCAGCGGTTGGTGATGCGCCGGTACTGGCCGAAGAGGTAGCCGATCTCCCGGCCGCCGACGCCGATGTCCCCGGCGGGGACGTCGGTGTGCTCGCCGATGTGGCGGTGGAGCTCCGTCATGAAGGACTGGCAGAAGCGCATGACTTCGGTGTCGGAGCGGCCGCGCGGGTCGAAATCGCTGCCTCCCTTGCCGCCGCCGATCCCGAGGCCGGTCAGGGCGTTCTTGAAGATCTGCTCGAAGCCGAGGAACTTCACGATGCCGAGATTGACGGAGGGGTGGAAGCGCAGTCCGCCCTTGTAGGGACCGAGTGCGCTGTTGAACTCCACGCGGAAGCCACGGCTGATGTGGATCTCCCCCCGGTCGTCCTGCCACGGCACCCGGAAGATGAGCTGCCGCTCCGGCTCGGCCATCCGCTCCACCAGCTTGGCCTCGCGGAATTCGGGGCGCAGGCCGATCACGGGTGCGAGCGTCTCCAGCACTTCGCGTACGGCCTGATGGAACTCCGGTTCACCGGGGTTGCGGCGCCGGACTGCCTCCTCCAGGTCTTCGAGCCAGGCGGTGGTGCTGAAGGCGCTGGATGGCATGAGGTGGACTCCATTCGTCGGCGGAGCGGTGAGGGTCCTGCGGTGTGCTGCCGTGTGCGGCTCACGTGAGAAACGTCGCCATCCACAGCGGAGACACGACGAACCGGCCGTCATGAGGGCCGTCCCGGTGTCGCTGCACTCGTACGTATACGTAGATCCGGCCGTCGATCGTCGATCACGCGCCCCCTTGCCCGGACCGCCGGCCCGGCGGCGGCCCGGCGTAGGTCCCTCACCCGGGGGCTCAGAACCGGGCAGTCGGTTCCGGTTCGCTGTACTGAGAAGCCCCGCAGACGCTCTCCGCCAAGAGGCCCATACCGGGGCCGGCCCCCGCCGCGTCGGCCCCGGCCGGGTTCAGGAGGGCGAGCGCCTCCGGAACGGCGAGCCGGGGCAGCATCAACTGCCAGAAGCCGGTCAGCGAATACGGGGACAGCCACTCGGGGTCACGCCGCCCGAGCACCTCGAACCCGGTGGTCGCTGCCACGATCGCCGCGGCCATGTCCTTGCGGGAGACGCCGTCGACAAGGGCACCCTCGTCGGCGGCCTCGTCCAGCAGTTCCCGCACGAAGCTCTGCCACTCGGCGCGAAGGTCCGGCTCCGCGATCCGGTCGCCGTCGCAGCTGAGCCGGAAGCCGGCCCGGGTCACCGCGTCCCGGCGCAGCAGATCCGCGAGGGCGTGCGAGGTGTCGGTGAGGGCCTGCAGGGCGGTGCTTTTCCTCCGGCGGATACGGCAGGACACGGCGCGCAGACTGCGAGACGCCTCCGCCGCCACGGCCGCCGCGACCGCGGCCTTGTTCTCGAAATGGAAGTGCAGCGCACCGGTGCTGACCCCCGCTCCGGAGCTGATCAGCGCCAGTCGCGCCTGCACGTATCCGTGCCGCTCGAACACGGCCGCCGCGGAGCGGATCAGCGCGCAGCGGGTGCGGGTCGCACGTTCCTGCTTGCTCAACGGAGCCTCCCCTCGGGGCGGGAGCGGGTGGGGGGGCGGCCCGTGCGAGGGGCCGCAGGAGTCGGGGACTCCTGACCAGGGCGGTGGGACTGCGTCATGGTAGATATCAAACCAACTTCCTGGTTTCATTTCCAGGGGGTGAACCCGTATGTGGCAAATGACCGGGGCGTTGCGTTCCGGTTAAGCCTTGGCCATAGTCTGGCGGCGCCCACCAGGGGCGACAGGGACGCGTACAATTCACCACGTTTACGCGGGAGTTGACCTGCCACAGCCCCAATGCGGGCCAAGTGCATGGGGCTGCAGATGGCTGTTTCCTCTTTGACAAACCGGCGCAGCGGTTTGTAATCTGCTTCCAAACGGTGGCTCGCGGCCCTCTGGGCCGCGTGAAGTGCAGGAGCAGTAGATGAAGCAGCCCAGTGGAAACCTTCTCGAAGCCCGCATACCGCGACAGGCAACGGCCCGCCTGCCCACGACACCCGGCCCAGGACCGGGACCGGGAGACGCGCGCACCGCGCTGCGTGTACTCGTCGTGGAGAACGAGCCACGCGCTGCCGAGTTTCTGGTCCTGGGCCTGCGCCGGCACGGATACGAGGCCGACAGTGTCGACACGGGCGCCAAGGCACTCCAGACACATCGCGATGCCGACCTGCTCCTGCTCGACCTGGACCTTCCCGATCTGGACGGACTCGAGGTCTGCCGGGGGATCAGGGCAGACTGCGAGACCCCGGTCATCGCGGTCACCGCCCGCGACACCGAGCTCGACCGGGTCCTCGGGCTGCAGGCCGGAGCGGACGACTACATGGTCAAGCCTTACGGGTTCCGTGAGTTGATGGCCCGCATCGAGGCCGTGATGCGCCGGGTGCGCCCGCAGCCGCAGACCTCTCAGGTCATCAGCAGCGGTCCGTTGCTGATCGACGCGCGCACCCGCGAGGTCCGCCTGCACGACCGTCCGGTCGAGGTGACCCGCAAGGAGTTCGACCTCCTGTACCTGCTCGCTTCCCAGCCCGAGAACGTCATCTCGCGCAAGCAGCTCATGACGCAGGTCTGGGACGACTCCTGGTCCCGGCCCGGCCGCACCATCGACACCCATGTCAGCAGCCTGCGCGGAAAGCTCGGATCAAGCAGCTGGATCATCACGGTCCGAGGCGTCGGATTCCGGTTCGGTCACGCCTGACCCCCGCCCGAGGGTGCGCGCGGCCCCGGGCCAGGGGGTCAGCTCCCCCGACAGTTCGGTGCCTCTGACAGGCCTCTGACCTCGGCGTCACCTTCCCCCGGCCGACTTTGCCCGCGCCGGGGGAAGTTCACCGAACCCTTGAAGGCTGCGCCTTGAACCAACGGTCCAGGCCGACGAGCCTGGCTATGAGTGCGCAGAGCACCGCTGTTCCGCCAGACGACAGAACGAGCCAACGAGCCAGGAGAAGTGAGCCATCGTGCGCAAGGTGCTCATCGCCAACCGAGGCGAAATCGCTGTCCGCGTTGCCCGGGCCTGCCGGGACGCCGGGATCGCGAGCGTAGCC